>JAGPBO010000031.1 GCA_018063305.1 Cyclobacteriaceae bacterium
TTGCCCCTACTACAAAAGAATCGGATGCACTCAGCAAGGACTTAATTAAACGAGGATTCAAGTTTGTGGGTAGCACCGTAATTTATTCGCACATGCAAGCCTGCGGATTGGTTAATGACCATCTTGTAGATTGCTTTCGATATAAGAGCTTAGTTAAGAAATAGAGTAATGCAAAAAATACTGATTGCCGAGGATGACATAAATATTTCTACAGACTTGAAATTGCGACTGCAGGAGGAAGGCTTTTTAACCGAGGCAGTTTATGATGGATTGCTTGCTGAAAAAATGATTGTGCGAAACGCCTACGACTGTATTGTACTCGATATAAACATGCCTGGAAAGAATGGATTAGAGGTTTGTAAATCTATTCGCAGCCATGGCGTCAATACACCGATACTTTTTCTTACAGCCTTCGATGAAGCGGAAGATAAAGTGACTGGATTTGAGAGCGGAGCGGACGACTATTTAACAAAACCGTTTTACTTCAAAGAGTTGTTGGCTCGCATTCGGGCGTTGTTAAAAAGAAGACCTTTAAATGCTGAAATTTCTCCAATCCTATCAATAGCCGGTTTATCCATTGACCTTGGATTAAAAAAAGTCATTCGTGATGGAGAAAAAATTAAGCTTACGGCCAGAGAGTTTGATATTCTTGTGCTACTCGCCTCATCCAATGGAAATACGGTTTCCAAAAAGGATTTGATTGAAAAAATTTGGGGAACCCGAGTTGAGGTAAACACGAACACGATTGAAGTGTTTATTAATTCCATTCGCAACAAGATTGATAAGGGGCACAATGAAAAACTCATCCATACCCGGCCAGGATTTGGTTATTACCTAAATGAGAAGCCAGATGAATCTTAGAAAGAAAATAATTCTTTTTTTCTCCATCACTTTTGGGATTGTGTTAGGGATAACTATGCTGATCGTATTTTTTAGCATGGCAGAGTATCGCGAACAAGAATTTGCTCAACGGCTGAAAGAAAAAACGATAACCACATTACGTTTACTGATAGATGTAAAGGAAATTGATCACGACCTTTTGCAGGCGTTGGACGAAACCACCATCAATAATTTATATGATGAGAAAATCCTGCTTTTTGATTCTGCGGGACATATGATTTACAGTAGCGTTGATGATATTGTAATCCCTTTCTCAAAAGAGATATTAGATCAACTCAAAACTGATGAAATCGAAATTGCTTATCGCGAAGGCGATTATGATGTATATGCGCACCGCATGGATGATAAAGGCAAAACATTTTATGCAATTGCCAAGGCCAATGATCTATATGGAAAAGGGAAACTTAATTTTCTTGCTATACTGCTTGTAGGTGTTTTTGTATTTGCTTTGTTACTCGAGATTGGAATCGCCCTTTACCTATCCAAACAAATTACCGACCCTATTACTCAATTAACTACAGAGGTTAGTAATAAGAACATTAATGACCTTTCGCATATTACGGTTCCAGCCACAGATGATGAAATTGCTTCACTGGCTAAAAGTTTTAATAGTATGCTGGCCAATGTTGAACAATCGTATAATTATCAAAAGAATCTGATTCACCACATTTCGCATGAGCTTAAAACACCTATTGCGGTGCTCATTTCAAATATGGAGCGAATGATGAATGATCCGGACCGTGAGCGTTGGGAAGGTTATTTTGAATTTCAGAAAAATGGATTGATGCAAATGGCATCCGTAATTAATACCTTACTTGATATCTCGAAGTTTGAAACAAACAAGGATCAACTCTCTAAAGAGCTGCTTCGGGTTGATGAGATCATTTTTGAAATATTCGAGAGTTTAAAACCATTAAATCCAAATGCAAGACTGGAACTCGCCATTCATGAGAAGGTAAAAGATATTGAAGAACTTAATACTATGGGCAATAAACGAATGTTGTCCATTGCCTTTCTAAATTTAATTAAGAATGGCATTGAATATTCTGAGGATCATACGGTGAAAGTAGAAATTGTAGCGGTGGGGGATAACCTCATAATTGAAATAACGAACAGCGGTGCTACTCTTAGCCTGGCTGAACAAGGAAGGCTGTTTGAGTATTTTTTTCGGGGACAAAATAGTCGTAACAAAATAGGCATTGGCCTGGGGTTGGTGATGGTTGCCAAAATCACCCGACTCCACGAGGGGGAGATCACTTATGCGATATCAAACGAAGGATTAAATTCGTTTAGCCTAAAATTAAAGAGGGCTTAAGCTAAAACTTAGGAGTCTTAAGGAAATATTAAGGTTGTGGCCTGTAATGTTGGGCCATGAAATTTTTAAAGCCTTTCATTTTCTTTCTGGCGTTACCAATAATCTGCATCAGTCAGGATAAGGTATCGCTTACATTAAGTCAAGTCGATAGTCTGTTTCTTAAAAACAACCTCCTGTTACTGGCGCAAGCGTATAATGTAAGTGCGCAGGAAGCGCTGATTCTACAGGCAAAAAGTTATCCGAATCCATTATTTACTGCCGATATAAACGCGCTTGATCCTGAAAATCAGAAAGTATTTCATGCCGGACAATCGGGACAAAAAGCCTTTGCTATCGAACAATTGATTTTGCTTGGAGGAAAACGAAAAACAGAAATTGAGCTTGCCCGGCAAAACAAACAGGTAGCCGAACTTGAATTGGAGGATCTATTAAGAAACCTGCGATACCAACTGCACACAAGTTATTATACAATTAATGGCCAAATCAATACGCTCGGCAAGTATGCCCGTCAACTAGAGTTGTTGGATACATTAATCAACTCTTTTGAGATACAGTCCAAGCGAGGGAATATTCCTGCGAAAGATGTAATCCGACTTAAGTCAGTTTACTTCAAAATAAATAATGATAAATCTTTACTGGCTGGCGACTATTTTAATGAACAACAGAAAATTCAATTGCTGCTGCAGGTAAACAACTACCTGATCCCCAAAATAGATAAGAGTGAACTTGATCGATTAACCGCTTTAAAAGAATATGATGAATTGTTAGCAACAGCCCTGGATCAACGACCAGATTTAAAGGAGGCTTATCAGCAGGAGGCCATTGCCCTGTTAAACTTAAAGTATCAAAAAAAATTAGCCATTCCTGATGTGGCTGTCAATACCTCTTACGATCAGCGCGGGGGAGCCTTCCACAATCAGATGAATGTTGGTGTTAACATTCCGTTGCCCTTGTGGAATCGCAATCGGGGGAATATTAAAGCGGCTGAATACGGAACCAATACAGCTGACCTCTACCAGCAGCAAAAAACCAGAGAAGTTCAAACCGATGTATTTGCAGCCTGGCAAACATTAAAATTGAGTATAGTCGAGTATAACAAAATAAAAAGCTACTACACGGAAGACTTTGACGTGGTCTTTCAGGGGGTTAACACCAATTTTCAAAAAAGAAATATCTCAATCCTCGAGTTTGTTGACTTCTTTGAAGCATACAACGAATCGCTGGATGAGTACGAACGCGTGAAAACTAATCTGGCCAACTCTGCTATGAAAATAAATCTTGCTACAGCCTCCAAAATCTATTAAGATGATACAAACGGACTACATAAAACTCTCAACACTCTTCTTATTTTCTCTTTTGTTGGGTTGCAAATCTCATCATCCCGAAGAGGATGCCATTGCCTTTTCGATTAGTGATACGATGATGGAACGCTGTGAGTTTACAAACGCAACCATACAGGATGTTAAAAATGAATTGAAGCTTTTCGGGAAGATAGCTGCCGATAACAGTAAACAAGCTAGCATTTATCCCATTATGAGTGGCAACGTACTGGAAATTCACGTTGAGCTAGGTGATTACGTGAAACAAGGACAACGTCTGGCAACCTTGCGGAGCAGTGAAGTAGCCGACTTCCAACGACAGTTGCTGGATGCCAAGGCAGATATGGCTTTAGCTGAAAAAAATGTGCAGGTAGGTAAAGAGCTTTATGAAGGGAAAATCAATTCGGAGAGAGATGTAATTGCCGCTGAAAAAGAATTATTAAAAGCTAAAGCAGAATTAGAAAGAATTGAAGAAGTGTATCGGATTTATGGATTACACAAAGGCTCCTTATATGATATCACGGCACCCATCAGCGGATTTATAGTTTATAAAGACATTACACAAAACGAACTACTTAGAAGTGATGAAGCTGATGTTATTTTTTCCATCGCCCAAATTGATGAAGTATGGGTACTGGCCAATGTAAACGAATCAGACATTTCTAAAGTAATGGCTGGCTACGAAGCCGAGGTTAAAACAATAAGCTATCCGAACAAAATTTTCTCCGGCCGGGTTGACCGAATTTTTAATGTCATTGACCCCAGTACCAAAGCGATGAAGATTTTAGTAAAAATTCAAAATCCGGATCTGCTCTTAAAGCCTGAGATGAATGCGACCATTACATTGAAATTTACCGATAGCAAAAGACTTATAGCGGTTCCGTCTTCATCAATCATTTTCGATAAAAGCAAAAATTGGGTAATGGTTTTTAAAAGCCGCACCGATATTGAAACGCGGCAGGTTGAGGTGTACCGGCAGTTGGATGATGTTACCTACATACTCAGCGGGTTAAAAGAAAATGAGCATGTCATCTCTAAGAGTGGTCTGATGATTTACGATGCGCTGAACGATTAATCTTAAGGAGACCTTACTATGAATAAATTTATTCGATCGATCATTGGGTTTTCTTTAAAAAACAAACTCTTCACATTCTTTTGGGTAGGGATTCTAACAATTGCGGGTTGGCTCAGCTTCTTAAACATTCCTATTGAAGCATTTCCGGATGTAACCAATACGCAAATTATTATTGTAACCGAATGGAATGGACGAAGCGCAGAAGAAGTAGAACGATTTGTTACAACCCCCATAGAAATTGCCATGAACAGTGTGCAGCGCAAAACTAACGTGCGTAGCATCACCATGTTCGGCCTCTCTGTAATTAAAATAATTTTTGAGGATGATGTAGAGGATTTCTTTGCGCGTCAGCAGGTAAATAATCAGTTGCGCAATGTGCGCTTGCCCGATGAAGTAGAGCCTGATGTACAACCTCCTTATGGTCCAACAGGTGAAATCTATCGATATGTTTTAAAAAGTCCGTCCCGGGATACCCGCGAGTTGTTAACCATCCAGAATTGGGTAATTGATCGCCAGTTAAGGGCGGTGCCAGGCATTGCTGATGTGGTAGCCTTTGGGGGACAAGAAAAAATTTATGAGATCTCTGTGGATCCGGTTAAACTTCAAAAATACGACCTCACGCCACTCGAACTATTTGAGGCTGTCTCAAAAGCAAATCTAAATGTTGGCGGGGATGTAATAGAGAAAAATGGGCAGGCCTATGTTGTGCGTGGGGTTGGGCTACTTAACTCTATTTCAGACATCGATAACGTGATTGTAGCTAGTTATAATGGCAATCCGGTGCTGGTTAAAAATGTTGCAACCGTTATAGAGTCGCATGCACCCCGGGTTGGGCAGGTGGGACTAAATGAAAATGACGATGTGGTGGAAGGCATTGTGGTGATGCGCAAAGGAGAAAATCCCAGCGAAGTACTCGCGAGGCTGAAAGATAAAATCAAAGAAATCAATGAGAATGTACTCCCATCGGATGTAAAGATGGAGGTATTTTATGATCGCGATAATCTGATGCGCTACTGTACTCGCACGGTGATGCACAACTTAACGGAGGGAATTGTATTCGTTACCGTGATTGTGCTTTTGTTTATGGCAAGCTGGCGAACAACCTTAATAGTTTCAATCATCATTCCTCTTTCCCTTTTGTTTGCTTTTTTATGTCTAAGCCTAAAAGGGATGAGTGCTAACCTGCTGTCATTGGGGGCAGTTGACTTCGGGATAATTATTGATGGTGCTGTGGTAATGGTCGAGGGCCTCTTTGTGGCTCTTGATCATCATGCCAAGGTAAACGGAATGGAACGGTTCAATAAACTATCCAAGCTTGGTTTGATCAGAAAAACGGGCAGCGGCTTGGGTAAGGCGGTATTCTTTTCCAAGCTGATTATTATTTCCGCACTGCTTCCAATTTTTTCATTTCAAAAAGTAGAGGGTAAAATGTTTTCTCCACTGGCTTATACATTGGGGTTTGCGTTGTTAGGCGCACTGATCTTTACGCTTACCTTAGTTCCGGTTTTAGTTTCCATCTTGCTAAAGAAGAACGTATACGAAAAGCACAATCCGATTGTAAATTTTTTCAACCGGGTAGTGGGAAGGGGATTTAATAAAACCTTTAAGTTTAAACGGGCCAGTGTTTTTATCTCTCTGTTCGTTTTGGCCTTGTCACTTTTTTCTACGCGTTGGTTAGGCACTGAATTCTTGCCGCAACTTAACGAGGGCGCACTTTGGGTAGAAGCCAAATTGCCTATGAGCTCATCCTTAAATGAAACGATAAAAACAGTGGCCCTGCTGCGCAAAGAACTTCAGCAATTTCCAGAAGTAAATGGCGTGCTCTCTCAAACCGGACGAAGCAATGATGGCACGGACCCCAGTGGTTTCTACTACGTTCAAATGCAGGTTAATTTAAAACCAAAGGAAGAGTGGAGCCGAAAACTTTCCATGGATGATTTGGTGGAAGAAATGGATAAGGAGCTCAAAAAATATCAAGGCATTGTGTACAATTATTCTCAACCTATTATTGATAACGTGGCGGAGTCTGTTGCTGGCATTAACGCATCGAATGCAGTAAAAATTTATGGCGATGATCTATCGAAGTTAGACGAGATTTCTAATCTGGTAATTGAACAAATAAAAAATGTAAAGGGAATAAAAGATGTGGGCATCCTGCGCAATATTGGCCAACCAGAAATAAGTGTAATTCTTGATGAAGAAAGAATGGCCATTTATGGTGTGCAAAAGGCGGAAGCACAAAGCACTTTAGAGATGGCCATTGGAGGGAAAACAGCAACTGAAAAATATGAAGGCGACCGTAAGTTTGATATTCGCATTCGATATCAGCAGGATTATAGAAAAGATGAAGATGATATTATGCGTATCATGGTTCCAACCTTGCGTGGCGACAAAATACCCTTGCAAGAGATTGCTACCATTCACAAAATTACAGGCCCGGCTTTTATCTACCGCGATAATACCAAACGTTTTATTGGGGTAAAATTTTCGGTTCGCGAACGTGACCTTGGCAGCACCATAGCAGAAGCGCAAAACAATGTGATTAAAAACATCAAGCTGCCACCCGGCTATTCCATTGGCTGGACAGGTGAATTTGAAAATCAGGTGCGCGCCACCAAGCGGTTAAGCCAGGTAGTACCTATCAGTTTAATTCTAATCTTTGTCTTGCTCTTTATTTTATTTGGCAACATTCAAGATGCTTCGCTTGTTTTAGCTAACGTGCCCTTTGCGTTAATCGGTGGAATTGTAGCACTTCACCTTACGGGAATAAATTTTGGAATCTCAGCGGGAGTAGGGTTCATTGCACTTTTTGGAATTTGTATTCAGAATGGTGTGATCCTGATTTCAGAATTTCACAATAACCTGAGAAAACGACTTGCCTTAGTTCCATCCATTTACGAAGCGGTGAAAATCAGAACCCGTCCGGTAATTATGACGGCTTTGATGGCTGCCATTGGGTTAATGCCAGCCGCACTCTCTACAGGCATTGGCTCCGAATCACAAAAACCTTTAGCCATTGTGATTATTGGCGGTTTGGTTACTGCCACCATATTTACACTTTTGATTTTTCCGATCTTCTATTTTTGGGCTGTTCGAAGAAAGCATGTGAATATTTAAATAACACGGAAGGATTTAATGGAACAAATATTTGGCAAATGCATAGAGCCCCAACACAAGTAACGTAAAGCCAGGTACCAGTTTAACATATCGATTGTCTTTTATATAATGAGCTAATCGCTTTGCTAAAAAGGTAAACAGCACTAATAAAATTATTACCCCTACAGAAGTTCCAAAGACATAACTATGCAAAAGACTTTGTGTTGAAAGATCGACCCAGCCCTGTGCTTTTAAGTAGGCAGTAACTCCTATCCAAAACGGAATGGCCATCGGATTTAGAATACTTAAAATAATGCCACGCCTGAATCCACTCTCGTTGAAGCGCACGGAGAACTCGCTGGGTTTACGAGCTGACCAAAGGGTAAAGGCTCCAATCACAATCATAACCACAGCCGTTATTAATTGAAAGTTATCAATGATCAAAGGAGAGGAAGTTACCCAATCTTCAAACACCACAGCAATCCAGGCATAGGGATATTCAATGATGGCCACGGCCAGAGAAAAACGGATTGCAGTTTTTATCTTGTGCTCCATTCCCAATTGCAGCACGGCCAGATTGAGTGTGCCCGGAGGAATAGATCCCAGAAAACTGAAGATAAGTCCGATAAGAAAAACCTGAACAATCATACGCCCGAAGTTAAGGATTTAAAGTGCTTATAAATTTGGTGGCCTTCGCGCAACGTAAGATACCGAACACCCCGTTCGTGATTCTCCTTGCTTATTCGATAAAGATTGCGCCAGTGGGTTATCAATACATTAATGCCTTCAAACAACGAAGACCCGGGTTGGTAAATATGCGCAGGCTCGGCTCCGCATCCATTTACCTCCAGGATCATTACCTTTCCGGATTCCAAATCCTCTGGCGAATTACATCTCAAATCAAAGCGACCAAAATAGAAATCTGGAATTTGCTTACTGATTTGATCAAAGGCAGCGGAAAGTTTTTCTGAAATGAGGGGATTCTTATTTAGGAAAGTTGTGCCGAGACAATGATTACCAATCGAGATCAATTCCAGTCGTTCTTCTTTCGATAGAATATCTTTGAGTCGATTGCTATAAGTAATTTTTAACGTTTTCCACTGAAGCTTTGCGCGATCTTTTTCCAGAATTAATTCCTGTATAGATTTTTTTCCATCACCTGTGATTGATAGAAATTCTTTGCCAGTAATGGAATTCACAAATCCATTTACCTGGGATGGATACCGAACATAAAAAACGCCAAACTCCAACGGCATCACGATCAGCTCCTGAATTATAAAATCTATTTTTATTTCAGACAAATAGTTTTCAATATCAGTTTCGTCTTTGATTTTTCGAACCATCCATCCGCGCTCACCCAAATCCGGTTTAAAGATCACCGGAAGGGAAAGACCGTTTTCTTTTAAGAGATCAACAACTTCTTGCTTAGTCGAGGGGCGCCTGACTAAAACCGTTTTGGGTTTTATGGAATCAGCGACATGCCGCAAGACATCGTATTTGGATTCACCCATCATACCCCCCGCAAGTATGGATGGGTTAGATGCTGAGAAGTAAAACAGCGATCGCTCCTTAATCGCATACCAAAGCCATAAGATTATTATTGGTGCTTGTATTATTCCAAACGGCCAATATTCCCAGCTTCTAAGCTTTATGATGAAATTACTGCGTAAAACTTTTTGCACGAAAATTTTGAATGGTGCAAAAATAAGGAAAGTGAATTAGTGCGTGGCTACTACTGAATCTTTATAGCGAACCGTGGAAACCGCAACCCCAAAATTGGTAGGAAGGGGTATGTATCCGGCTACTTCCCGAACACCTATTTTCATAATAGCCATGTGGTGCACAGCATGCTCAATGTTGTAGGTTAATTCTCTTAGATAATTGGTAGTGATACGGATGGGCTCTTCGCTATCTGGCTTATAACCAACCTCCAATGTCAAAGGCTTATCGGTATGATTCTCACAAATAAATTCCTGAATCAGTTTAAGGGTATGAAGCGCAATGTGCTTATCGTTCTCCATCGCTTTGTTATGGATGCGTTTATCATAATTTACCACACCCAACTCGTAGCCCTGCTCAAGGCAAATGAAAAACTCAAGGGTATGCCTAAGGTGCTGGCCAACGGTAGCATGGCTTAGCGCGATGGAAGGTTTACGGAAATCCTCTTCGTTTATGGCGCTAACGACACTCATTAGCTGTGCGATTATTGTACCTCCTGCCTCAAGAAGTTGTTTCATAATTTATTTCAAATGTAAGCCGCGCCAAAGATAAGGCAATTATTACTTCAATTTCCTCAATGAATTTTATGAATCAATGCGATCTAACGATTTTTTTCCAGTTTTGGTCGGCTTGGGATTTGAGTACACGCTCGTTCTTGTTCCAATCGCTAAGTGTATCGTTACCCCAAAAATTATAAAATAAGTAAAGCCGGCCGTCAATAATTTTAAAGGTCTCGGGATCAATTTTCACCTCCTCGCCCGTTTCGCCCATAGCAAAAGCACACCAGCCCCCATAGGCAGGCTCAAATTTTTCTGGGTTAGCCTTAAATTTGGTAGCGTTAGCTGTGTTGGCAAATAAGTAAGTGACTTCCTTATAGGTAAATTTTATCTCGCTCTTACCCACCTGTGGCTTATTATCAAAATAACTAACCGGATCATACCCCTCTAAGGCGATCGATTTTTTTAAATTATAATTCTTTGTGCGTGAAAGATTCTCTTGCGCACACACCGTTGTGCCCAGCAGAAGAAGTAAGAAAAAGAAGGAGATAATTTTCATACGGAAATAAACGTAAGATCACCAAACGTAGTTCTTAAATTTTACCCGTATTGTTGCGCTAGTAACAATTCAATCGGGTAATAAATCTTTGATATAACCCCATACCAAATCGGGCTCATACCCTTTTCCTATAACGAAGCGAGCTATTTTGTCGCGTTTTTTAAATGGATTTTGTTCCTGGCTTTTAGCTGCTTTCTTTTTAATTAGGGTCTTCAAAGTCTTTGAATAATCGGAAGATTCGATTTCATTTAAGCCGCGTTGAATGCAATTACGCGTGAGCCCCAAATGCTCAAGCTCATTTTTGATTTTTAATCGCCCCCATTTTTTTATTCGAAATTTGCCACCCGCATAGGCTTTGGCGAAACGCTCTTCATTTAAAAATCCATCGGTAATAAGTTGTGAGATCAACTCATCAACCTGGCTGGCATAGAGTCCGTATTCAAACAGTTTGTTTTTTACTTCCTTGTGGGAACGTTCCTGGTAAGCACAATAGCGTTGAGCGCGAGCCAAAGCTTCTGTAGGTGAATATCGCTTTTTGAATTTCGGTTCCTGATCAGGGTTGCTAAGCATAGTTTAAATATCAGAAACCACTCCGCCAGAATCAAGTAAGCAGGAGTCGGGATCTACTTTACCAAGCCTTTATTTCTCAATATGCTTAGCAAAAATTTACGCTCATTTTCAGTATTGAAAATTTTGAAAGGAAGGTGGATCAACTGGGCCTTATTGACAAAAAGTAAGAAGTAGTCTTTGCCAATTTTGGCACTCTTAATTTGGTCCCACTTCATGGGCATGCCTTCGCGGGCATTTAGTTTCATTACAATTTGCTGGCTGGTTATTTCGTATGAAAAACGCTCGAATAACATTTTTCCCTGTTCGAGTTGGGTGACTCCGTAAAACTGAATCCACCAAAACAAAAGGTATAACCCCGCGCCAATACCCGCGCCAATAAACCACCAGATACTTGGAATCCATAAATAGCCAAAACAAATAGCCACCACAATCAAACTCACCCACCATTGTTGCATTAAAATAGCCTTGAGAGCCATTTTTATATACTCTTTCTTCTCCAGGCGATAATTTCGCGTCTTTACAATCATAGCAACCAATCTAATTTTAAGGAGGGCAAAAATAATGGGGATTTGTGGGATTTTCTAATTAAACGTAGCCACAGATTCACAGATTAAAAAATTATCTAGTCATTACCCCAAGCTGCCAATGAACTTAGGTTCAATGCAGCATTATACATTTTTCGTGAATCCATTTATGATGATATAATCTCCTAAGAAGAGGATGAGATCATATCTGTGAATCTGTAGCCATTAAATTACTTCTCCACTTTCAAACTCAAATCCAAACTTTTTACGGAATGCGTTAGCGCTCCAATAGAGATATAATCAACACCACATTCGGCAACAGAACGAAGGGTCGACTCGGTAATACCTCCGCTCGCTTCCGTTTTATATTTTCCATCAATCAGGGCAACGGCTTCAGTCATATCTTCCACAGTCATATTATCTAACATGATAATATCTACGCCACCAACACAGATTACTTCCATTACTTCCTTTAACGTGCGCGTCTCCACTTCAACCATCAAAGGCTTATTATTTTCTCGTAGGTAGCTTTTCACGTTTTCAATGGCGGCTCGTATTCCACCGGCCATGTCGATATGGTTATCCTTTAGCATCACCATGTCATACAAAGCAAACCGATGGTTGCGACCCCCACCAATAGCCACCGCCCATTTTTCCATTAGTCGAAAGTTGGGTGTGGTTTTGCGGGTGTCCATTACCTGTGCTTTTGTTCCTTTTATGATTGTGCACAACCGATGCGTGTATGTGGCGATGCCGCTCATTCGTTGCATGCAATTAAGAACCAATCGCTCGGCCATTAGAATGGAGCGGGCAGGGCCCTCAACGACAAAAGCGATCTCTCCTTTTTCAACCGGGTCGCCATCCTTCTTATAAAAAGTTAGCTGTAAACTTTTATCCACTTCGTGAAAAATCTTTTCTGCCAAGGCGACACCAGCGATAAGCCCATTGTCTTTAACTAAAAGGTTAGCCTTGCATTTTTTTGAGAGCGGGATAGAACCCAAGGAGGAGTGATCACCCTCTCCAATATCTTCGCGTAGTGCTTGTTTGATAAAATCCTGGACTGCCTGGTCGGTTAGGTAGGCCGGCTGCATTATTCCTTTACGAAACTGATTTCGTGGATCAGGTAAATGCTGCCTGATTGTTTTACACGGATCAACACATTGAATTGATCGCTCGTGCTTTTGAAGTTTCCGATGGCGTATTGTAATCCGCTTTTGGAAGCACCAGTGTGTTCAATGGTGAAATCAGAAACTGGAAATTTTTTGAAAAAGTCGCGCATTACAAATTCTCCCTGGGCTTTGCTGTAGGTATTTACTTCGCCTTCCAGGTTAATATCTACCGATTGATTGAAGTGCTTGGCTAGCTCTTTTGCACTACCGGCCCTCACGGCATCCTTCATGGGCGCAAAAATATCGGCCTGAGCCCACACCCCTTGTGCAACAAGTATCAAAACAAACGTAAAAAACCACTTTCTACTATACATAGCGCTGTTGATTAGACCAAAATTATGCCATTAATCCCCAAATAGATAATTGAAGATAACATTTTTAAAGACTGATTACGGGAGGTTTTCCAATGTGTAATAATAATAGATATCGCGGTCATTGTACACTTATAGAAGTATCAACTTGACCTTTTAACCCTAACGATTGTTTTACACATTAACAGGCAACTATCCTTGATGATATGACAAAAACGGTAAATCACAGGTATATTTGAATTCTCAATTTTTAAAATATTTATTATGAATAAGAAAGTGCTGTTGATGATTCTGGATGGATGGGGAATCGCGAAAAACACGAAAGTATCAGCCATAGACCATTCCAAAACGCCATACATTAATTCTTTATACAAGAAATATCCACATAGTAAACTGGAGGCTTCTGGCTTAGCAGTGGGTTTGCCGGCAGGACAAATGGGCAACTCGGAAGTTGGTCATATGAACATTGGCGCAGGTCGGGTTGTGTATCAGGATTTAGTGCGGGTAAACAAAGCAGTGGAAGAGAAGGAGCTTGATAAAAATGCTGTATTACTGGAAGCACTAGACTACGCCAAAAAAAATGACAAACCACTTCACCTGATTGGCCTCTTGTCGGATGGAGGCGTGCATTCGCACATAGATCACTTAAAAGGTTTATGCACGATTGCTCATAACCACGGACTGAAGAATGTGTTTATTCATGCCTTCACGGATGGCCGTGATACCGACCCCAAAGGTGGGCTTGCCTATTTGACTGATTTAAAAAATCATTTGAAAAAAACTACCGGTCAGATTGCGAGTGTGATAGGTCGTTATTATGCGATGGATCGTGACAAACGCTGGGAGCGGGTAAAACTTGCTTACGATGTGATGGTGCATGGCCTTGGAGAAAAGACGAACGATGTTTTAAGTGCTGTTTCTAAATCGTATGCTAGCGGTATAACGGATGAATTTATTAAGCCGATTGTAGTAGTGGATGAAAAGGATAAACCACTAACGACCATTCAAGATGGAGATGTAGTTCTTTGCTTTAACTTCCGGACCGATCGGGGTCGCGAAATCACCATAGCGTTAACGCAAAAGGATTTTCATGAACAAAACATGCAAAAACTAAACCTGTATTATGTAACACTGACTAACTATGACGATACATTTAAGGGGGTTAAGGTGATTTTTGATAAAGACAATCTGGAAAACACACTGGGCGAAATCGTATCGAAGGCGAATAAAAAGCAAATCCGAATTGCGGAGACTGAAAAGTATCCGCATGTTACTTTCTTTTTTTCCGGAGGAAGGGAAGAAGTCTTTCCGGGCGAATCGCGATTAATGTGTCCGTCACCCAAGGTGGCTACGTATGATTTGAAACCAGAGATGAGCGCCCAGGATATTCGTGACAAAATAATTCCTGAGCTTGAAAATAAGACCGCTGACTTTATATGTCTGAATTTTGCTAACCCCGATATGGTTGGACATACCGGTGTTTTCGAAGCGGCAGTTAAAGCGTGCGAAACAGTTGATCAATGTAATGAAGCGGTAACCGAAGTAGCACGCAAAAATGGATATGCTATCATTATAATTGCCGACCACGGCAATGCCGAGAAGATGGTTAATGAAGATGGCACACCCAATACGGCACATACCACCAATTTAGTTCCTTGTATCCTAGTTGATGATTCGTATCACGGTAAAATGAAGGATGGCAAATTGGGTGACTTAGCGCCAACCATTTTAACACTAATGGGAATACCGATCCCTAAAGAAATGACGGGCACGGTGTTGATCGATAAATAATGATGCAGAGAACACTTTTTTTTGTTGGCTCTTTATTTTTACTAGCCAGTTGTAACAAGTCTAATCTGAAATATGAAAAGCCTTATTTTGATTTTGATAGTTTGATTAACGTTCAATCCGCTGATTTGATCAAGGCGGGCACCCTATTATCAAAATCAGTTTCATTAAATGGAAAGCAAGATCAATCAAGCATCCAGACCGACAGTACATTGATGGCCCATGAGTTGGACGTGTTTAGGCAGTTAGATGTTATTAACAAACCGCTTTATAAAACTGCGTATGAGATTTTAGATGGGGATAAAGATTCACGTAGCAATCTTCGGATCCGAACCTACAAAGCCAAAAACCCATCACCCGTTCCTTTTATTACTTTTTATTATCTGAACGATTGGAAGCATCTGAAAAAAATAGAATCTGTTTATCAGGAGAACAATACGTTGTATTTGACCGAGCGACATTTGCAGCTTGAGTTTGATGATGTGGCAGGAACACTTTTGCTTAGCAGGTATGAGGTTACAGGAAAACAAAAAATGATTTTGAGCGATACTGTTTTGTTTTCTATTGAAGGATCATTTTTGCCTTTAAAAGATTAATAAATTATTACTAATTAAAATGGCCAAAAGAAAGGCAGTTGACGAAGGAGAAAAACGTCCTCTTAACAAAACGGGATTTAGGAAACTACTTGGAGTTTTTCGGTTTGTGTTACCCTACCGGTGGACGTTCCTCCTCGGGCTTGTAGCTTTGGGGCTTTCCAGTGGAACGTTGTTGGCCTTCCCTTATTTTGCCGGCAAATTATTGGATGTAGCCCAGGGGAAGAAAGATTTTTTCTTTACCACAATTAATCAAATTGCGCTCGCACTTATTTCTATTCTTTTGGTGCAAGGTGTTTTTTCATTTATCCGGGTTTATACATTCACCTATGTAAGCGAGCGAACGCTGGCAGATTTACGGCAACATGTGTATAGAAAAATAATCTGGTTACCCTTATCGTTTTATGATAGCCGTAGAGTAGGTGAATTGATCAGCCGTATTACGTCTGATGTAACCACACTACAAGATACATTTACATTCACGCTGGCCGAATTACTTCGGCAACTTCTTGTGCTTTCTATCGGCATCCCAGTAATTTTTATATTATATCCCAAGCTTACCGTATTCATGTTGTTGACTTTCCCCATCCTTGTGTTGGCGGCATTGTTTTTTGGTAAGTTTATTCGAAAGCTTTCTAAAAAAACACAAGATCAACTGGCAACTTCAAATGTTATTGTTGAAGAAACCCTCCAATCTATCGCAGTAGTAAAATCATTCACGAATGAATTATTTGAAGAGCTGCGTTATAAAAAATCACTGGATGAGGTGGTGCGCACGGCCCTTCATGCCTCACGGTATCGCGGGATGTTTATCTCCTTCACCATTGTTGCTTTGTTCGGGGGCATTGTTGCGGTAAGTTGGTACGGAGCGTTGTTGGTTCAGTCAGGTGAAGCAGAGGTAGGAGAGTTATTTTCATTTGTGCTGTATACGGCATTCATTGGCGGATCTATTGCAGGTCTTGGTGATATCTATAGTCAATTGCAACGATCAGTAGGCGCTTCAGAAAGAATTCTTGAAATCCTGGAGCAAAAGGATGAGTCCTCTACGACTAGTCAGCCAATTAAGTTAAAGGGCGATATAGAATTCGATCAGGTATCATTTATCTATCCTACTCGGCCTGATATTGCTGTATTAAAGAAAATAAGTTTCCAGGTAAAACAAGGCGAAAAAATTGCTCTGGTTGGACCCAGTGGTTCGGGTAAGTCAACCATTATTAATCTCCTGATGAGATTTTATCCGGCCACTACAGGGTCTATCCGTGTCGATCAAATCGATAACCAAACCTTTAATCTTACGGATTATCGAGCTAACATTGGCATAGTACCACAAGAAGTAATTTTGTTTGGAGGAAGCATTCGGGAGAACATTGCTTACGGCAAGCCTAATGCTACCGAGAACGAAATTATTGAAGCAGCTATAAAAGCCAACGCCTGGGAGTTTATCGAAACTTTTCCAGATAAATTAAATACCCTGGTGGGTGATCGGGGTGTAAAATTATCCGGAGGGCAACGACAACGAGTGGCCATTGCACGAGCTATTTTAAAAGACCCTTCTATTCTTATTTTGGATGAAGCAACAAGTTCGTTGGATGCAGGGTCCGAGCAACTGGTGCAAGAGGCACTGGAGAAACTTATGGTAGGAAGAACAACAATTATCATTGCACATCGGTTAAGCACGATTAGAAAAGTAAATCGGATTATGGTTATCAAAAACGGAGAGATTGCAGAGTCGGGATCGCACCAGGAATTAAGCAAAGTCGATAATGGCATTTATAGTAATTTACTTAGGTTACAAGTGGATGTGAAATGATGAAACATTCATTTACCCTGTGTTTTATAATCTTGCTTTTCATTATTCCCATAGGGGCAATGGCTCAGAACGCATTAACTATTGATATCAAGGGATTAAGAAACGACCAGGGACATGTACTCCTTCAACTTTTTGATGAAAATGAAAAGCTTGTTAAGGAGATAAAGCAACCTATTGAAAATAAGGAATGCACTATTCTGCTTACCGACCTTGAAACAGGGCGGTATGGGTTTAAATACTTTCATGATGAAAATGATAATCAAAACCTGGACACTAATTGGGTCAGGATACCCAAAGAAGGATTTGGCTTTTCCAATAATGCCAAGGCAAACTTCGGACCGCCCTCGTTTATAAAATGGGTTTTTGAGTTGTCGGGCAATAAGGAATTAATTTGTTCACCTCAATACTTTTGAGATTATTGAATCCAACTTTCTGAATCTTACGCTGCGTCCGTATTCATAATGTTGGCAATCAAAACAAGAATTTATAAACAATTTAGCCAAAGAGCGGTTATTTGATTTGAAATAAGAATACAATGGGTAATTACTCAATCAAAGAATTGGAATCATTATCGGGGATTAAAGCCCACACCATCCGGATTTGGGAAAAAAGGCATCAGCTGATAGCTCCTCAACGGACCAGTACGAACATCCGCTATTATTCTGATAGAGATTTAAAAAAAATCATCAATGTTTCATTGTTAAACAATAAGGGGATAAAAATTTCAACCATCGCTGGGATGAGTCTGGATGAGCTCAATGCAAAAGTTGTTGAACTCTCTCACGGCCAGCATGAAACAAGTATTTTCATTGACCAGCTAATAGTAGGCATGGTTGACATGGATGAAGAACAATTCGAAAAACAGTTAGGCCATCTGATAATGAAATTCGGATTTGAAAAGACGATAACAGACATTGTCTATCCCTTTTTAGAAAAGATTGGTATTCTGTGGCAGACAGGAAACATAACGCCTGCACAGGAACATTTCATTTCCAATCTTATTCGACAAAAGATTATTGTAGCCATCGACTCGCTTCCTTTTCCACCTAAAGGGGCGGACAAAATTGTTCTTTTCCTTCCAGAGGATGAACTTCATGAAATTGGTCTCTTATTCTTCCATTACATCGTTCGAAGAGCCGGATACAGGACATTTTACTTGGGACAGCACCTTCCCTATAGTGATTTGAAACAGGTGTGTGAAAAGCATAAACCGAACTACCTCATAACATCAATTTCTGTTTTGCAGAGGGCAGAAGACCTTAAAGAATACTTTGCAAAACTCGTTCAGGAATTTCCAAATACCATCCTTTTTATCTCAGGGAAGCAAGGAGAACAAGTAATGCCCAAAGGAAAGAATGTTCGAACTTTTACCACCGCTGAGTCACTTTTAGCCCAAATACAGCAGAAATAAGGTTTGTTTAATTTTTGTTTAAATAAATTAAACAAAATATTGTGTATTACATATAAATGAGTAATTTTGTTTAATTATTAATACTAATCATTAAACACTATGACTGCGCTAGAATTTAACACACAAATCAGCGGGCTTCAGAGTACGCTTAAGCAATTTACGTATCGATTTACCCGTGATGCGGAAGAGTCACAAGATCTCATTCAGGACACCCTATTAAGGGCGTTAACCTATCGAGATAAGTTTAAAGAAGACACAAATCTGAAAGGATGGTTGTTTACTATAATGAGGAACACCTTCATCAATAATTATAGAAAAGCGAAACTCGCAAAAACATCAACCGATTCCACAAAGGAACTCTACTATTTAAATGTTGCTGATCAATACACGTTCAACAAGCCGGAAAAAACTCTTGAGTTAAAAGAATTATGGGGCAACATAAACTCGTTAAAGGAGGATCTTCAAATGCCTTTTAAGTTACACACAACAGGGTACAAGTATCATGAAATTTCAGCGCATCTTAATATCCCAATTGGCACGGTAAAGAATCGAATATTTCAAGCGCGAAAAGAAATTCAAAAGAATTTATTAACACATTAAAATAACATCCAATAACTTAGGAGGATGAAAAAAATTGCGGTTATAGGTGCCGGTTTTGCTGGTATAGCAGCAGCTACCACATTAGCAGCAAATGGGTATGCCGTTACTGTTTATGAAAAAAACAGTTCACCGGGTGGGCGGGCGCGTAAGTTTGAGGCAGAAGGATTTATGTTTGACATGGGCCCAAGCTGGTACTGGATGCCCAACGTTTTTGAAAAGTATTTTAACACGTTCGGAAAGACAGTTTCGGATTATTACGATTTGGTTAGACTTAGCCCATCGTATCAGGTGTTTTTTTCAAAACAGGAGATATGGAATATTCCCTCAGACAAAAATGAGTTATTGGATTTTTTTGAAAGCAAAGAAAAAGGAAGCGCAAAAAAACTTACTCAGTTTTTAAAGGAAGGAGAGTACAAATATAAAGTAGGTGTAGAAGAGCTTGTGTACAACCCGGGGCTATCTATTCGGGAACTTCTAAATCTCAAATTGGCCAAAGGTGTTTTTAAGCTACACGTATTTCAGTCCATCAGAAGCTATATAAAAAAATATTTTACATCGCCCTATTTAATCCAACTTCTAGAATTTCCTGTATTATTTCTTGGAGCATCACCAGCCAATACACCGGCTCTTTATAGTTTAATGAATTATGCTGACATGATGCTGGGAACCTGGTACCCAAGAGGAGGCATGTATAAGATTGTGGAAGGTATGGTTAAACTGGCAGAAGAAAAAGGTGTTCAGTTTGTGTACAACAGCACCGTACAAGGACTGAATGCGGACAACGCCAAAATTAATTCGTTAACTATCAATGGGGAAACAATTTTAACAGACTATGTTGTAGCGGGAGCTGATTATCATCACGTAGAACAGAAACTTTTGCCGCGGGTTTTCAGAAAGTACTCTGAAAAATATTGGCAAAGCAGAAATCTGGCACCCTCCAGCATTATCTTTTATCTGGGTGTTAATAAACGTTTAAATAATCTTAATCATCATAATCTGTTTTTTGATGAGGACTTTAATAGGCACACTGAGGAGATTTATGAAAACCCAAAATGGCCAAACAATCCACTCTTCTATGTTTGCTGTCCATCCAAAACGGATAATTCTGTGGCTCCCGAAGGAAGTGAAAATCTTTTTATTCTTATCCCTGTGGCCGCAGGCCTGAAGGACGATGAGGCCACACGAGATAAATATTTTGAACTCGTTATGGGCAGAATTGAGAAATTAACGGGCCAGAATATTAAGGCTCATATCGTTTACAAGAGAAGCTATGCGCATCAAAATTTTATTGCTGATTATAATGCGTTCAAAGGGAATGCCTATGGATTGGCTAATACCTTAAAGCAAACGGCTAACTTAAAGCCTTCGATAATAAACAAAAAGGTAACTAATCTGTTTTATACGGGTCAACTTACAGTTCCCGGGCCCGGAGTGCCCCCATCCCTTATATCAGGACAAGTGGTTGCCAACGTTTTGATTAAAACAGAAAAAAATAGAGAGACAGTAAATCTTTGAAATCAGAAATGAAAGAAAAAGAATTGTTTGATAGGGTATCGCTAAGATCCTCCAAGCTCACGACACTAGCATACAGTACCTCCTTTTCGATGGGCATTCGCTGTTTTGATACTTGGCTTCGAGATCCAATCTATTCCATCTATGGATTTGTGAGATTTGCAGACGAAATTGTAGACACACTCCATGACTTTGACAAAAAAGCCTTACTGGCCAGATTTAGGGAAGATACCTTTCAAGCAATAGAGGAAAAGATAAGCCTTAATCCGATACTCCATAGTTTTCAGTTAACAGCAAATAAGTTTTCCATTGATCATGTTCTAATAGAACAATTTCTGCACAGCATGGAGATGGATCTTAAAAAACAGGAATATGATCAAAAAACTTTTGAGGAATATATACTTGGATCTGCGGAAGTGGTTGGGCTCATGTGCCTAAAAGTATTTTGTAAAGGAGATCAGGAAACGTATGAAAAATTAAAACCCAGCGCCCAGCGTTTGGGATCAGCCTTTCAGAAAATAAATTTTTTACGCGACTTGAATGCAGATTATGTTGGTATGGGAAGATCTTATTTCCCCGGCATTGATATAAACTCCCTTGATGACGGAGGTAAGGAAAAAATTGAAGCAGATATTGCAGCAGATTTTCATGCTGGATATTTAGGTATAAAGCAACTTCCAAAGGGAGCTAAATTTGGCGTGTATGTGGCTTACCTCTATTACCTGACCCTCTTCAAAAAAATTTGTAATACACCTTCCAATCATGTGCTTCGTAAAAGAATACGAATTCAAAATCGAACGAAGGTGTCGATACTTTTCTTTTCTTATCTGAAGTATCAATTAAATCTATTGTAATGGATCAGGTGATACTGGTAGATACTAACGATGTGGAAGTTGGAGCCATGGATAAGATGGAAGCCCATCAAAAAGGCTTACTTCATCGGGCTTTCTCTGTTCTTTTATTCAATGAAAAGGGGGAGATGATGATTCAACAAAGAGCCAAAACAAAATATCACAGTGGTGGACTATGGTCTAACGCTTGTTGCAGTCATCCCCGACCAGGAGAAAAAATGACCGATGCCACCAGCCGGAGGCTAAAAGAAGAACTCGGGATAGATTTAAAACCAACGTTCTTGCATAAGTTTATTTACAGAATAGTATTTGAAAATCAATTGATCGAACACGAGTTCGATCATGTGTACGTGGGTACATTTAGTGGCACCCCCGTAATGAATATCGAGGAGGTTGAAGCGTACAAATTTATATCTGAAGAGGAGCTGAGAATCCATATGAAAGACAATCCAGATCAATATACACACTGGTTTAAACTCATTGTGGAGAATGGTTTACTAATAGACCAGGCTTGAGCTCCCCGTTACCTAAGATCAAAGAAAGCATTAATGCAGAAACCACTATTTTTTGGTTCCGCAGAGATTTGCGCCTAAATGACAATGCAGGCTTATACTTTGCGCTTAAAGAAAATATGAATGTGTTGCCGGTGTTTATCTTCGACTCCGCTATTTTAGATA
>JAGPBO010000208.1 GCA_018063305.1 Cyclobacteriaceae bacterium
ACAAGATGGTCATTAACCAATCCGCAGGCTTGCATGTGCGAATAAATTACGGTGCTACCCACAAACTTGAATCCTCGTTTAATTAAGTCCTTGCTGAGTGCATCCGATTCTTTTGTAGTAGGGGCAATCTGATCCAAAGTCTTCCATTTATTTACAATGGGTTTATTGTTAACAAATTGCCAGATGTATTTATCAAAGCTTTCGAATTCTTTTTGAACTTCAAGAAATCTCTTGGCATTGTTCACCGCAGCAGCCACTTTTAATTTATTTCGAATAATGCCTGGATCTTGAAGAATTTTCTCCACTTTCTTTTCTGTAAAACGAGCCACTTTTGCAGGATCGAAATTGGCAAAGTTTTTACGGTAGCCTTCACGTTTTTTCAAAACCGTTGCCCAGCTAAGTCCTGCTTGTGCTCCTTCTAAAATCAAAAATTCAAAATGAATTCTGTCATCATGAACTGGTTTCCCCCACTCTTCATCATGGTATTGAATATACTGATCGAACTTGAGACACCACGGGCAGCGAAATACGTCAGCCATACTATTCAAAATTTTACCCGAAGGTATCTGTTTCATTTAAAGTTTGTATTTTGGCAATCGAATTTATATTGATCAAAAATCAAACTTTAACTATCCCTATTATGAAAAGAGTTGTCCTATTGCTTGCCTTGATCTCCCTTACCTGCGTAGCTTTTTCTCAGCAAAAAACTAACTTCGATAAAAAGTTGAAAGAGTTAAACATTGAACTCTTCATGCCTTCCAAGCCTATCGCTAATTACGTAAAGGCTGTTCGCGTTGGCAATTTACTCTATCTCTCCGGCCATGGTCCTGGAAAAGCCGATGGTTCGAACATTACCGGCAAAGTAGGTGCGGATATGACTACCGAGCAAGGATATGAAGCCGCTAAACAAGCTGGTGTTTCCATTCTATCTACCCTTAAGGATGAATTAGGAGATCTAAATAAAGTGAAGCGCATTGTTAAAGTGTTGGGGATGGTTAATTGTACTGAAACCTATACCGACCAGCCAAAAGTGATTAATGGATTTTCTGACTTGATGGTTGCCGTATTTGGTGAAAAGGGCAAACACGCCCGCTCTGCCGTAGGTATGAATTCCCTACCCAGTAATATTGCCGTAGAAATCGAAATCATTGTGGAAATTCAATAGCGTTTTTTCGGAGGGACGGCTCATAGCGACATGTAATTTTTCGTTTCTGAAAGGTTATCATACATCGGTTAATTTTTCTGAGTTACTCTCTCTAATTTAGATACTTAATTCAGCTGACTACGTGCTTGCCAGTTACTTTAAGATAGTCTTGCGCCAATTGCGCAGCATATACTCATTTATTAACCTGATTGGTTTAATAGCTGGGCTTTCTGTTTTTGTGCTTATCTATTTATGGGTGATGCATGAGTTGAGTTATGATCGATTCCATCCTAAGTATGAAAGTATCTATCGAATAACAGAAAGACAACTCAATGATAAGGGCGAAGTTTATCCCATCGCCCTTACCCCTGGCCCCCTTGGGCCTCATATTAAAAGTATCCTACCCGATATTGAGCAAACCTGTCGGTTAGTTCAGGTAGAACTTTTATTGCGTCACGAAGAAAAAGCCTATTACCATGTCGGTCTTGCTGCTGATGAGTCTCTCTTTGAGCTTTTTCATTTTCCTATTCTGCAAGGTGAAGTCCATTCACTAGGCGCAGGCGCTGATAAAATTATTCTTACCCGGAAACTAGCCGCTTCCTATTTTGGAAACAGTAATCCGCTGGGCAAAATGTTTACTCTGGTGGGTCGCGATCTAATGGTAATCGGAGTAATTGAGGATGTCCCTACCAATACACACATACAGTTTGATTATATTATTCCGTTCGAATTTTTGAAGGCGACCGGCTTGCAGAATATTGATACGTGGGACTGGAATAGTTACCACACGTATATCTCTCTTAAGGATACCAAACAGGTCTCTGAGGTTGAACATAAAATTACAGAAGCACTTATCGCCCACGATCCTGAAACAAAAGCCCAAATAACACTTCAGCCACTGGCTGATATTTATCTTAAGTCGGGTCATTTGAATAACGACATGCGAAATCGCGGCAACTTTCAATATGTGCTGATTTTTTCTGCTGTCGGAATTTTTATTCTGATTATCGCCAGTATTAATTACGCAAATCTGGCCACAGCCCGATCGTTAAAGCGCGCCAAAGAGGCAGGCGTACGCAAAGCGATTGGTGCCAGCAAAATGCAGTTGATCTTTCATTTTTTCTCAGAGTCACTATTGTATACAACTGCGGCCTTTGTTATTTCTCTTCTTATTGCCTGGATAGCACTTCCCTCCTTCAATGAACTCGCAGGTAAAACACTCACGTTCGATATTCTTTCACCAACCGTTTTCTTGCCGCTTATAGGGTCTGTGATTTTTTGCGCCCTCATGGGTGGTGCTTACCCGGCCTTGTTGCTTTCTTCCTTGAACCCTGCTTTAGTTTTGAAAGGACAAGCAAAGTTGGGACGAAGCACCTTGTATCTTAGAAGAGCCTTGGTAGTAATTCAGTTCATCCTGAGTATCTCATTCTTAACGGGCACCTTTATCGTTTATCAACAGCTTAATTTCATTCAATCAAGAAACCTGGGATTCAACAAAGAAAATATTCTCATATTTTCTTCCAACCGAAAATTACGCCAGCAATATCCGGAATTTAAGGCCGAACTATTAAGGATAATTGATGCTAAAGGAGTAACCGCCACCAACAGTAATCTTTCTTATTCCGATCAATCCAGCAACAGTGTAACCTGGGAAGGAAAGGATCCTGATAAGGATATTTTATTTCATGAGCTGATGACCGATCATGATTTTGTGTCAACCTATTCTATTTCATTGGCTGAAGGCCGTGATTTTTCAGAAGAAATTAGTTCTGACTCAAGTGCCGTATTACTAAATGAAGCGGCTATCGCTCAAATGAATTTAGTAGAGCCCTTGAACAAACAAATTAGTATAGACGGGCGGAAGGGAACCATTATTGGCATCGTGAAAGATTTCAACTTTAAACCCGCACAAAAGCAAATAGAGCCGATGATTATTTTTATTGATCCATCAAATTTTTATGAAATTTCCGTAAAGCTTAGTCCGGGTAATCCGATCGATCAGATTAAAGCTGTTGAGTCGGTTTACAAAAAATTCAATCCTGACAGACCTTTCGAGTATTCCTTTTTAGATGAAGATCTGAACAACCTGTATAGAGACGAACAAAGGATCGGAAAAATTTTTAAATACTTCTCAATCCTGTCGCTATTTATTTCATGTTTAGGCTTATTGGGTATGGTAATGTTTGTAACCGAACAGCGTGCTAAGGAAGTTGCGTTGCGCAAAATAATGGGCTCGTCAGAGATTCATTTAATCTGGCTCTTATCGGGCGAGTTCGTGCTGCTCATAATCATTGCTTTTACTATCGCTACCCCAGTCATGTATTACGGCTCCTCACTTTGGCTAGATAGTTTTGTTTATCGAATTAATCCGGGCGTGCTCTTATTCCTTTGGGCCGGAATTATTAGTTTACTGGTTGCCTGGCTAACCGTAGGGTACAAAGCCTATATGGTTTCGCGATCAAATCCAATCGAATCTTTACGAAACGAGTAATACTCTTTCTTACTCTTTCGGTTAGCCAACTGAACAATAAGTAGCGTATTTCGTTAAAAAGAAATATTCAAGAAAACCGGGTAAAATGCTATTTTTGTAACCCTGCAAATGAAAAAAGTACTCTTTTTATTCTTTATAGCTATTTTTTGTGCACTGATGGTTTCTATCAGCACTCAAACCTTTGCCAAAAGCAAATGGGCTTCAAGTGTTGATTGGAGTGAAAGAATTCAAACACAAGAAGAAGAAGAGGAGTCCACTCAGGAAGACAATCGCGATTGGAATGATGAACCCTACCGATTTATCACGCTATTCAACTTCAACAACCATTCATTCCATCAAGATAAATTGAGTTCTCCATTTTTCTTATTTGTTAGTACTCACTTCCCGGAGATTGATTCCCCGCCTCCCCAAGGTTAGTAACCTGCGTGCGATCTCAAGCTGAGATCTTTGTCACTAAATTTTTTTTACATTTTAAGCGTATTTATGAACTTTCGAAACTTTTGGTCTTCGGACCTACGATCGTCTATGGTCGTATTTTTAGTCGCCCTGCCCCTCTGTTTGGGAATAGCATTAGCCTCTGGCGCTCCGCTCTTCTCAGGATTGTTGGCAGGGATTATTGGTGGAATAGTTGTTGGCTCATTGAGCGGCTCATCTGTAAGTGTGAGCGGACCAGCAGCCGGACTTACCACCATTGTTGCGGCAGCCATTCTTAATCTCGGATCCTTTGAAGCGTTTCTATTAAGCGTTGCTTTGGCCGGCCTTATACAATTGATTTTAGGGTTTGCCAGAGCCGGAGCCATCGGCCATTTCTTCCCGATCTCGGTGATAAAAGGAATGTTGGCCGCCATAGGACTTATCTTAATTTTAAAACAAATACCACACGCGGTTGGCTTCGATGCCGACTTTGAAGGAGATCAAAATTTTCTTCAACCCGATGGACAAAACACTTTTTCAGAAATTTTTACGGCTTGGGATTTTTTGAGTCCTGGCGCATTGGTGATAAGTGCCATCTCAATTCTTTTGTTAATTCTATGGGAGGGCAATGGTTTACAGCGATTCAAATTCTTTAGACTCGTTCCTTCCGCATTAATTGTTGTTTTGATAGGTATCTTATTAAATAGCCTGTTTACTATTACCTTACCGTATTTTGCTATTGAGACAAAGCACTTAGTTTCAATACCAACGTTTTCACAAACAAAGGGAATTACTTCGTTGCTTACGTTCCCAGATTTTTCACTTTGGCGAAATCCTCAAATTTATATTACTGCTGCTACCATTGCCATTGTAGCAAGCCTCGAAACGCTGCTTAGTATTGAAGCCTGTGATAGAATGGATAAGAGGCATAGAATTACACCCCTTAATCAAGAGCTAAAAGCACAAGGTATTGGTAATTTTATCTCAGGCATGTTAGGCGGCTTACCCGTTACCTCTGTAATTGTGAGGAGTTCGGCTAATATTAATGCCGGTGCACGATCAAAAGCATCGGCCATTTCGCACGGAGTTATTTTAATATTGTCCGTTTTACTTTTACCTGGATTGCTTACATTGATTCCACTTGCCAGCCTGGCAGGCATTTTAATTATGGTTGGCTATAAGCTAACCAAACCAATCCTTTACAAAGAGATGTATCGTAAAGGAATGGCGCAATTCGTACCTTTTGCTATCACTATATTTGCGGTCGTCTTTACTGATCTTTTGCAAGGCGTGTTTTTGGGTGTACTCGTTGCCATATTCTTTATTTTAAAGACCAACTTTAAGCGAGCTGTGATACTGGTTTCTACAGAGAAAAATTATCTGATCCGATTTACAAAAGATGTATCCTTTCTCCATAAAAATTCATTGCGTCAAGCCTTTGAAGCAATACCCGAAGATACTAAGTTATTAGTTGATGGATCCAGCGCACAATTTATGGATCAGGATATAAAAGAAATGCTCGTTGATTTTACTCTGACAGCTAAAACAAAAAATATTGAAGTAGAATTAAAAAATATTAATATTGAATATGAAAAGGTATGAACAATTGTTGTTGCAGAATAAAGCTTGGGTAGATCAAAAGCTTCACGAAGACAAAGATTATTTTAATAAGCTGGCGAATGTACAAAAACCCGAATTTCTTTGGATTGGATGCGCGGATAGCCGAGTGCCCGCAAACCAAATAACAGGTACTGCACCAGGCGAAGTATTTGTTCATAGAAACATTGCCAACATGGTTGTGCATTCGGATATGAATATGTTGAGTGTATTAGACTATGCCGTAAATGTGCTTGAAGTAGACCACGTTATTGTTTGCGGGCATTATGGGTGTGGTGGGGTGCGTGCCGCCATGGGCAACCAACAGATTGGCCTTATTGACAACTGGATTCTACACATTAAGGATGTTTATCGTCTGCATCAGCATGAACTGGATGCAATTGAAAATAGTAAAGAGCGTGAAGATAGATTCGTGGAACTAAACGTAATTGAACAAGTGTACGATTTAAGTAAAACTTCCATCATACAAAATGCCTGGCAAAAACGAGGTGGCCCTTATGTACACGGTTGGGTTTATGATATTGGCAACGGAGTAATTAAAGATCTTAAAGTATCCATGCACGATAAATCAGAAATGCCAAGAGCGTTTCGGCTTGATTTGCCAAAAAGATAGAGCGTGATTTAGACCGCTTTAACAAGCCATTCCGCCAACAGCGGAGTGGTTTTAGGCAATGTACTGAAAAATGGTTGGTGACTTTGGTTGAATAAATCATTAGACTTAGCACGTCATCCCAAAGAGGAAGCAAGCTCTGCTGGAGAGCAACTTGCCGAGCAATAAGGTTGATGCT
>JAGPBO010000209.1 GCA_018063305.1 Cyclobacteriaceae bacterium
GCATCGAGGTCTTTTTCTTCTAATAGCTTGCGTACGTCCTTATATCCCTTCGGTTTTTTACCGGTTTGCTTTTCAATTGCGCTAGTAGTCTTGCTTAATACATTAGCATCCACATCACAGATATACCCGATCTCAACATCAGGCAATTGAGCCAGCATGGTAGCCAAATAATGACCACGGCTGTTCGTGCCCACCATGCCAATTACCACTTTTTCATTCTCAGAAATTGCTCTGCTAAACACAGCGGGTGCGAGAAACATGCCCGCACCTGCCAGGGCCGATTGCCTAATAAATTCTCTACGGTTATGCATATTGGATCTAAGATTATTGAGCAATGAAATTGCCTACAATAATTGAATAATCATAGCGGCCTATACGAATTGAAAGAAAAAACTGTGCGTATGGTTAATTCAAACTAACGGGTCACTCCCACTTTATAATCTTACCAGAGATAAAATCAGTTCCCGATGTTGACTTATAATAATACGAACCTGCCGGTAAAGTTTCTGTTTTCATAGTCAGGTGATATCTACCTGCTTCCGTATGGCTTTCATGGGTTGTCAAAATCATCTGCCCAAGCAAATTAAAAAGTTTAATCTCAAAAGTACCTGCTTCATTAAGTGAATACTCAAACGTAATCTCTTTTTGGAACGGATTTGGAAACGCAGCAACTTTAATGCTTTCGCTGACTTCATTTACTTCGGTGATCACAGAAGGCATATTTACATCGAGCCAATTCATTCGATTAGTCACCCAGTTTTTTAACCAGTTCACCTCATCAATGAAAGACGACCCCACATAGTAGTTTGGCCAAACGTATTGACCCAGTACAGGCCAGGTTTCGAAATTACGTTGTTGCGCACTCTTTGTTTCTCCCGGTAAAACTGTATTTAACACATTGTAAACCGAATCGATATACGCGATGATGTTAGTTGTTTCAAATTTATTTGATCTCATGGATACCCAACGGGCTGCCAATTCACTTCTATAATGACCATCCTGGTTAAGCCTGTTCCACCAAAACGGAATCAACCAATAATCCTGCGGACAGATGCTATTAAAACTTGTTACCCAACCTTCCGGATTTCCTTGTGTGCAATAATTTGCATTACCAAACCCAAGATTAAAATCCCAGATAGGTCCCATGCGTAATTTACCGCCATCCGAATCTTTTTGCTTATGCAGATAGGTACTTAACCGATACCCATCTACATTTTTACTTACTTCATTGGCAATAAAGAAATCAATGAAAGAATTAGCATCAATATATTGGGAGTATCCTTGAACGGGATCTCTAAAGTTATCTCCAGCAAGTATTCCTTCAAAATTTGAAATGAATTGTTGAATATAGGTTTTCTGCTGGCTGGTGATATCTACATCTTTAGGGTAATCGTATTGAAAATAAATAGTCTGATTGCCGCTGCGCCCCAGAGGTGTATAGGTAGATGTCCAGCCGCCAGTACCCCTTCCCGTAGCCTTATCTATTTTAACAATATAACCCCCTGTTAGATTATCGCCCGAATTTTCATCGGGATTAAGTTTATTAATATCAACGCGATTCTTATCGCGTTTTATTTTTTCGATCAGCACATAAACCCCTTGATAGATATCGTTAATTATTACTTCACAAAAACGAGTGCGTGGTGCGTATTGACCTAAATCGCGACCCAACTTGTAGGCCAGGGCATCGCGCATCAAACTCTTATCATTATAAGGAGCAAAAAGCACCCAATCTTCTTCGGCTGGCATACCCAACAAGGAAGCGTTAACCCCTTCTCCCACATCATCCTGCAGCTCGATGCCAAATTGTTTTTTTGGAAACATTTGAGAAGACGAACCTCGAATTTCTATTCCAATGTTACCATCATAATCATTAAATGGATCTAATGAATTGTTCGGAATGCCCGGTCCATTATCAACAATACCCATCGAAACCGAAATTTTGGGTTCATCCAGAATTGTTTGACCATTTGTATTGATTACGATAATGGGAAGGTTAGATTTTAACGACTGGGCAAAGCTGGTTTGCGCAACAAACAAAAGAAGTATTGTTACAATGTTAAATACCTGCTTAGAAAGAAATGTCATCCCGTAAAGATCGGCAAAAGTCTTACAAAGTATACCTATTGTGAAATGACTTCTTTCGGCAACATGATTAGTTTTAAAGAAATAGATAGTTCTCTATCTTGCATCAAAAATTGGCTACTATGAGGCGTGGATTCCTTCTCTTGTTTATATTATGTTCTCTCACTTCCATCGCACAAGACTACTCGGTTGACCGTAAGCTGGGTGCCGAAGGGATGGCTGCAGTAGCGGCAACTATGGGCATCTACCAGGATACCTCCAAAACAAAAATTATTTCCAGTATTGGAAATCACCTGGTTAGTAACCTGGCAACACATCCCTTTCCTTACGAATTTTTTATTGTTGACTTAGCCGTACCCAACGCGTTTGCCTTGCCAGGCGGGTATGTCTGTTTTACACGAGGTATTTTGATATTGGCCAATAGCGAAGATGAACTCGCGGGTGTTATGGGGCACGAAATCATTCACTCCAATGACAGGCATTCTATCAAGCAACGTAAGAAGAGTATTGTACCCGGAATTTTAATGGCACCAGAAATTTTAACGAGTGCTATTGCCGGTGATGGCATTTCTAAAATATTTTCTCCCTTAAGTAAAGGCGGAGAAGCCGTAATGGCCTCGCATAGTCGCAAGGATGAATATGAAGCCGATGCCTTGGGTGTTCAACTTTCTGCTAAGAGTGGATACCAGCCTGATGCCTTGGGCGATATTCTATTAACTCTTAATAAATCGATCGAAATTTTTACGGGCGAAAAAGAAAAGGCTGGCTATTTGAATGACCACCCGTATACACCCGATCGCGTGTCGCGGATCAAAAAAGAATCTGCTCAATTAACCGTTGCCCAATCAAGTAAAATCTTTAAAACAAAGAACGACTTTTTAAAAGCACTGGATGGAGTAATTGTTGGTGAAAATCCAAGCCAGGGTGTATTTAAGGGAGATTGGTTTATTCATCCTGATTTAAAATTTAAAATAAGTGTACCTTCTAAATGGCTGAGTCAAAATACCCCGTCAAACATGATTGCCGTAGATACAACCCAATCGGTTATGATGATGCTGGAGATTGAACCCAAAGCGAAGTCTGCCAAAGAAGGGGCCACTACATTTGCAGATGCTTTTAAGAAAAAAACCGGGGTAACTATTGATGTGAATTCTGACATGATCAATGGACTGACAGCAAGCCAGATTTCCTTTACCCAAAGTCGGGACCGATCAAAGCAAACAATAAAAGTTCTTTGGATAGAATATGAAGGAATCATCTATCGGATTTTGGGAAGTGCCGTGCCTGGGTTCGAAACTATTTTAATATCAAGCATGGAAAGTTTTACATCCTTACCTATTGATGAAAGAAAAGAAATAACAAAACGAGTAATCCGCGTGGTGGAAGCGAATGATGGTGAAAACATAAAAGACCTTTGCGACCGATCTAAAAATCTTTATCCCTCAAAATTAATTGCCGCCATTAATGGGATTTCAGAGGATAAAGTTTTTAAACGAGGTGATTTATTAAAAGTAATTATTGAAGTTCCTTACTAACCGAATTGCGATTCAATTATATGCAAGACATCACAATCACAAATCCCGAAGAGCAGAAAGAGGATAAAAAAAAGAAGAAGGCCGAGAAGGAGGAGATGACTGTTGAAAAATTACTGATCGCCTACGAGCGAACCCTAATTGCCTGGATAAAAGCAGCCACCCACATACTCATCTTCGGCTTTGCTCTTTACAAACTATTGGATTCAAAGCTTCAAGAATCAGTCTCCCATCCGGTGCTTGAATTTTTAACACCCCGAAGAATTGCAGTTATTCTTTTCTGTGCTGGATTTTTTGCCTTACTGATGGCAACTATTCGGCACATACAAATTCAAAAAAAATATGGTCAATATAGCTGGCGCACCTATTTCAAAGCAATCATGTTACTGGATTATGTCATTCTGATTATGCTCCTCTTGTTGGTAGGCGGAATCAGCCTCGGCAAATAACAGGAGAAAACAAGGCTACTGGATACTGGTCGCTCGTTTCTAGAATCGAGCAACCAGTATCTGTTTTCACTCATACTTCAACGTCTCTGCAGGATTTATCAAGGCCGCTTTTATGGCATGATAACTTACCGTGACCAACGCCAGTAAAAGTCCAGCACCCATGCTTAGTGCAAACAATTCCCAGGTCATGGCCACTTTGTAAGTAAAATCTTTAAGATACCAGGTTGTAATGAACCACCACGAAAGTGGAGCTGCTAAACAAAACGCTACAAACGCTAACAAGATAAACTGACGGTTAAGCAAAATAAAAATGGAGCGTAAGTCTGCACCCATTACTTTTCGAATCCCTATTTCCTTTGTGCGATTTATTGCATTGATTCCGGCAAGACCGAACAAACCAAGACAAGAAATTAGAATCGCAAATCCTGTTGCCAGCCCCATAATGCTCATCCAGCGCTGATAACTCTTGTATTGCTTAGCCACATCTTCATCTAAAAAAGTATAATCAAAAGGTTTATCAGGAAATAATTCCATCCAAATAGATTTAACTTTTTCGAGTCCATCCGCTACATTGTTCGATTTCAGTCGAACCATTAATGTTGTTAGATAACCAATATTCTTTTTATCCATAGACAGAAACATCGGTTCAAACTTTTGCTCCAGTGATAAGAAGTGATAATCCTTTACCACACCAATAATTGGGGAGCCTAAACCAACAGAATCTTCGCGCCAATTTAAATATTCATTTAATGGATCAGTCCATTTCATATCGCGCACAAGGGCTTCATTCACAATGACCCCCATGGTATCGCTTGCAATAGCTGAGTCAAAATTCCTACCCGCAACCATTTGGATATCCAGCGTGGGTATGTAAAATGGGTCAGCCGCATATACGTACGCTGATTTTTGTTCGCCCTTAATTTTATACCCATATCGGGAATAGCCTTGGTTAAAGGAAGAACTCGTGCCCGTTACAGAGGCAATGACTGGCTCTGAACTGGCGCGGGCTCTAACTTGTTCAACCGCTCGATTAGCTTGTTCATTCCAACCGGTTTGTGTAGGTATAACCAACACCTGTTCTTTACTATAGCCTAAATCTTTGGTAGTGATATATTGCATCTGCCGATACATCATGACCGAACTGATAATGAGAAAAGCTGATAAGGCAAATTGTAACACAACCAGTGGCTTTGTAAAGCCAGCTTGCAGGCGTGAAGTAAAACCACCTTTTAAAACAGCTGCTGGTTTAAACCGCGAAAGAAAAAGTGAGGGATAACTTCCGGCTAACAGTCCAACGATTGCACTAAGAATAAAGCCAACAGAAACTAACTGAATTGACTTCGGCATTGTTAACGCTATTCCTTTTTCCGTGTACTCATTGAAGGCCGGTAAAAACAATACTACGAGACCAAATCCTATAACCATTGATGCGAGTGAAAGCATAAGTGATTCAAAACTAAACTGATAGACTAATTGATTGCGTTGCGCCCCAACTACCTTGCGCACTCCAACTTCTATTCTTCGCGAAGCGGAAGTGGTTAGTGATAATGAAATGTAGTTAATACACGCAATCAGCATAATCAACAAAGCAATGCCGCCCAAAATAATTGAGTATTGTGGGTCGCTAACTTTCTCCCAGCTAATTTCCTTCTTCAAATGCAAATCTGGCAATACAGTAAATTCGTACTCAAACATTTTAACATCCATGGGTATTTGTACGGCAGCCTCTTTTCTCCACTTTTCTAATTTATCCCGCATGTATTTATCGATGACCTTATCTAAATTCGTTTTGAAAGTGGTTAGATCAGCATCTGAATTTAATTGCACAAAGGTTGGGGTATTAAAATTTCCCCAATTATTCATATTGCGTTCGTAGTAGCTTCGGTTTTCTTGCGAAATCAATATGTCATAATGAATACTTGAATTAGCTGGAGCTGGCTCAATCACACCCGTTACAGTATATGATTTTTCACCCTCGTCATCAATGCGAATCGTTTTACCAATTGGATCAACATCTCCAAAATACTTTGCGACAATAGCGGGAGTTAATACGATTTCAGATTTGTCAAGAAAGATTCGATCAGCATTTCCCTTTATCAATGGAAATGAAAACATCTTAAAGAAGTCCGCATCCACATAGGTAAGGCTTTCTGTAAAAACTTTCTCTTCGTACCTAAAAATACCTCTGTTGTCACTGTTGTAGCGAGTCGCATATTTTACTTCAGGAAGTTCATCCTTTAAAGTAGGCGCTAAACCTGTCTGTATCCAGGCTGAGCGATTGTAAGGATCATCAGAATCATGTCTCCAGGTATCAAAACTTTTTTCTTCAATCCGATAGATTGAACTTTTGTTTTCATGAAACTGGTCAAACTCTTTTTCATC
>JAGPBO010000210.1 GCA_018063305.1 Cyclobacteriaceae bacterium
AGGTATTGTATTCTCCAATCATGTTAATTCTCGTGTATTTTCAACTTGGCAAAACTAAGCAATAAGGTCTTCTCCCCAAAATCAGTAAAATTGATCTTCGCCTTCCGTTCGGTACCCACTTCTTCCAATTTTGTCACCAGGCCAAAGCCAAACTTAGGGTGCTCCACCTTCATCCCTTCTTTTAATCCTTTGGTATCGCTGGGTGCGAAATCGGCAGACGGTTTATAGGCATTCGCTTTTGGGGGCTGCGAGCGGATACTTTTCTTCATGCCACTCACAAAACTTTTGGCAAAATTAGGATTGGGCCCTAGCGATTCCATGCCTCCAAACTTTGTACTTACTTTAATATACGATCCATTAATGTCATCCAGAAAACGACTGGGCTCACAATTTTTCAATCGACCAAACCGATAGCGCGTAAGTGCATATGACAGAAATAGTTTTTTTTGCGCACGGGTGATTGCTACATAAAAGAGCCTGCGTTCTTCTTCCAATTCCGAACGACTGCTTAACATTAACTGCGATGGAAAGAGATCTTCTTCCATACCCACGATATATACGTTCTTAAATTCTAGTCCTTTGGCCATGTGGATGGTCATCAGCGTTACTTTGTCTGGATCTTGATCCTTGTCTTCATCCTGACCGGTGAGCAGCGACACTTCTTGTAAAAAAGCACCCAGGCTTTTATCCTCTTTTTCAGGATCGTCTACATATTCTTTAATGGCATTGAGTAATTCCTGTACGTTTTCGTACCGACTCAATCCTTCTACCGTCTTATCTTCATAAAGATCCTTTAACAACCCCGATGATTTAGCGATATCGGCAGCAGCCTCGTAAGCATCTTTGTTTTGAATCTCAATACCAAAACGCTTGATCTTGGTAACGAAGTCATCAATCCGGCCCACAGCCGAACCGCCCAAAAAGGAAGATGCATTTTGAAGCACATCCCAAATAGACATGGTGTGATCATTGGCGGCTACTACAATTTTATCGATCGTGGTATCACCAATGCCACGCTTGGGCAGATTAATAATTCTGCGAAAGGAAGCTTCGTCTTGCTGATTAAGTGAATAGCGTAAGTAGGCCAACACATCCTTTATTTCTTTGCGCTGATAGAAGGAAAGACCACCAACCACTTTGTATTTAATATTCATGCGCCTGAGGGCTTCTTCTATGGCGCGCGATTGACTGTTGGTACGATACAAGACAACAAAGTCGCTGAACTTATACTGATGTTGCATCTTTTCTTCAAAGATGGAAGTAGCAATCAGTTTACCTTCTTCATTATCCGAAACGGCTTTAATTAATTCAATCAGATTTCCTTCTTCATTGCTGGTCCATACTTTTTTAGGAAGTTGGGCTTTGTTCTTTGCGATAACGGAATTGGCCGCTTCAACAATAGTTTGAGTAGACCGGTAATTCTGCTCGAGCTTAATAATGCGCAAGTCTGGATAATCCTTTTCAAAGTTTAGAATGTTGGAAATATCGGCTCCACGAAATGCATAGATACTCTGGGCATCATCACCCACAACACAAATATTTTCTTTGACGGAAGCAAGTTTTCGAATGATGAAGTATTGACACAGGTTGGTGTCCTGAAACTCATCGACCAGCACATAGTGAAAGCGGTGTTGATATTTGTTTAAAACGGGCAGATGTTCCTTAAAAAGCTTATCCGTATTAAAAAGTAAATCATCAAAATCCATAGCTCCGGATTTGAAACAGCGCAGGGAATAGGCTTTGTAAATATTTCCGATTTCAGGCCGCATGTTGGCCGTATCATCGGCCATTAAAATGGGATTGCTGAGATACTCCTGCCAGGAAACGAGTTTGTTCTTGGCAGAAGAGATTCGGTTATACACGGTATTTACCTTGTACTGCGTATCATCCAAACCCATTTCTTTGATAATACTCCGCAGCAAAGATTTGGAGTCATCGGTATCGTAAATAGTAAAGTTATTGGGATACCCCAGATGGTGTGCTTCGGCTCTCAGAATGCGTGCAAAGACAGAGTGGAAAGTACCCATCCATAAATTGCGAGCATCTACGCCAACCATTTTCTCAAGCCGGCCGCGCATTTCTTTGGCTGCCTTATTGGTAAAGGTGAGCGCCATAATGTTAAACGGATCAACCTGCTTGCTTTGAATCAGATGGGCGATTCGAAGAGTAAGAACGCGGGTCTTTCCCGAACCCGCTCCGGCAATGATCATGCAAGCCCCCTCAGTATTGATTACACCTTCCCGCTGCGGTTCGTTCAGGCTCTGTAAGTAGTCACTCATTGCTTCTTTTATAAATTATGACTGGCCACCTCTTTATAATTGTTCGTCTCTTATTTTCTTGATGGATACAGTATCAAGCACCCAATCGATACCTAGATTCGATAAACCCTTACTTAGCTTTTTGTCTCCGGTCCACAAGACGGAATTTAATTCCATGGCAAGTGCGATGAAAGGGGCATCAAATCTATCGACATTTTCAGTGATTTTAATTGCCATGAGTCTTGTTGCCAACGAAATTGATTCAATGTCGATAATATCAATTCGTTTTAGGATCAGTCGCATTAAAAAATTAAAATCACTTTCCTTCAACCCTGTTAATGCTAAAAGCTTTTTGTGATGACGATCTAATTCTTCTAAAAGATTGGAGGGAGCGTAAAAATCAAATCTTTCAAAAGAATTTAACAAAAGATCACTAATAGTGCCATCTGGGTTTGCAATACCACTAAATACAATATTAGTATCAACAACAACAATCACTTGCTAAATCTGCTTTCATTTTTTTTCCACCAAGCTGATTTGGCTTTCTTTGCGAGATTATCTATTTGTTTTTGAGTTGCTTTACTCTTGGAAGCTATTTCACGGAATCTCAAATAATCTAAAATTCGCTGTAAACCTATCAGGTCGGTTCCAGCCGCAACGCTGATTTGTATTTCGTTATTTTTTCGCTCAATACGCATAAACAAAGATAACCAAATATTTTATGATTTTTGGTTTCAGTATGTCGAATAGAATCTCGCAACTGGTCTAAATGGTTTATTGTAAAATACTTATACCTAAATGGTTTAAATTAAAGTTTTCGAAACTATTTTTGTAAAATACTTTCGCAATCCAAGCTCTGCCAAACATATTTCCTGATGACGGCTTCAGTGTAACTGCTGCCGAGCCCTGGATAAAAGAAAAGATTTCTATCATTCGGCAATACCTTCATTCTTTTGTAGGCACTTTGGCCGGTAAGGTGGATGAAGTTGTATTTATTGATTTTTTCGCGGGCAATGGTATTTATTCATTAGGAGCCCGCAAGGAACTTTTCCCAGCAGCTTCGCTCATGTCGCTCTCCCTCACCCTGCCCATTACCAAGTATATTTTTTGCGAATCAGATGCCGAGCAAATGCAGACACTAAAAGTTCGCGTAAATAAGTATTACCGGAAAAAAAATGTTTTACTGCTTGAGGGCAAACCCGAGACGCTGATTTCTAAACTGGATCATTATGTTCCTCGTAGCCAGGGGGCATTTAAAGTGGCGGTCTTTTGCTTGTGCGATTCATTCTCTTTCGATTTGCATTTTGATACCATTACCCAATTGGCCGCTCACGGGTATAATTTTTTGATTCCCTTTTCCTTTGCCTTGAACGATCGTCTGAACTATAAGTTCTATATAAAAGAGAATCGCGCCAAGCTTACTAAATTTATAAATGGCTCAGAAGATTTGAGTCGGTTAGAGAATGAAGTAGATAATAATTATCAATTCTATAAACGACTGCTTCAGATCTATCAAGGTAATATGCTGGCACTCGGGTATAATCTATCAATCTCCACACACAGGGCGGATTCCGGCTTGATGGAATTGCCGGCCTATCAGATTGGCTTCTTTTCAAAGCAGATTTCAACAAAGACCATTCAACAGGATGTGGAGGCGACCCGCCATACGCAATTTGAATTATTCCAATAGTAACCCAGCCAATGAAACCTGAATTTTTAAAAACAGTAAAAAAGGAATCCTGGAAGAGTTGGTGGTTTCGGTTGCTGATGAACTGGTACCCCATGTATTTTGGCACGGGAGGTAAAATTCTATTCTGGTCGGCCGACTCCACCGAAGTGCATTTGCGCTTGCGATTGAACATCTGGTCGTATAATTATGTGGGCACCATTTTTGGCGGTAGTATGTTTTCGGCAGCCGATCCATTTTATATGGTCATGCTCCTAAAAGTGTTAGGGGATGATTACGTGGTCTGGGATAAAGCAGCAAACATTAGATTTAAAAAGCCTGCAAAGAAAACATTATACACCACCCTCAAAATAACTAACGAAAATCTAGACGCTATTAAAAAGCGGGTAGAGGCGCATGGTCATGCTACCTACGACTTTGTTATCCAATGGCTCGATAACAAGGGAATTGTGCATGCTGAAATAGAAAGACATTGCTACATTGCCAGCAAGGAGTTCTATCAAAAAAGAAAAGGGCTGAGTCAGAGCCCTAAATTGGAAATTAACTTTAATAAGAAATGATCAAAGTAGGGGAGATCTTAGTTTCAGATGATATTAAGGAAGTAGAGTTTGTCTGCAACCTCGAGAGATGTAAAGGCGCCTGTTGTGTGGAAGGAGATTTGGGTGCTCCGCTGGAGGAATCCGAGTTGGAGATCATGAAATCTATCCAAGAAGAAATTAAGCCTTATATCACAAAAGAAGGACTTAAAGCAATTAAAGCCCAGGGACCATACATTCTGGATGAAGATGGCGACTACTCAACGCCTACCATTGGTGGCAAGGAGTGTGCCTATGCACTTTACGATGCGCAAGGCATACTTAAATGTGGAATTGAACAAGCGTATTTGGATGGGAAGACAAGCTTTCGCAAACCCATCTCCTGCCACTTATACCCAATAAGAATCACAACCAATAAAAAAGGTTTTGAAGCTGTCAATTACCATAAATGGGATATCTGTTCAGCTGCGTGTAAGCTGGGTCAATCGTTAGGCGTACCCATCTATAAATTTTTGAAAGAGCCGCTCATTCGCAAATATGGAGCGGACTGGTATCAGGAACTTGTCGTTCAGATAGAAGGTAAATAGCGAGATTCTATTTCAGGCATAAACCCAAAAAAGTCATTAGACTTTTTTGCACTATGTGCTGACGATCCTGACAGTAAACGTCAGGATGAAATGATTACACATTCCCATCAAGGATAAGATTCCCTTTCATTTTCAATGTCAGGGTTAATCCTGACAATACTGACGGTGGCGTCAGTATTCGTCACCCAAAGGGCAAAATTATCATTAGCGCTTATTGCTAATGACGATTTTGGGATAAAAAAACCCCGATCGTGAAATCGGGGTCTTGATGTTGCACTAGGTTGCTTATTCGGCAACCACGTTTACGTTAATAGTATGCTTCACTTCTTTATGAAGATCAAGCGTTACCACATAGGTACCTAATTGCTTAGGCTGTTCTTTGAAATGAACTTTCTTACGATCCACATCAAAGCCTTTTGTTTTAAGAATCTCAGCTACCTGAACAGCAGTAACGGCACCAAATATTTTACCAGATTCTCCAGCTTTGGTTCCAATCTCCACCACCAGTTCTCCAATTTTTGCAGCCAAGGCCTCCGCATCTTGTTTTAATTTAGCGGCCTTGTGTGCAGCCTGACGAATATTCTCAGCGATCAATCGCTTGTTAGAGTCGTTAGCGATAATAGCAACGCCTGTTGGAATCAAATAATTTCTTCCATATCCGGGCTTTACTTTTACAGTATCATTTTTATACCCAAGTCCTGCTACATCTTGTTTCAAAATAATTTCCATTGTCTTACAGGTTTAGGTTATTTTAATGAATCGGCCAGGTAAGGAAGAATGGCAATGTGGCGGGCGCGCTTAACGGCCTGGGCTACTCTGTTCTGAAACTTCCAGCTCGTGCCGGTTAATCTGCGGGGAAGTATCTTTCCCTGCTCGTTGATAAACTTTAACAAGAAATCAGGATCCTTGTAATCAATATACTTGATTCCGTTTTTCTTGAAGCGGCAGTATTTAGGTTTAATCTCTGCCCGTTTGATGGGTTCGTTCATTAAAGTCATGCTGCAACTTCCTCCTTTCTTGTGTTTTGTTTCTTGTTTCTGTTAAATTCTCCTTTGCGTCTGCGGGCATTGTAAATAACCGCATGCTTGTCTAACACGGTGGTTAGAAAACGCATGACTGATTCGTCTCGTCTGAATTCTGTTTCCAGCGTGTTAACCAGGTCAGAAGAAGTTGTCGTAAATTCAATGAGGTTGTAGAAACCGGTAGACTTGTTTTGAATGGCATAAGCCATTCTCTTAAGTCCCCACTTTTCTACATTAATCACATCCGCCTTAGCTTTTGTGAGAATCTTCACGAATTTTTCGACAGTATCCTTTGCCTGATCTTCAGACAAAACGGGATTTAAAATGAATACCGTCTCGTAATTTTTCATGAT
>JAGPBO010000211.1 GCA_018063305.1 Cyclobacteriaceae bacterium
TTCCGGCTCAATGCCTTAATATTGCACTCCCAAATCAGTTAGGAAACAAAATTCTCCCTTAGCTCAGCTGGTTAGAGCATCTGACTGTTAATCAGAGGGTCCTTGGTTCAAGTCCAAGAGGGAGAGCAAAAAGCCGCCTTTAGCGGCTTTTTTTATTATTATTCAATTTATTAAGGGTATTTGCCCAATAAAAAAGTTACTCATCCGTCTGCATAAGGCAGCTCCTATCTATAATTCGAATTTCATGGAAATGTCAAAATCAAAAATTACCCTTCGCGAAGTATTTAAAACTATTATTTGGCCCCGGAGAAAGCTCATTTCCATCGGTCTTATCCTTATTGTTATCAGTCGGTTAGCCTCGCTGGTTATTCCCTGGGCTACCAAATACCTCATCGATGATGTTATGGGCAATAAGGATCTCTATATGTTGAAAGTAATCCTTGGAGCCATTTTCGCATCCATTGTTGTGCAGGCAGTAACTTCCTACATGCTCACAAAAATTCTTAGCGTAGAGGCACAACATCTTATTTCTGTTTTACGGGTTAAGGTGCAAAAGCAGATTCTACGTTTGCCAATCCGATTTTTTGATAATACAAAATCCGGTGCGCTGGTATCGCGTATTATGACGGATGTGGAAGGTGTGCGCAATTTGGTAGGAACAGGACTACTTCAATTAGTAGGCGGAACACTCAGCGCTGTGATCTGCCTTTTTATGTTGATCAAGATCAGTCCCATGATGACACTGCTTGTGTTGGTGCCGATGGCCGTTTTTGGCGTTATCTCTTTCAAAGCCTTTAGTTACATCCGTCCAGTATTTCGCGAACGCGGCCAATTGAATGCAGAAGTAACTGGTCGCCTGACAGAAACATTAAATGGCGTGCGGGTGATAAAAGGATTTAATGCCGAAGAGCAGGAAATCAAAACTTTTGAAGTAGGCGTTGAAAAACTTTATTTGAACGTAAAGAAAAGTTTAACCTCCACCAGTTTACTCACCAGCTCAGCTACTTTTTTAATCGGGCTTGCTACGGTTGGTATCATGGGGTTGGGTGGCTATTATGTAATTAATGATAGCATGACCATGGGCGACTTAATTTCGTTTGTCTTGTTCCTGGGCTTTGTTACGTTTCCCATTGTGCAGATGAGTAACATCGGATCACAATTAACAGAAGCCTTTGCCGGGCTCGATCGCACCGAAGAAATTATGAATACAGCCATTGAGGATGATGGCTCGGTTCGAACAATTAAACTTGATGAGATTAAAGGCGATATTGTTTTCAACGATGTGTCGTTCGCCTATGAAGAAGGCAAACCTGTTTTAAAGAATATAAACTTTACCGCACCCGTAGGTTCAGTTACTGCCTTGGTGGGTACTTCGGGATCGGGCAAAACAACTATTGCAGGATTAGCCGCTACATTTTTAAATCCTGACAGTGGAACAATTACCGTGGATGGTGTCGATCTCACTAAAGTATCCCTAAACAGCTATCGCAGTCAGTTGGGGGTTGTACTTCAAGATGATTTTCTTTTTGAAGGTACCATTCGTGAAAATATTTTATTTCCCAGACCCCATGCAACGGAAGAGGAATTAATTAATGCTGTTAAAGGTGCATTCGTTCAAGAGTTTACTGATCGATTCGATAAAGGATTAGATACTGTTATTGGTGAACGAGGCGTTAAACTTTCGGGCGGACAACGTCAGCGCATTGCTATTGCACGGGCTATCTTAGCCAATCCACGTATTCTTATTTTAGATGAAGCCACGTCAAACTTAGATACCGAAAGCGAAAGCTATATTCAGGAAAGCTTAAGGAGTCTGATGAGCGGCCGAACAACTTTTGTAATTGCCCACCGACTCAGCACGATCCGCCAGGCCAACCAGATATTGGTTATTGAAAATGGTGAAATTGAAGAACGCGGAATGCACGATGAGTTGATTGAAAAGAAAGGTCGCTACTTCCAGCTTTATACCTATCAGGCCAGAATTTAAGTGTAATCATGACCTTATGTCATTATTTCAGTTGTAAATAATATCAATCAAGTCATAATGTCTTCTTTTTAGGGGTAAAAATCCATCGGCATACTTTTCACTAGGTATACTGTAGATTTTAAAACTACATGTTTAACCTTAAAAAAATAACATTATGAGTATCGTTCGTTATAACCCAAATGAATTTGTACCAACTCCATTCAGTGCTTTGGTCGATCGCTTTTTCAATGATTCTATAACCCGCTCAGGCGGAAGCCGCTTTGTTCCTAAAGTGGATATCGTAGAAACTCCAGAGGCTTATGAGGTTCATTTAGCTGCTCCTGGCTTAAGCAAAGAAGATTTCAATATTGAAGTAAATGATAATTATCTGACTGTAAGTGGTGAGCGCAAGTTCTCCAACGAAAAGAAAGACAAAAATTATCATTCTATTGAAACTCATTACGGTTCGTTTAGCAGGTCGTTTACACTACCTGAAAACACCGATGCTTCAAAAATTAATGCGAAGTACAACAATGGCATTTTGGAATTAAGCATTCCAAAAGATGAAAAGAAAGTGTTGAAACAAAGTATTAAGGTGAGCTAATATAAATTGGGTTAGTTTTTTTAAATGCCCTTCCGAAAATGGAAGGGCATTTTTATTTTTTATTCTGACAACAAAAATATTTATCCTTTTCGCTTAACCAATTAAGGTATATGCTGTACCTTACCTGAAAGAGACGGTTATGAAGCGTTCGTTGTTGATTCTGTTGGTGATTTGCTCATCTTTTATTGGGGCTATTGTTGGCTCCATCCTTACTCTTCGGTATTACGATGCCGGTCCTGCCTACAATTCCATTGAAGAAAGGCAGAACTTACGACTGACCAATTTTTCTAGTGATTCGGTAAGTCGCATTCAACCACCAATAAATTTTGAAGTGGCTGCGCGCCAGGTTACACCTGCCGTAGTGCATATCAGCACGATTTATGGAGGCGGAAGATTTAGCATTAATGCATTAGATAGCTATTTGAATCCGCACGCACAATCCTCGGGTTCTGGTGTACTTATTTCTGATGATGGATACATTGTTACCAATCATCATGTTATTGAAGATGCCAACTCCATTGAAGTTGTGTTGAATAACAACCAGCGGTTCTTTGCAAAATTGGTCGGTCAGGATCCAAGCACGGACTTAGCGCTCTTAAAAATTAAAGCAAGAAATCTTCCGTTTGTAAAATATGGAGACTCTGATAGAATAATTACAGGCGAGTGGGTATTAGCCATCGGCAACCCGTTTGATCTTAACTCTACGGTAACGGCTGGCATTGTCAGTGCTAAAGCACGAAACATTCGCATTCTTTCCGATAAAAATAATTTGCAAGTAGAATCCTTTATTCAAACTGATGCCGCGGTGAATCCTGGAAACAGCGGTGGCGCGCTGGTAAATCTTAAAGGTGAATTGATTGGAATTAATTCCGCCATTGCAACAGCTACAGGTGGCTATAGTGGTTACTCGTTTGCTATACCAGTAAGTTTGGTTAAAAAAATTATGGACGATTTGTTGGAGTACGGCCAGGTACAACGTGGCTTGTTGGGTGTGCAGATTACTGATGTTACAGCCGACTTGGCTGACGACAGAAATCTATCGGTGATGCAAGGAGTATTTATAAGTCATGTAAACAAAGGCAGTGCAGCAGAACGGTCTGGGTTGGAAATGGGGGATGTCATCACAGCCATAGATAATCATCCCGTTAACGGAACTTCTGAATTGCAAGAATGGGTAGCTCGTAAAAGGCCCGGGCAAACTATTAGAGTTCAGTTTTTAAGAAATGGAGAATCCGGTGAAGTGGAATCTACCTTACGCAACTTTCAAGGTTCGGATGAAGTAAAAAAGAAATCAATCTCGTACGAAATGGAAGGCGCTCAATTGGATGAGGTGCCCTACTCAAAACTCAATGAACTTAATCTGGATGGCGGAGTGTTAATTAAAAAAGTTTCGTTTGGGAAATGGAAAAAGGCGGGTATAAAAGAAAACTTTATTATTACCCATGTAGATAAAGTGGCCATTGATAACGTAAGTGATCTTAACCGAGCCCTGGAAATGAAAAAAGGTGGGGTGTTAATTGAAGGAGTAACACTTACTGGAGAAAAGCAAACCATTGGGATGGACTGGTGAAATAAATTGACTGCGTATAATTGACAATCCGTAAATAAAAATTATCCCTCCACATTCAATAATTAACAATCTGCCAATAACAATTGCATTGGTAAATTGACCTTACCAAAACATTCGGTAACTTTACACCCTACCAGAAATTAGTAAAGCATGAATAACTTCGGCATAGCAGAGTCTCTTTCCAAGCTTGGAATAAAAAAATCAAATATAGGAACCTCCACAGGTCAGCATTGGCTAAAAACCAAAGCAGGATCAATTGAATCCGTCTCTCCTGTTGATGGAAAAGTTATAGGAAAAATTCAAGTTACGGATGATACCGCCTTTGACAAAGTTGTTAAGCAAGCGCATTCGGCATTTCTTGAATGGCGAATGGTGCCCGCGCCAAAACGTGGCGAAGTGGTGCGGCAAGTAGGTTTAGCTTTGCGCAAATACAAAGAGCCTTTGGGAAAATTGGTTTCCTACGAGATGGGCAAATCCTATCAGGAAGGATTAGGTGAAGTACAGGAGATGATTGACATTTGTGATTTTGCGGTAGGTCTTTCGAGACAACTGCATGGACTTACCATGCACTCCGAACGTCCCAATCACAGAATGTATGAGCAGTATCATCCATTAGGAGTTGTTGGCGTAATCTCCGCGTTTAATTTTCCGGTTGCCGTGTGGGCCTGGAATGCGATGATTGCCTGGGTGTGTGGTGATGTGTGTATCTGGAAGCCTTCTGAGAAAACTCCCTTGTGCAGTGTTGCTTGTCAGAATATAGTGAATGAGGTATTTAAGAAAAATCGGATACCCGAAGGAGTTTCGTGCATCGTCAATGGCGATTATAAAATCGGTCAGCGTTTAGCAGCCAACGAAAATATTTCGCTTGTATCAGCAACCGGAAGTGTACGCATGGGCAAAGCCGTTGGAAAAACTGTAGCCGAGCGTTTAGGGCGCGCCTTGCTTGAATTGGGAGGTAATAACGCAATTATTATTTCAGAGCATGCCAATCTTGAAATGTCAATTCGAGGCGCCTTGTTTGGGGCGGTGGGTACAGCTGGCCAACGATGTACTTCTACACGAAGATTAATTATCCACGAAAGTGTCTATAACGAAGTAAAGGAAAAACTTAAAAAAGCATATAGTCAATTAAGTATCGGCAATCCATTAGACGAAGCGAATCACGTTGGGCCGCTAATTGATACATTGGCTGTAAAATCCTATCGAAGTGCGTTGCAAAAGGTAAAAGCAGAAGGCGGATCGTTGCTTGTTGCCGGTGGCGTTTTAAAAGGCAAGGGGTATGAGTCGGGCTGTTATGTAAAGCCAGCGATAGCCGAAGTAAAAAATCATTTCGAAATTGTTCAACACGAGACTTTCGCACCCATTTTGTATTTGATTAAGTACAAAACTTTAGAAGAGGCCATCGCATACCAAAATGGTGTGAAGCAAGGTTTATCCTCTGCATTGATGACCACCCAACTGAATGAGATGGAGAAATTCCTTTCGCATAGTGGGTCTGACTGTGGCATTGCTAATGTTAACATCGGTACCTCGGGAGCCGAAATTGGTGGAGCCTTTGGTGGAGAGAAAGAAACTGGAGGTGGCCGCGAGTCGGGCTCGGATGCCTGGAAAGTCTATATGCGCAGGCAAACCAACACCATCAACTATGGTGACAGCTTACCGTTGGCACAAGGAATAAAGTTTGAACTATAAACCTGCTTGCAAAAGCGGAGTGTTAACCCTACTTTTAGTATTCTAGTTTTTAATTTACTATGTCTGAACCCAAATACCGTACAGTAATGCTCATTGACGACAATGAGATAGACAATCTGATTAATCAAAAGATGATTGAGGCGGCCGCGCTAACCAAGCATATATACACATGCACGGGGGCAAAAAGTGCTATTGAATTTTTAAGGAATGTAGAAAAAATTGAAGTTGCCGATCAGGTGTTGCCTGATCTAATCTTTCTGGATATCGATATGCCCTTGATGGATGGGTTTCAGTTTCTCGATGAGTTTGAAAAATTTGGAAATTTGGTAAAGAAGAAGTGTAAGATTATTATGCTCACTTCCTCCATTAATCCTCAGGATTTTAATAAAGCCAAAAAATATCTGAACGTAAAACTCTATTTGAATAAGCCTCTTTCACACGAAAGTATTATGAATCTTTCAGTTTAGTTCATGCCAGGTGCATCAATTGCAGTAAGGTTTTCAATAAACTGTTCATCCATACGCACAAAACAAGTAGGTGCAAAATAGGCAACCTCGATAGCCTTGAATTTAG
>JAGPBO010000212.1 GCA_018063305.1 Cyclobacteriaceae bacterium
TTTAAAAACTACTTTTGTTTTGTTACACACACGCAAGATAACGCCTTGCATTAAGAAGAGAGCCTCGGTTCTCTTCTTTTTTTTGTGCCCTTAAAAAAAGAGGCTGCCCTTTTGAGACAGCCTCTTTCTGAAATGACGGAAATATTGACTTTTCTACCCAATCATTTTTTCTGTTAGGGTTCTTTTGTTCATGCCCAGCGTGTCTTTTACCTTGCTGTAGTTGTTCTTAACGGCCGTACCCAATTCACGGGCTTTATCAGCTAGCACGGCCCGGGTTTTAGCTCCCCTTTTTGGGGCAAAGAGCATTCCAAGTGCAGCACCTGCTATCGCTCCTATTAAAATTCCTGTTGCAATTTTTCCTGTATTTTTCATAATCTCGTTTGTTTAAGTTTAACATATTCCTGATATCTCCAGAGTCTTTGTTTTGTTAGCCTATCGCGAACTCTAGTTCGTTAAGTGGTTGCTTTGCTAAAGCTTCCAATCGGTAAATATCTTTGCGCCTATCTCTTAGATTAGTGACTGACCCTTTATGATTTAAATCCTTAAGTAAATCCAGATCAACATCAACGATTAAAGTCATCTCTGTGTTAGGGGTTGCTTCTGCCCTAACGCCATTGGTAGGAAAAGCAAAATCGCATGGCGTGAATACGGCCGACTGGGCATACTGAATGTCCATGTTATTTACTTTAGGCAGATTCCCTACAGATCCTGCAATAGCCACGAAACATTCATTTTCAATGGCTCGCGCTTGTGAACAGTTGCGCACACGCGAATATGCATTTTGTGTGTCGGTGAGGAAAGGAACAAATAGAATATTCATTCCTTCATCGGCAAGCAAACGAGACAGTTCCGGAAATTCGACATCGTAGCAAATCAAAATTCCAACTTTTCCACAATCGGTATCAAAGGCCTTTAGCAAATCACCGCCAACCATACCCCATGATTCCCGCTCACCCGGTGTGATGTGAATCTTTTGATACTCCTGTACTTTTCCGTTTCTATGACAGAGGTATCCGATATTATACAACTTCCCATCTCTCAGTTCTGGAAAACTTCCCGTAATAATATTTGCATTGTAGGATACCGCCAATTCAGCAAATCGCTGTCGCAAAGGTTCTGTGTATTTTGCCAATCCACGAATTGCTTCGGCTTCTGTCAAGTGATTATACTCCGCCATCAGAGGCGCATGAAAGAACTCCGGAAATAATATAAAATCAGCTTCGTAGGCCGAGGCCGCATCCACAAAGAATTCTACTTGTTCGCAGAGTGCATCAAAATCTTTGAACTGTCGCATTTGCCATTGCACCAAACTTAGCCGCACGTTAGTCTTTATTTGATTTAATAATTTCTTGTTCGACTCGTAATAGATATTAATCCACTCAATTAAAGCCGCGTAATCTCTCGACTCCGTATCGCCAGGCATATAACCTTTTAATATTTTCCTGACGTGAAATCCATTGTTAAGCTGAAAACTCAACGTTGGGTCATACAATTCTTTGTTCTTAACTTTTTCAATATATTCTTTAGGTGACAACTCTTCAGCGTGTTCGCCATAACGGGGTAACCGCGCACCTGCTATAATAGCTCGCAAGTTAAGTCGTTCACAAAGTTCCTTGCGGGCATCATACATCCTTCTTCCTAATCGTAATCCTCTATGTTCGGGATGGATAAAAACCTCAATGCCATATAACACATCTCCATCGGGTGTATGGCTGTCAAAAGTATAATTGCTGGTGGCATCTTTGTAGGCATGTTTATCTCCCAGTTTACTGTAGTCCACAATCAGGGATAACGCAGCACCAACCAGTTTATCATCTACCTTTATGCAAAGCTGTCCTTCGGGAAACAGTTTTAACAACTTCTCAATCTGATGATCGCGCCAGTAGACACCCCACTGGGTATACGCCTCTAGCATGCTCTCTTTCAGATCAAGGTAGTCTGACATGGTTAAATGGGTTACTTCAACTTTCATATATAAATTTTTAGTTGTGTATTCAATTTATTATTAGTGCAGCATTAGCTGACATGTTATGCGTATGCCTCGTGATTAATAGGATAGCCTTGTAGCAATCCCTGTAAAGTACTCGCTGAATGTTTGATTTGTTCGGGGCGAATACTTAATACTGGAAACGCTGCATGATTTACAATATCCTGGGTATAAGGGCCGAGAAAGAAATCTCGTATGGAAGAATCCAAGGTGGCCGTAATTACGATCAAGTCAGGTTTTTTGTCGTTAGCGATAGCAAGCACTTGACGCGCCACATTATCACAATAATGAACCTCACTCTCACAGATTATATCGTCCTCCATAATTTTATTTTGGACTGTATCCACCAAGGCCTTCATCTCCAGTATGCCTGTTGTGTCATTTTTCTTAACGATACCGGCAACTTGAAGCAAAGAACCATTTTTTCTAATTATGGGTCGCACTACATCGTATTTGTCAAGTGCGTTGGGAACCATTCGTATAGGAAAAAGTATCTTTTTAAAATCAAGCCACTGATTGAAGCCCGGAATAGTCATAACCGGACACGAGGAATTTTTTACCACACGATAGGCATTTGATCCAATGAAAAACTCACGAAGTCCAGAAGCCCCATGGGTACCTAATACAATTAGGTCAATTTCCTTATGCAACGCCCAGCGACAAATCTCGTCCGCAGGATTGCCCGATTGAACAATGTGATTTACAACCAGATCATGATCTAATCTGATTTTCTTAGCGAGCTTACTCAAGCCCTCATTAGCCTGCTTAATCATCTCTGGCAAGATTGAGCCTGTGGCACCACCTGCTTCGGGGGGATATAATACGTAGGTGTTTTCAACCACATGAATTAATGTTAGTGTGGCCAATTGCCTTTTACATATGGCAATGGCAGTCTCCATGGCGTTGTTGGCTACAGGTGAAAAATCTATCGGCACCAGTATTGATTTAATTTCATAGGTCTTCATACTATACTGTCTATTATGTACTTATTTATGGTATATTTATATATACCTATCTGCAATGATTCAAATTTAGCGCTTTTTAAGCTATTATGATGGTAGATTTCCCTGAAGCCGTGGTACTTTTTACTTATGAAGGATAAAGATCAAATTATTACCTATTCGATCGAGTCTTTAAAATCGACTCAAACCGAAATCAAGGACTTCGATCTTTTCCGGTTTGAATACTTCGCCAAAGACATAGATCACTTACGAGAACCTCACCGGCATCACTTCTATACTTTTATTTTGATAACTGAAGGTAGTGGTAGCCATGAAATCGATTTTGAGAGTTATGAACTTAGACCCAACCGACTATTTTTAATCGCACCTAATCAAGTGCATGCATGGAATAATCTAAATAGTGTTAAGGGGTTTGTAGTTCTGTTTAATGATAGTTTCGTGGCGCTTGCCAAAGGAAGGAAGCTTATGTCAGCGTGGCCTTTGTTTCATCCTCACCTGCCCAGTTATAAAGACTTAACCATTGACGAACAGAATCGATGGATTGAGGAACTTAAATCTATGGAACAAGAAGTTAGCAGTCCGGATACCTTTAGTCGAGACTCAATTTTCTATTCAATTGGAAAGCTATTGGTTCGAACATCACGTCTCTACCTGAACCAGGTGCCTTTAAAAAAGCAAAGTCAGGATGTACTGTTTACATTTCAGGAACAAATTGAAAAAAATTTTATAGAACTTCGGGCACCAAAAGAATATGCTGCGTTGCTAAACATAACGCCCAATCATCTGAACTCTCTAAGTAAAAAGAAATCAGGAAAAACGGCTGGAGAATTAATACGACAACGCGTTATATTGGAAGCTAAACGATTACTGGCTCATACCAACCTTTCGGTTGCAGAGATTGCTTACAAATTAAATTTTGAGGACAACAGTTATTTTGGACGATACTTTAAAAAATATACCAGGCAGACACCTGAAACATTTAGAAACAAACAAGTGAACTAATTAACATCGAACCGTATGCACCCAAGTCATTCACTTGCTTTCTCTATTCTTTATGAAGATGACAGTATATTGGTTGTGAATAAGCCAGCGGGTTTAATGGTAGAGCCCGATAGGAACGGACATCCTAATTTATTACAGCAGGTTAAACGCTATTTAAAAAATGATTCCTTAAAAGAGGAAGTTTACGCGCAACATATTCATCGGTTAGATCGCCCAGTTAGTGGCATTGTTCTTTTTGCTAAGCAGCGTGCCGTTTTAAAAAACCTAAGTGAGCAATTTGCTGAAAGGAAGGTTAAAAAATTTTATCAAGCACTTACCGTCCAGGAACCTGCATTAAAGACAGGAACACTCGAACATTGGCATCGCAAAGAAAAAAAGAAAGCCATGTTGTTTAAAACGCAGGAATCGTATACTGAAAAAGCTCAACTTAACTATGAGATCACCAAGGATGGCAACCTTTTTTTATGGAAGATTCAACTACATACAGGAAAGTATCATCAAATTCGTGCGCAACTGGCTTCGGTAGATTGTCCTATTCTTGGCGACAGCCTGTATGGATCTCAAGAACCTTATCATGAAAATGCGATTGCTTTAGATGCTTCTGAATTAATTTTTAATCATCCATTAACAAATGAGAAACTTCAAATGATTTCAGGTAACCATTTAAAACTTAAATTATGATTACATGAATCAGATCCTTTTCACAATTATTGTGGCTACTGCGTTTACCTGTTGCACATCAAACAGTTCAACGAACTCCAAAGATAAAGCACAAATTCAAGCCATACGCCAGGCGTCCAATCAAGCAATAGCCAATCACGACTCCATGGCTATAGCAGAATTCTTGACGGAGGATTTTCATATCGTTTCCTCCCGCAATTCAGAATTATCTGGTCGCGAATCTATGCGACAAAGTTTTGTTCAGGAGTTTAAGTTAAAGCCGGAGGTGGTTTATTTAAGAACACCCATAACCATTGATGTTTACGAAAACTGGAATATGGCTTCTGAATTTGGAACCTGGACCGGTCAGTGGCAAGAACCAGACGGGCTTGTTAAACTTACGGGTAACTATTATGCGAAATGGCATAAGATAAATGATGTCTGGAAAATCCGAGCTGAAATATTTACGCCACTTGCGTGCGATGGAAGTGCGTACTGCGATCAAAAACCTGTATCAGAATAATCAGGTAAGCTCTGGAATCTCCAACTTTACAATTGTTCCACGTCCTTCTTCGGATTCAATTATAATTTGCCCATGAAGTTTATCCATGGTTTCTTTTACAATGTATAATCCTAAGCCTGAACCGGCACCATCATCAGTGGCTCTGTAAAACATTTGATAAACTTTGGCAATATGTTCCTTGGGGATACCCCGACCGTTGTCTTCAATTTCAACAACTGCTTTATGATCTGTTATATTGACATTTACTTTGATAACCGGGTCGTGGCCATTCCGGTAACGGATGCTATTGGAAATTAGATTATTAAGAATCACTTTAAGCCTCCATCGATCAGAATAGAATGATCCATCTTGTTTCACTTTAACAACTTTTTCAACAACAGTTCCTGTGGCGGTCGCAAACTTCAATTGATTAAATGTTTCATCAATTAAGGTTTCAAAGAGTATCTCATCCCTATTAACTTCCAATCGTGAGTTTCTTGATTGATCCAAAATCTCCCGGATAAAACTATCTTGCTGAAGCGCGCTATTCGTGATCTTATCCAGGTAGACATCTTTCATTGTTGAATCATTATCCTTTCTGGCTAGATTTAGCAGACCCAACACGGAGGCGATAGGCGCTCTTAAATCATGCGATACACTATAAACAAAGTTGTCTAACTCGGTATTACGCTTTCTAAGTTCCTGCGTGCGCTCCTGAACCATGGTTTCCAGATTAAGATTAAACTGTTCCAATTTATTTTGAGCTTCGGCCCGCTCGGCTACTGTGGCCGACAATACAATGGTAGAGATACTGATAACACCAATAAATATTTGGAGCAATAAGATAGAATCATCCGGGTTAAGTTGAATAAAGGGTCCTTGATTCTTTGTGGTGTAGTATATAGCCACTAAAGACGCTAACAAAGCTACCGAAATACCAGCCAGTAAATCAAACCTGAAAGTCAGCCATAATAGAAATGGAATTAGTAAATATGGCAAGGAATTAATTAGAGTTCCGTTAAAATAGCCAAGCTGAATTAATGCATAAATGGCTACCATGCACACAACAAAAATTGAACCCTCTATCAGTTTCTCCGGTTGAAATCCAGTTTCACGTTTCCTGACCAGGCATAGAATAAAGGGAGTAAATAAAAGAATACCCGCTACGTGACTAACCCAAAATCGAATAGCACTTACCACAAGTAAATCAGAACTGATCACGTTATTAAAAAATAGTCCGAACATACTTACCCAAATCCCAACCAAGCTCATCAGTAGTGCAACAAACAA
>JAGPBO010000213.1 GCA_018063305.1 Cyclobacteriaceae bacterium
GCATGATAAAGCGTAGATGCCAGATAGAGCACAAGCATAGTAGCGCCAAAAATAGCCGCACCTGTTATAGCCGCTGCACCCATCGGGATAGCCTTTATAACGAGTATAGGGGTAATGGCAGCGGCTGCCAGAAATCCAACACCATGACTGATGCTATTCGCGATTTCTTCACCTAACGTTTGTTGTCTATCTAAATTCAGGGTTTCACTCATATCGCGTGGTAACTCATCGTGTCTAACAATAGTTCCCCAAAAAAATTAAGAGCGTTGTATCTCTTCAAAAAGAGATGTTAACTCGGGTTTACTGATACCCAGTTTTACCTCAAGTTTTTGAAACATTGTTTCCTTTTTCCCATCCTCAAATAGAAAATCATCATCTGAAAGAATGGGAAATCTACGCTTAAGCAAAATCTTCTGTTCGCGCCAACTTCTGATAATGTCCATGGTAGTACAAATGTAAGAATAAAGGTTCGTGATTTGATAATCACGCCATTTAGTATTTACCGTGACCGGGAGTGGGAATACGTATTTGTTAACAGGTTAATTGCCCTATTTTCGCCATAGAGCCTTAACAACTTTTCTTATTCTTAAGAGTCAAAAAAACGGGGGATGCATATACCGAATAAGGTCGAACCTGTTCTATTTCTATGCGAAAGTGAAACAGCTAGTGATCGCCTGATCGAGGCAATCTTACCCTAAAAGCTAACGAGTAATAGTAAGCAATAAACTAAATTTTTATAAAATAAGGTGTAGTCTATTTTTTTAATTGTCTAATATCGCTTGCTTTAATCTTTATACTACTAAATGATTTCATCTGTAATATGTGCCACGGGTTCTTATATTCCAAAAAATAAAATCTATAATAATGATTTTTTAGTTTCGGAATTTTTCGAAAAAGATAACTCGCGCATAAAAAATAACAATTCAATCGTTGTTGAAAAGTTCAAAGAGATTACTGGCATTGAAGAAAGACGCTACGCAGATGATAATCAACAAGCCTCTGATCTTGGTGCTTTGGCTGCACAAGACGCACTGGATAGTTCAAACATTGATAAAGAAACGATCGACTACATTATTGTAGCTCACAATTTTGGTGACGTAAGGGTCGACAGTAATCGCAGCAGCCTGGTGCCCTCATTAGCTTCGCGCATCAAATTTCTTTTAAAAATTAAGAACCCTGATTGTGTTGCTTATGATTTACCATTCGGTTGCCCGGGTTGGGTGGAAGGTATGATTCAGGCGAATTACTACATTAAATCAGGAGATGCTAAACGATGCCTCGTTATTGGCGCAGAAACTTTATCGCGTGTAATTGATCCACATGATCGTGACTCTATGATTTATAGTGATGGGGCTGGTGCCGTAATTCTGGAGGCTTCCAATGACCACGGTGGCATTATTGCTCACAAAACCCAAACGCATGCTTACGAGCATGCCATGTTACTATCGATGGACCACTCCTACTCAACCAATCACCACACGCTGGATGATCTCTTCATTAAAATGAATGGCCGTAGGGTCTATGAGTTTGCCTTAAATCATGTACCCCTTTTAATTAAAGATGTGCTTGATAAGGCAAACGTTTCGCTTACCGAGATTAGTAAAGTGCTTATTCATCAGGCCAATGGTAAAATGGATACAGCTATTTTACAAAAACTATATAAATTATACGGACAAGAGGTACCGTGCGATAAAATAATGCCGATGACAATTTCATGGTTAGGCAATAGTTCGGTGGCAACTGTACCCACACTTCTGGATTTGATTCTGAAAAATAAATTTCCTGAACAATCTATTCAACAAGGCAATAAAGTAGTCTTCGCCTCGGTAGGTGCCGGTATGAATATCAATGCCATTCTTTATCAATTTTAATAATCCAATTTTGAATTACTGAAACAAACTAAGTTGTTGCGACTTAAAGGTATTCATGTTTGGCAATCGGCCTGAAGCCCTGATATGATAAAGCTTAGTCTCTTTATCTCTTGGCGTAATTACAATTTCTGTGGCTCCGGCAACCGGATCAAATAAGTCTTTCACTTTTTTGGGTGTATTGTTATTATTTGAAAGATGCGCTAAAAACAGGTGGCTCATAAACGATGGCCGATGCTGAAGAAACAAAGCTAAGGCTTGTTTATTTGAGAGATGACCATGGCCGCCCCTAATCCTATTCTTCAGTCCATACGGATAGCCGCCATACTCCAGCATCTCTTCATCATAATTGGCTTCTAAAAAGGCCGCATGGCATTGAGCAAAACTAGTAATCAGATGTTCGCAGGGTGCGCCTGTGTCCGTAAAGAATCCTACCCGTACTTGTTGACTGGCCACGACAAAACTATGCGGATCGACTGCATCATGAAGTTTGGGAATGGGCGTAATAGATAAATTGCCGAGGGTGATTGGTTCGTGCGCCTTAAAAGTATGGCATAATGAATCTTCCAATTTTAATCTACCCTGCAATCGGGTTGCCTGCGTAATAAAAACCGGAATTTTATGTCGTTTAGAAAGTTTAGCGACCCCACCAATGTGATCGCTATGTTCGTGCGTAATAAAGATTCCTCTTACTTTTTTTAGAGATAGCCCCATTCGCTTCATTCGTTTTTCTGTTTCACGACTGGAGATCCCCGCATCAATTAAAACGGCATCTTCACCATCCTCAACATAGTAGCAATTTCCATTACTTCCCGAATTCAATGAGGCCACAATTAATGACATGGTCGAAGATAAAAAAGAAAAATGAGTTACAGGATGAGTAACCTTAATTTGGTTTTAATATCCTGCATCCTGGATTAAAGCTACTTATCCTTAAGAATTGAAAGCACTTCCGGATTTACGCAGGTTATCATTCTTTCGTGCGCATAGAATTCAATGATGTTCTCTGCGGCTAACCGTGCCATTCCATGACGCGCTTCTTCTGTGGCCGACCCAATGTGTGGCAGTATGGCCACATTAGGCATTGACAACAGCGGATTATTCGGGAGCATCGGTTCGGGGTTTGTTACATCTAATCCAGCACCCCAAATCGTTTTTGCACGCAGAGCATCTATTAAATCGACTTCATTATGAACGCCACCCCGTGCGGTATTAATAAAGATGGCGGTTCTTTTCATCTGATTAAATCTTTCTGCATTGAAGATTTCCCGTGTCTCAGCGCTTAAAACACTATGAACAGAGAGCACATCACTTTGTTTCAATAACTCCTCAAACGATACATACCTGGCACCATAAAGTTTTTCGGCCTCTTCGTTACGATTCCGGTTGTGATAAATAACATTCATCTTATAAGCTCCTTGACAACGCTGCGCCATGACCATTCCAATTCGTCCCATTCCAAAAATCCCCAGCGTTTTTCCACTCAGCTCAATGCCAAGGTTTTTTATGGGCTCAAACTTTTTCCAATTTCCTTGTTCTATGGTTTTATAGAGATAAAACATTTTTCGGGAAACCGCGATCATCAATCCAAACGCTACGTCTGCGGTTGCCTCACTTAACACATCAGGGGTATTGCTTACAGGGATTCCTGCCTCGGATGCTGCGGCCAAATCAATGTTATCATACCCCACAGCAAACTGCGCCACTACATCGAGGTGGGCACATTGGTCAAAAAAGTCTCGATTCAGTTTATTGGAACCTAAGGATAACAAAGCATCTACTTGTTTTGCTTGTTCAATTAATTGGGGTTGGGTCATGGGCTCATCCCCTTGCCATACACTTACTTCGAATCCCGCTTGGGTAAGAAGTTGGTGGGCTACATCAGGGATAACACGTGTAATCAAAATCTTTTTCGGCATGCCTTAATCAACTAGGTATTTACTAAAAAAACAGCGTGTGGTAAGGCTTTGAGGCCTTACCACACGCCATGTCAACGTTTAATGTCAGCTAATTGTTCTGCCTAAACAGGAAGTTTTTAGAATTGATGCCTGTATTTCTCTGGAAGCGTATGTGTTTTTAAGGACTTTCTTGTTTTTTCCCTGTAAAGGGGATTAATGAATTCATTAGTAGTAGCTATTCCTGTTCTACTGCCTGACACAGGGGTTGTTATCTCAGAAAAATCCTGGTAGTTACCGCCTACATTGGCAAATGTTTGGGCAATAATGGAAGGATACTCATCAGTCCATGTGTTGATATTGTCTTTTGTATAACTAACCGCATTTGTGTATTTTTTATGAGCGGCTTCTGGTTGAAGTACTCCGTTAATGAACTCAGCAAAGGTTACTTCAAACTTGAGATCATCCCTGGTTCCATCATAATAGTTATAGCTCAGCCCATAGGTTGTGTTGGTATAATTAAGGCCAAAAAAAGTGCCTATGAATGTTTTGGGTATAAAAACCGCCTCATAATTACGAGTAGTTCCAGGGTAAACTGAACCTGTTATAAGGTAATTATAACTGGAAGTGGATGCTCCTATCCGAACAAACATATCCATGTCAACAAAACCAGCTGTAGAATTTGATGCTGGCCATTCCAAATAAACAAGCATGCCATCTTCCTGGGTAAGTGTAGTTGTTGATAATTGTGTGGCATCAAATATTACATTCACATTGTCAACCTCTGTAATCGTTACAATAATCGTTTCGTTATCATCAATAAAATCATCGGAATAAGGAATCAGCGTTATGTTGGCAGAAGTTTCTCCTTGGGCAATTACAATCGCATCATAATCGCCATCTACCTTATAATCGGGATAATCTTTTTCAGTAACATCGTCTAAGGCAGTACCCGATAATTTAAATTTAACTTTAATATCTTCTGGCGCTGGCTTATCAAGTTTAATCTCAATGAGAATGCTCTCATCCGATTCTTTTGCGGTACCGGTAGCGGATGCAAACGACAGATTGAATTTTTCGGGCTCATCATCCTTACACGATGTAAACGCAAGACCAAAGGCACCAAGCAGGACAAATGACTTAAGGGCTGTATAAAACTTTTGCATAATGATTTTATTAATTCTACCAATCAATAAAGTTACATAATATCTTCCTCTTTTCAACACGCGTGATATGCACTTACTGCTTTAACCATTTTTTTATAATAAGGTTATCGCCCATGACAACCTGAATGATATACATTCCTTGCGGCACGCTTTCACTATTCAAAGTAATTTGAGATTGAGAACCTGTTTTTTGAAATCGGGTTATTGGTAGCACATCTCTACCCCAAAGCGAAATCATCCTAATGGATACTTCACCCAGGTAGCTATTCTCAAGAGTTACGTTTAATTTTCCTGTTCCCGGATTCGGATAGATATGAATATCATCGGCCCGATACTCGTTCTTAATTCCCACTACATTATCTCTTATATAAATGGTGGTTTTGGCTTCTGTATTGCAAAGGGGTAAGCCAGAACCGGTAGTGGTGTACGTAGTCGTTTTCGTTGGCTTTGCTACTAACTGAGGGCCTGCAAAATTATTTACTACACCATCATCCGATTTCCAGACAAAAATACTGGCTCCTTTTCCATTGAGGATAACTTCCTCCCCTGGGTAAACCAATAATTTGGAAGCCGAAACCTGAACCGATGGATTCACGCCTACGATGGGCTTAATCGACATCGCTATGTTGGCACCCAGTGCAATAGAGTAGGGAGTCCATACTCCACCAGCATCTTTTAACCACGAGGTAGCATTGTTAGCTTCTCCATTAGCAGACGAAGTAATGGCAACCGTATCACTATCTGCATAATTAAATTCTACTCCTATTTGATAAGGGCGACTGAACACGGGTGTTTCGCGATCGAACACAATGGAGGTAGCCCGATCGTTATCCAAATCATCTTGAATCTGTTTTAGCAAGACAACTTTTTGTTCTACGATTGAGCCCGGTGCGCTCTGCGGACCGCGCGCATTCCATACTGTAATGGTTACGGTTGCCTCCTCACTACTGGCATACACGTATCCAAAATCAATTTCGACTCCACTTACATATTCATAGCCCTGCGCATTTTTAAAAAATTCTGATACAGCTTTTGATTTTAAACTATTGTGACCCGTGAGATAACCGGTGTAACTTCCAAAAGTCGAAAGCGGAAGTACCGAAGGCGTGTAGCCCGCCAGAAAATTTGTTGCACTGCTGCAAAGTCCTTCTTCCGAAACCGTTACATAGCCAACTATTTCTTTAATCAAGGAAGGCCCTAATGAGTTAGTCGAAATTAATGATACGGTATAGAGGCCTGGAATATTATAATTTATTTTCGGATTGCGCTCGGTAGATGTAGCTGGGTCGCCTCCTTCAAACACCCAAGCCCATGAGGTGGGGAAATTAGTTGAAAGGTCCGTGAAAATTATCTCACCTCCTTTTAAAACCAATTGCTTATCGGATGTGAAATTAGCAGTCGGTACATCAGCTATTATCGGACTACAAAGATTTGCGTCTATCAATGTCTTCCTGCGTGGGC
>JAGPBO010000032.1 GCA_018063305.1 Cyclobacteriaceae bacterium
GATCGGCCTGTCTATTTAAAGTAGCTAATTTTCTAAGATGTTTGATCATAAAATCAACTTTGTATAAGTTTGCACCCCCGATGAGGAAGTTTATAGTCAGATTTGTTTTGCTGCATTGCCTTTTGTTATTTAATGGCTATGGTCATCTCTCTGCTTCCACCAGTCAGCATTGTAGCTATTCATCAATTGTTCTTAAAAGTTCACTTAATGTCAATATTCTTGACGTCAAGAATATCAGAGCTTTTGTCTGGTGCTCAGACCAGCCTTTAAAATTAGAGGTTGCTGAAATTGAGGAAGAGAAGTACAAATTATCTTCCTTCAAGAAATATTTAACAGGCTTTAATTTCTTTACTACTCTTTTACCCGAGCAGACACCGGGTCATTTTTTTGGCTATATAGATAATGGCGAACCCTTCGCTAACCCAATTCCAGACTTAGCGTGCAATAGTCGTTACGCAACATTTGGGGTATTCAGAATCTGATTTACCCACAGGCAAAATTTTAATTGCCTTATCTCTACTAGAGTTTACTTGTTAGGCATCCATGTGCATTTGTCTATGGATTAAAAAAGTAAGGCTTTAAAAGCCAGCCTATAAAAAATCATCAAACAAAAACCGTACTGTAAAAAAATAAATTATGAAGGCAATTATCATGCTCTTGAGTGTGTGCGTGTTATTAAGTAGCACAAGCTGTAAACCACACGAAGCAGAAGAAAAAGGGGCAGAAACAAAATTTCTTGTAACGAGTCCTCTACGAATGGATACCTCCACTACAAAGGAATATGTATGCCAGATCCGTGCTATAAGTCACATTGAAATAATGGCTTTGGAAAGAGGTTATCTGCAAAATATTTATGTGGATGAAGGTCAACGGGTAAAGAAGGGGCAATTGATGTTTCAGATCATGCCGATGTTGTATCAGGCTGAGATGCAAAAAGCACAGGCCGAGGCCAACTTTGTAGAAATTGAATATCTGAACACAAAGGCCCTGGCCGACAGCAATGTGGTCTCCAAAAATGAATTGGCGTTAGCAAAAGCAAAATTTGATAAAGCAAAGGCTGAGGTAGCGCTGGCACAGGCTCATCTTGGTTTTACACAGATTAAAGCCCCTTTTGATGGTATCATGGATCGTTTTCATGTACGGTTGGGAAGCCTCGTGGATGAAGGTGAGTTACTTACCAGCTTATCGGACAACAGTAAAATGTGGGTTTATTTTAATGTGCCGGAAGCTGAATACCTAGAGTATGAAACAGTTATAAAAAGAGACAGCTTGGTGCATGTGAATCTATTAATGGCTAATGGTAAGTTATTTAAATATCACGGAGTAATTGAAACCATTGAAGCCGATTTTAATAATGAAACTGGAAACATTGCTTTCCGTGCAACATTTCCTAACCCGAAAGGACTGCTAAGGCACGGAGAGACAGGTACTGTTTTAATGAACGTGCCTCTTAAAGAGGCCTTGCTAATACCGCAGAAATCTACCTTTGAAGTTCTGGATAAAAGGTATGTCTTCGTTATTGACAAAGACAATATTGTTCGATCACGGCATATTACCATCTCTGCGGAACTGCCTCATATTTATGCTGTAAATGGTGGGCTTGAAGAAACGGATAAAATTCTTCTTGAAGGACTACGTCTGGTGCATGAAGGCGAAAAAATAAACTTTGAATTTGTAAAACCAAGTTCGGTATTGTCGCAGTTGGAGTTATACGCGGAGTAATACGTACCTAAAAATTTAAAGAAATGTTTAGTAAAATATTACATAGACCCGTCTTTGCAATTGTAATTTCAGTGGTTTTCCTTTTTGTGGGAGCATTGGCAATCAAGCAGCTACCGACCTCGCAGTTTCCTGAAATTGCTCCAACCACGGTAAGTATTTTTATTGCCTATCCCGGATCCAGTGCTGATGTGTTGATTAAATCAACGCTCATCACGTTAGAAAATTCTATCAACGGTGTTCAGGGTATGCGATACATGACGTCCGATGCTACCAGTGCAGGAGAGGCAACACTGAGTGTAATCTTTGAGCCCGGTACGGATGCCAACGAGGCCACTATACGTGTTAAAACGCGGGTGGATCAGGTAATGCCACTGTTGCCCGATCTGGTGCAACGGGAAGGGGTAATCATTACACCTATACAACCCAGTATGTTGATGTATGTCAACTTGTACAGTACTGATAAAAATCTCGATGAGAAGTTCTTATACAATTATGCCAACGTAAAAATGATTCCTGAGATCAATCGGATTCATGGTGTTGGAAGAACCAAAATATTAGGAAGTCGCGGGTATGCCATGCGTGTGTGGCTTGATCCAACTCGCATGCGCGCTTATAATATCTCCATTGAAGAGGTGATGGAAGCGATGGCAGAGCAAAGTATCATTGGGCGCCCTGGCAGAATAGGCCAAAGCTCTGGTATTGCTGCTCAGTCTTTAGAATACGTATTGACATACAAAGGACGGTTTAATAAACCGGAAGAGTATGAGAATATTATTATTCGTGCGAATGCCGAGGGAGAAAGTATTAAACTAGGGTCTATTGCTAAGGTTGAATTGGGAAGTGAGTTCTTTGATATCTATTCTAATTTGGATGGCCATCCATCGGCAGCCATTGTATTGAAACAAAACTACGGTAGTAATGCCAGTGAGGTAATTAAGGAGGTAAAGGTGTTGCTTGAAGAAATGAAGGCTGACTTTCCTCCAGGACTAGATTATAAAATCAGCTATGATGTTTCTCAATTTCTGGATGCTTCTACTGAAAAGGTATTGCATACATTGGGTGAGGCTTTTATCCTGGTGGCTCTCGTGGTGTTTGTTTTCCTTGGCGACTGGCGCTCAACGTTAATTCCAACACTTGCTGTTCCGGTGTCCTTGGTGGGAGCATTTTTCTTCATGCAATTTTTCGGACTATCCATCAACTTAATCACCTTGTTCGCATTGGTGTTAGCCATTGGTATTGTGGTCGATAATGCCATTGTTGTGGTGGAAGGGGTACATGCTAAAATGGAAGAAAAAAATCTTTCCCCCTATAAGGCCACGCAAGAAGTACTAGCCGAAATCAGCGGAGCCATTGTTGCCATCACACTTGTAATGACAGCGGTATTTGTGCCGTTGGTATTTATGACAGGCCCGGTAGGCGTGTTCTATCGACAGTTTTCGATTACCATGGCCACATCTATTGTGCTTTCAGGAGTTGTAGCGCTTACACTTACACCTGTTTTGTGTGCTATGATTTTGAAGAACACCCATGGTCAACCAAAAAAGAAAAACTTACTGAATCGATCGCTCGATAGTTTTAACCGTGGGTTTGAAAAACTTACCGGAAAATATGCTGGCTTGTTGCGATTAATCGTCAACAGAAGGATGGTGACATTAGGTATCTTATTGATTTTCGGTTTTGGTATTTTTGTTGAGAATCAAATTCTGCCGGCTGGTTTTATTCCGGGTGAAGATCAAGGTACAATTTATGCCATTATCCAAACCCCTCCGGGCGCTACACTCGAAAGAACCAATCAGGTTTCACAAAAGCTTCAGAAGATATGCGAAGAAGTTGACGGTGTAGAATCAGTTTCTTCCTTGGCGGGTTATGAGATTATGACTGAAGGACGTGGTTCCAACGCGGGTACCTGTTTGATCAACTTAAAAAACTGGTCGGATCGTAAACAATCCGTTAAAGAGATCATGGAAGAGTTGGAAGAAAAATCGAGAAACCTTGGTGCGATTGTAGAATTTTTTGAACCTCCGGCTGTTCCTGGTTTTGGTTCTTCCGGTGGTTTTTCATTGCGTTTGCTCGATAAAAATAGCGAAACCGACTACCACGATTTTGATAAAATCAATAAGCAGTTTATCGCTGATATGGGTAAACGTAAAGAGTTGACTGGTTTGTTTACTTTTTTTGCAGCCAATTATCCGCAATACGAATTGGAGATTGATAATAAAGCAGCCATGCAAAAAGGTGTTTCCATTGGTAGGGCTATGGAAAACTTGAATATTCTAATCGGTAGTACGTATGAACAGGGGTTTATCCGGTTCGGGCGATTTTTCAAAGTGTATGTGCAATCCGCTCCCGAATTCAGAAGGCTACCCTCCGATGTTTTGAATTTGTTCGTTAAGAATGAAGAAGGTGAAATGGTTCCTTATTCATCTTTTATGAAACTTAAAAAGACACAGGGGCCTAATGAGGTTACGCGTTTCAATATGTATAACTCCGCAGCAATTCGCGGACTTCCGGCAAGTGGTTTCACTACGGCACAAGCTATTCAGGCAATACGAGAAGTGGCCAGCAAAACATTGCCAAAAGGATATGACATTGCCTGGGAAGGTCTTTCGTATGATGAAGCCAAGAGTGGTAATGAATCTATATACATCTTCATTATTGTTGTAGCATTCGTCTACCTGGTGCTGGCCGCGCAATATGAAAGTTTCCTTTTGCCTTTAGCGGTAATCTTTTCTCTTCCTGTCGGGATATTTGGTTCGTTCTTTCTACTGAAGCTCATGGGGTTGGACAACGACATTTATGCGCAAATAGGAATTATCATGCTGATAGGGTTGCTGGGAAAAAATGCGGTGTTGATAGTAGAATTTGCGGTACAAAAACACCGACATGGAGCAACTATTTTTGAAGCCGCTATTGAAGGTGCCCGGGTTCGTTTCCGCCCGATATTAATGACATCCTTCGCCTTTATTGTGGGATTGATTCCACTTGTAATAGCGACCGGTGCTGGCGCCATTGGTAATAAAACAATTGGTGGTTCAGCGCTTGGAGGTATGTTGATTGGAACACTGATGGGGGTAATCATTATCCCTGGCTTGTATTATATTTTCGCGAATATGGCAGAAGGCCGTCAATTACTCAAGGATGAAATCGATAGACCTTTTTCAGAAGAATTCGAACACAAAAAAACGAAAGAAGAAAATGACTCGAATGTTTAAAATGAATTATCACTATGTAGGGGTTATTTTCCTGGCTGTAATTTTTTCGGCTTGCGCTCCTCCGATAGTAAGTAAGCAAGAGAACACAACGATGACGGCAAGTTTCAACAACTCGCTGGACTCAACCAATACGGCAAAGGTTAAGTGGAGAGATTTTTTCTCCGATCCAAACCTGGTGGCCCTGATTGATACAGCCTTACATAACAATCAGGAACTGAATATTACCCTACAGGAGATAGAGATTGCACGAAATGAAGTGCGAGCAAAGAAAGGAGAGTACTTACCCTTTGTTGGTATTGGTGCTTCGGCCGGTGTTGATAAACGTGGTCGATACACAAGTCATGGCTCCAGTGAGGCAACCACAGAAATTATGCCTGGTAAAGAAACACCTGAACCTTTGCAGAACTATATGGTAGGAGCCTATGCAACCTGGGAGATAGACATCTGGAACAAGCTACATAATGCAAAAAAATCTGCGGTAAGTAAGTATCTCTCTACTATAGAAGGGAAAAATTTCATAGTCACTAATCTGATTGCCGAAATCGCTAATTCCTATTTCGAATTACTGGCTCTCGATAATCAGCTTGCTCTTGTAAAGCAAAATATTGAAATCCAAAGCGATGCTCTTGAAGTCGTAAGACAGCAAAAGCAAGCGGCCCAGGTTACCGAATTGGCCGTTCGAAGGTTTGAGGCGCTCGTGTTAAACACACGGAGTCTTCAGTTTGGTATTCAACAGAGCATAACAGAAATGGAGAATCACATTAATTTTTTGGTGGGGAGGTACCCCCAATCTATCCAACGCAATTCTCTAAATTTCAACAATTTGATTCCGAATACAATTCAGGCCGGTATTCCATCGCAGTTATTAGAAAACCGAACCGATGTAAAACAAGCTGAACTTAAATTGGTTGCTGCCAAGTTGGATGTTAAAGTTGCTAAAGCAAGATTTTATCCTTCCTTAGGAATTTCAGCAGGCATTGGGTTTGAGGCATTTGATCCCTCTTACTTAATAAAAACACCGCAATCATTACTTTATTCTTTAGCTGGAGATTTAGTAGCCCCCTTAATAAATAGAAATGCGATAAAGGCAGCTTACTACAGCGCAAATGCCATGCAGATACAAGCTGTCTATAACTACGAACGCACGCTGCTAAATGCCTACATCGAAGTGGCGAATCAGCTATCCATGATTAACAATCTGGATAACACCTATAGCCTGAAGGTACAGGAAGTACAGGCCCTTACCCAGTCTGTAACCATTTCAAATAGTCTTTTCAGATCAGCCCGGGCAAACTACATGGAAGTGTTGCTGACCCAGCGCGATGCACTTGAATCGCGGTTTGATCTTATTGAAACCAAGAAGCAACAGATGAATGCCATGGTTAATATTTATCATGCACTGGGCGGAGGTTGGAATTAAAAATAGAAAGTTAGTTTAGTTAGGTAGAGAGAAACCATCTTACAGTTTGTAAGATGGTTCTTTTTTTACACCCTCTTTTAAGCCATCACCGAGACCATCGACAACACGACTTTGCCCAGATTCTGATTGCCCGTAATGATTATATCGTTACCAATTGCTTCGGGTCGGATACTTTTAGAAAATAATTTCCAGGCGATGTCTGGTGAAATCTGAACTTCTGAATCAACCTTGGCGGGAGTGATCTTCTCGAGGATCCAACTGTCAATCCATTTAGTTAGAAACCATGAACCGCCTATATCCGTGGTAATGGTTACTTGAATCGTTGTCCTCTCAGGGGCAGCAATATCCCGAAACGTGTGCGGCAAGCCTAACATGAGTGTATCCATAAACGGATAGAAAAATTCCTTTGTCATTAACCCGGGCTTATTAACGGCTTCCCGGATTTGTTGTTGATGTAACCACTTTTCAGTGTACTCACGGGCAATGTGCTTCCAGTTTTTACTCACTTGCTCCCCTGCCCACGCAATCGGAAACCCAGCCTCGTCCTGTGGATTCAATGACTTGTAGTATTCACAATAGAGTGGTCCGGTAGCCTTATGCAAATAAATCAACATAGCCGGACTGACACGTTTCATGGCCTTCACCCAATCTGCATTTAATCCATTTAAATAATCAACAAGACCTTGGTAAGAGTCTATTGTTGGGGTTTCTGCCCTATGCTGATCCCGCAAGGATGAAAGCACTCTGATGTTTGTATCCAACAAATGGGCTACACCATCCTTTACTTTCCAAAGTTTTGCCACAGTTTGCTTATGCCAATCTTCCGGAGACAGTGATTCCAGCAACTCAATTAATTTTTTATCGAGCACCGGAAGCAGATCAACGGGATCAAGGATAGTTTGAGATTTGGCCATAGTAATTATCAAATTAATTCAAATGTTCTCCCAATTGCAAGATTTCAAAAAGACACTTCATTTTTGTTGTTGTTTGTTATACAGATTTCATTGGTGTGTTGTATTCTTGCTATTGAAAAATAGTTAAATTATTAACTTAACCATTTGCTCATAGAGTGAACAGGCATAATTTTAGACAAGCCGTATTTGCCGTCAAAAGTAAAACGACTCCTGTTCAGGAAATAATTTAATTACCATGCAAACAACAAAAAACATTTTACTCATAAGACCATCAAACTTTATTTTCAACCCTGAAACAGCCGCCTCAAATGCTTTTCAGAATGAAGTAAAAGAAAGCAGAGATACGATAATGAAAAAGGTGTTTAATGAGTTTGAGGAATTTGCCGCAATGCTAAAATCAAGAGGCGTTAATGTTTTTGTTTTTGACGACACGCAATATCCCGAAAAACCCGATGCGGTCTTTCCAAACAACTGGGTCTCTTTTCATTCAGACGGAACAGTGATTCTTTATCCTATGTTCGCTCCCAACAGGCGACACGAAAGACGGCAAGACATTATCGATTCCCTGAAAAAGGATTTTCAAGTAACCAACCTACTTGACCTTTCTGCCTACGAAAAAGAAAATAGGTTTTTAGAAGGCACAGGCAGCATCGTGTTTGACCACCAAAACAAAATGGCTTACGCTTGCTTATCTCCCCGAACAGACAAAGAACTTTTTGATAAAGTTTGCGACTACTTGCGTTATAAGCCCGTATGCTTTCACGCACACGACAAAGGTGGAAAAGAAATTTACCATACCAATGTTATGATGTGTATTGGTGAAAATTTTTCAGTTATCTGTCTCGACAGTATTTCCGACAAGAAAGAAAGAGAATTGGTTTTTGAATCCCTGGCTAACACAAGGCATCAAATTATTGATATCACCTTTGAACAGATGAACAATTTTGCGGGCAACATGCTTGCCATACAAATCAACGACAATAAGGGTATTTTGGCTTTGTCTCAAAGTTCATTCAACAGCTTAACCGCTGCTCAGAAAAACGAAATAGAAAAATATTGTGAGTTAGTTCCCCTCTCGATCAAGACAATTGAAACGATTGGTGGCGGTAGCGCACGATGTATGATTGCCGAGGTGTTTTTAAAGCCGATACAACAATAGACGTTCAAAAATCTCAGAATGCTTATCGTCTGTTAAACATTCCACGAAATTTTCTCGCGTTGCGTCACCGAGTTATCGGCTTTGCCTGAAACGACTTTGCGACAGTTTGGATGGCCGCAGGCGCATACAAACGACTGAATGGTATCGTCTAATAAATCGGCATAGTCGAGCGTTAATTCTTCATCGCGATTAATATCCCGAAGTGCAACCAGGTTTAATCCATCATAGATTGTATTCGGATCGCAACTATGATTTTGAGGCGCCCAGTTTTGTGGCTTCTGATCCCAAAGGATATAAACCTCATCGGAAATCGGATAGGCATAATGCCTGAACTCCTCTATCTGTTCAGGTGTCCAATTGGTTTCCACATAGCGTTTGGTAACAATGCGCTGAGCCGATTCCTCAATCTTAAAAACAATCTCACCTTTGGTTAACGCTGTCTGGGCAACTATGCCATAACCATTAATCGCATTTCCGTTTACCCGATATTTTTTTTGTTTAGCTGCGTGTCTTGCAATTCCTTCGGTAATAATGTGTTTTAAGAATCCCGTTTTACCAACCGGATCAAACTTCAGAATATAGTCAGCCGAACCTTCGTATCCATCTTCATAAAAAACGGAACACGTAAAGTTTATTTCCAAAAAATAAACATCCTTGTTTTCATTTACCCTGAAATCCAGCCGGGCATAACCCACCCCGGAAAAGCCATTGAAAATTTTCTCTGCGGCCGATCTCAACTTTGCCTCCAACGCCACTTCAGCACAAGGCTTATTAACATCCGTATGCAGTTCAGAAGTTTTAAGCGCGTACGTTTTAAATTTATATCCTTTCGGGAATTGATATTCAACGGGCTTAAAAGTTGTGCAGCTGCGTTTAGGTTTTGGGTTGGCTGCCACCAAAACCGTAAACTCCTGCCCAGCAATATATTCTTCTACTAAAATATCTTCGTACCCATCGGCCAGCAAGGCTTCCACTTTACTTGTTAACTCAGCATGATCTTTTACAAGCGACTTATCGTCAACCCCAAGACTGTCGCCTGCTTTGGCAGGTTTTACAAATAAGGGAAAGGTAAGGTGTTGAACTTTCTCAATAAGTTTATTCGTAGTGCAACTTATTTCTGCAAAGTTGGGAGTTTTAACACCCCCACAGTAGGCCACATACTTCATCAGCGGCTTTGGCGGATCATATAAGATTGAATTCGGTCCTGTATAGGGAAGGTTGAGCGCATCTAACGAGTTGATCACATCAATAGAAGGCACCGACCAATCCAGATAGCCCTCACAAAGATTTATAAAGATATCGTACTTCGATTTCCGAAGATCTTTAAGCTGTTTATAGGTTGTTAGTTTATTTAAGAGCACATGATCCACCTGATCGCTTGGTAACAAGGGGGCAATGTTGCGGGCAGGATCATAATTTTTATAGTCTACATCGGTAGTGCTATAATCCGGTTGCAGAACACAAACTTTCATGTGATACTGTTTTGTTAGTGGTTATCCGCGCAAGCGAGGGAGTGCCGAGGCTGATCTCTTTGCTACTTTGCGGATCGGGATTTCATTTAATACAGGTGCTTTACGAAGTAAGGCATCATCCAGCACTTCTACAATTAAATCGGTAAATGTCTTATCACTCATGCGCAGAATTGCGCCAATAGAGGTATAGTTTTCATCATCACTCAATCCACATTGGGCATTGATTTCCAACACGAAAAGTTTTCCCGTTTTTTTATCTAACCGAAAGTCTAACCGCGCATAGCCCATTCCCTTTACGGCTTTGAAGGCATCAATACTAAGCTCCTTTAATTGCTGAACTAATTCGCACGATGTTACGGGTGCGTATTCATATAAAAATCCATTATCAGGTGGCGGAGCTTCATCTTCGTAGGCTTCCCATAGCCGTTCGAATGAAAGAAATTGCTCTTTTTCGGGCAAGCCTTGATGAAACACACGTTCTATTGGCTGATAAAATTTGATCTGCTCAGGTTGATGATGGGAGCCTACCAATAAGGTTGTAAACTCACGACCAATAATAAATTGTTCGGCCAGCAGACCAGCACCATCCAGATTCCAGCCTTTGAATCCACCATGAAGATTGGATAACACACTCTTTAGTTCACGCTTGCCATTAACTACATTCTTAATGCTAATGCCCATACTTCCGGCCGAAACTGCAGGCTTAACAATAAGCGGTTTCCCTACCTTCTTAAATAGATCGGGGTCGATATGACCATTTAGCTTTTGCCAGCTGGGCATGGAAACTCCTGCTTTACCAAAAGCTTCCTTCATCGTAATTTTTGAAGTGGTTATATCATAGAAGTAAGAATCCGATCCGGTATAGGTAATCTGGTTCTCGTCCAATGCATGAATTACTGAGACGCCCGGAACATCATTTATTTCGTCTCCATCGCATAGATTAAGCACAATACTGCGCTTGGCTGAGTAGTTCTGCACTTTAGCAATAGCCTCAGCGATGTTATGGATAGTAACGTTTACCCATTCCCATTCGCACTTGATCTCATCAAAAACTTTGGTGTATTCGGCTATACTTTGGGTGTAGTCGTAATAAAATTTCAAGGTAGGATCATCCGTCTCCAAATAAGGAGCAAAAATCCAGACTTTGTAGCCAGCTGTATGATTAAGGAAAGCCATTAATAGACAGCTACAAGGGAGGTAGTGTAAATCCTATTTGCCATAGTTATGCAAATGTCAATAAATATTACTATTAAAATAATTTTATAGCAATATTTTAACGAGATCACCAATAAGATTTAAAGACTGGAATGGCATACCTTCAAACTCTATTGGCTATTCCTTATGAATACCCTGCAAAATCGTATGATAAGATCATTTCAGCCTATCCGCAAAACGGGTATGCACGAATACATCATTTGCAAGCCATAAAGAGATTGCGCATTTATCGGCCCCTGATACTGGGTGTAGTGAAAAGGCTTAATCCAGAATAGCGAAAGATGGAAGACCAGAATACCTATGGCAAAGATTGCAGGGGAAAGACCGGCAAGTTAATCACGATGCCAGGAAATTGGATTAATTGCTACTTCCTCTCTAAATCCACCCATATAATCTCGTTAAACAATAACGATATTGAGGTTACTCAAACTTGTTCGCGTAACCGCTTTGATTCAAAAATGCATTAAAGTTCTTTATGTATAATATATCTCGAATTGCAGTTTTCTTATTTGATGCCTGATTATAATAGGCCGCTGTTATCTTATAGCCCATCCAATAACCCAGGTCGTTGGGCCTCTCTTTAGCTGAGCTATAAAGCCACCCGTTGTAATCTTTTCCATTCATTCTCTCTTTAAACTCCAGCCAAAGTTCCTCTTCTTTCGGATCTGCAAACGCATGCACATGCTGATTAATGTGCTTCCCCGAAATTAACTCGGCTAAAAAATCTGCTGACCCCTCTTTAATAGAAGCGGCCAAAAGGGTTCCCCCATCATAATGTTGCTGAAAATGAATGAGCTCGTGAGCAACGATATAGGGAATTTGATTAACAGGCTTTATAACTGTTAGCAGCCAATCATTCAACTCTTCGGTAGGTGTTTGCGCAGTACGTCCATACATTTCTGCACCAATAATAAGCCCGTCATTAGAAGTAGTGCCCCCTGAACTGAGCGCTCCTATGACGAAATAGACGGTTGGAAAAACTGCGTCAGGATAAAGTTCTTTCATCCTAACAAAGATCTGGTGAATTTGATCATTCATACCTGCAATACTGTCCGTGCTTGATTTTATCGAGTGATAATACCTGGCATGCAATCGAATTACGTTTGTCAAATGTTCAGCGTCCTTAATCCTGCCTTTTGTAAATCCTTTAACTCCCTTTGAGCCTTTCTTCAAATACAATTCATTAATAACCTCCGGCTTAACTTCAGGCCCAGCCTTCTCCAAAGCAATCCAAAAGTTATCAAGATCAATCGTTACAATTTCAGTCAACCGGGGGTCACGATTCTGGCTCACAGACTCTGGTCCTATAAATACTAGCAACAGAATTACTAAAACAAACCATCTAAATTTTATCATATAAGTAATATAGTAAGTCAACAATAGACAATCCTTTGCGCTTAAGGTTGCAAAGTTCCTAATTCCCGGCCTTTTGATTTTTCTTACAAATCAGAGGATTCGTTGTACTATGATTTTTGGTACAGGTGAGCAAATGACAGAATACTTTTTCTGGAATCAATTAAGCGAGCTCGACTATCTCTGGTTTGTGTGTCAAAAGTTGTTTCTGTGTGTATTAACAGAGACTGTAAGAAAATAAAAAGAGTCTGGATTCACACCCAAACTCCTTTATTAATTGTCTTCAGAAATATTTAATTAAACTATTCCTCTTCAGCCTCAAAGCGTGGGGCACTAATGTGCGAACCAAAGAACAGGGCGTTAAAGAATAACTTGTTTGTTCCATTCCAATAGCCTCTAAAGGCAGGATCATCTACAAACAAAATGGCACGACCCTGCCCTATGTTACTCACTTGCAGTGAAACTGAATTTTTGATTTTGGCCAAATTGGTTGGATGAATATAACCACTCAACAAAGGATTAGCTGTATACTTAATCACTGTATTAAATGGATTCTTGCTCGGTTCAATAAAAACAGTATGGTTGCGATACACCGGCAGTGCACGATTGGTATAGCCAAATCCTAGAGGGTGCGTGATGTCGAGATTGGCCATATAAATTGAGCCCCCAATTGCCCGTGACCCTTGGTAATCTCCCGCTGTTACATAGTCCATTCGCTTGGTATCTTTCTTATCATCCTCTTTACTTAATTGTTCATCAATCAATTTGTTATTGATCGCCCAGCTGATGGCGTACTTTTCTAAAATCAAGGTTCCACCCTGTTGTACCCATGCTTTAATTTTTGCAACCCCTACCTCGCCCAGTATGCCGTAGTTTCCCGATACCAAAATCAATATGTTATAGTCAATGATTCTAAGTTGACCGAATTGACTGGTATTGACTTTCGTAATGGGCATATTCAATTTTGAGTCTAACAAAAACCAATGAGCCCCGGCATCCGTGGCTGCTACCCCATCGCCTACCAACATAACCACTTTAGGCATTTGCACAGTACGTACGTTTCCACTGCCCAGATCAACACCTTCCAGATTAAAGCCAGTAGCTACTGAGTAAATCTCCAGTCCAGAAGTAGCAGAAGCTTCGCGCATGGCAGTAAAAAGTTCGTCAGCCGAAATGTCTTGATCGGCCACCGGAATCATTAAGGTTCCATAGCCAAACTGTCTCTTCGTTCCATTCACGGTTGTCGCAAATGGTTTAAAGGCAGCTTTAACATATACATTTTTTGAAAGCAGATAATACAACGCACGCGATGCAGTATATTCATTCCAATCAATTAAATAGGCATAGGTTGATTTGATAACCGGTGGCGGGGTGGCGGCCAAGTCCTGAGATTTAATTTTATCTCCTTTCGAAAGTTTAACCGATGCACTAACCGCATCATAGGGAACGCCATAGGCAAGCGCCATAGTCCAGGTGGAAGCATCATAAAAAACGCTATCGTAAAATGAAGTTACTTTCTCGAACATACTGCGTACCATGCGATATTGCGTTTGATCGGTGGTAACTACAAACGCTTTTCCCTTTTCATATTTATTAGCACCAATAGTAAGGTCGGCCGACAGGGCATACGTTTCTATCCGATGCTTTAACAATAAGTTTGCAAAATCTTTTGTGCGGCTCTGATCTTTACTATCGCCAAAGACGTAAGCTTTAATGGCCGATTTTTTTCCCTCATCCAAGGCCGACTTAAAATATTCCTGCTGATGCTTCAGTAACAACTCGCGATTTTCAACACCGGCTTTCACGGTAGCCAAACTGGTACGTACATGATTGCGGATGGTAAAGGCGAACAGAACCTCCTTCGTAGAACTTTTCTGAACATGGCCCCGAGAGCTGGCTTGCTCAAAAACTAATCCTAATCCGCCATGAATGTCCGGATAGGTAGAGCCATAGCCCGGATACGAATTATCAAAATTCTCCTTAGAGAAATATAGTGATCCAATTTCGTCCATAGCCTTGGCAAAATATTTTGCAAACAACGGATTCAATTGATCATAGTTGGCCCGGGGGATAACCGGGTTTTCTGATCCAATAGGTTTTGTTGGTTCAAAGAAATTGGTCGAATTGGTTCCCATTTCATGGTAGTCGGTGGACACATTCGGCAGCCATTGGTGGAAAAACTCAATTCGATTTTGACTTTCCAAATGGGCCAGAGGCAACCAATCCCGGTTGAGATCAAACCAATAATGATTAGTTCTTCCACCAGGCCAAACTTCATTGTGCTCACGATCCATAGGATCCGAAACGGGAGGAAATCCTTTATGCATATTGGCCCAGTTGGTATGACGGTCGCGGCCATCAGGATTATAATTCGGATCAATGTGAATGATTGCATCCCGTAAGGTTTTATTTGCTTCATCACCTTGTGCAGCAACCAGGTAATACGCTGTTAGCATAGCGGCCTCGCTGCTACTGGGTTCATTGCCATGCACATTATAGCCATGGGTTATAACCACGGGCATGGAAGAAATATTTACGGATTGCGAAGGATCAGCCAATTTTAAATGTTCTTTCCGAATCTCTTCAATGCGGGCATAATTCTCAGGACTTGTAATGGTAAGAACTATCTGGGGTCTGCGTTCATAAGTATACCCGATAATTTGAAAATGGGCTTTGGGTGATACTCTCGCCAGCTCTTGAAAATAAGACACAATTCGATCGTGGCGAGTATGCAAATCGCCAATGGGATAACCTAAAAATTGTTCCGGTGTGGGAATGGTTGGGTCAAAAGTTACTCCGGATGGAAAGAAGTAATTGTTTTGAGCAAAGGTTAAGCCTACACAAAGCGTAACCGCAACGAGGATTGAAAACTTTTTCATAGGAAAGAATTTGAGAGGGAAAAGTTACAGAATCTGAAGAGCCGAAAAAATAAAATGTGATGGGAGGTGATATGACTTAAAAGCCATCATCTTCTTCATCTTTCTTCTTATCTTTTTTCTTGGAAGCGCTACCACTCGAAAGATCATAAGGCGCTTCGAGGCCGTAGTAGATTTGGCGGAAGTGATTTATAAAGGCAAGGGTTTCCTCATCCGTACCAGGTATAAAGACTAACTCGCCCAGCTTAGCTTTACTGGCGTTGGTCTTTTTCATTATCAAATCATTGAGCGCTGGTATGGATGAATGAACCATAAGTCGGTTGTCTTCCATACCAAAATAAAACCACGAATCGGGTGAGGCTTTAATAAAAAGATGAAAAACGGGGGCTCCATCTTCATTCTTGCGTATTTCCATAAATCCTTCAAACGCCCCATTAATATCATAACGCCCCATGTGGCTAAGTCCAATTAATCCTTCGCTATAAAACGATTTGTGTTCTTGCGACCATTTTAAATTTGCGTTTGATATTACTAACGGCTTCAATAAACCGGGGACAGAAGCTAATGGCGTATAGGTCTGTAACGAACGCTGTTCATAATCTTTTACGGCTCGCTCACCCACAATATCCGCAATCTTGTACAACAAATCGGTTTGATCACCAAGGCCCTCTTCTTTAACTCCTTCATTTTTTATTACTTCTAGAATATTTGTAGCCATCAGTTGATACGCCATCGTGGGAATATTCATATCGACCATAACGAACGAATTCATTTTTATATCATTCGTCTCCAGGTTACCCGATCCTAAAGCAGAAGCAGTCAAATTGAAATCCTTACTTCCTTTAAAAAAGGTAATGGGGCCCTCAAACCGAACTTCCTGCTTCTCTTCATTGTAGGCAAAGACTTTTCCGGTAAGCTTTTCTCCCGCGGCTTTCTGACGATCTTCAATCCGAAACTCCTTGCTTTCTTTTTCATAATACAGAGATCCGCTTGGCAAAAAGAAATCGTCATCGCCCGGATCTTTTTTATCAAAAACAAAAGTTATGTACAGGTCATTGTCATCCGCAAAATGAAGCCCGGCATCTGCCTTGCGTCCTTCTTCGGTAATTGAATTATCGAAATTGAGGTAGACATCTTTCTCATCCCCACTTTGTGTGTACTGCAACCAGGTGTTGTAATTTTTGATTTTTTTCAAATCAAGTTTTACAAAACCATGTAATTGTAAAGCCGGCTTGGTGGCATACATGGTCATATCACCTTTGTAAAAGATGCGGGGGGCCACCAGAATATTATTGCTTTCCGTAACCGCACCATTTCCTACAGTTTGCATTAGTGGACCTCCCCGTTGTTTTTTGTTTCGAGTTTCTTCCGTTATAGGCTCAAGGCGGAAATCTGTCATTTTAATAGCGAACGTGTCATTAACGGCATTTACATATTGATAGGTGGCATAACCGGCAAATTCCTTTCGGGAAATAATATCAACAACTCCCTCTGTAAGGCGGTGATAACCATTGAGTGTGTCCAGAATGATCACAGTATTTTTGAGTTGTCCTATTTTAGCGTTTTCTAAAATCAATACTTCATTGTTTTCTGGAGTGATCTTAGCATCAGCCACAATGATGTAAGGAATTCCACTTACTTTTAGTTGTTGTGTTTTTATATCATACTCTGCGCGCTCGGCATTAAAACTGAGTGAATCCAATTCCTTGCGCGTGGTGTAGAAATAGGAATTTTCAATAGGTAAATCCGGGGCTTTATTCATCACAATTTTCTGCGTGGTTAAATCCCACCGAGCTTCTGGTATCGATGTTTTAAACTGAGCATACGGGAAATCAATGGCTGCTTCTCCTTCTACTTCCGGGCTAATGGTTGCAAAATTCTGATCGAGATTAAATTTCAACTTTACATTATTTCCGGCCAGCGCTGGTTTATCGGGATTACCGGTTTTCACTTCAAACCTTGCATGGCGAGCACCAAATTCCTTAGCGGAGAAGGCAAGCTCTTTTGATCGTACTTCGGAGCCACGAGTAGTTAACCGGCCATCACCACCAACACCTGATTTAGAAACTATCAACTTACCATCCAAAGCAGCCGTATTCTGATACAAACTAAAGGGCTCTTTAAGATTTTTTATATTCATCTTGTCTTGCTTCGGCAACCACTTGAGTTGATAATCGCCCAACTTGATTTGAGGGAAGTAAACCGCGCCAAATTGTTTCTCTTTAATCTCACCCACACTACCTCGCCCTACAACCGAATCTGGATAAAACACAAAGTCACGTGACTCCATCGATGCTGCCAAATAATCAATTCTGCCGGTAGCCCGAATACCCGCATTATCTAAAGACATGCCACCATATAATTTTCCATCACCTTGATAGAGTGGATAGCCTGAAGCAGGAACTGTATGCGTAAATCCTAAAGATTTATCGGGCATGGTATACAGCTTCTCTTTAAAACTGGGGAACATACCACTGGACACGAACGTACCTTCAAATTTTATAGACCCCGGATCGGCATCATTCAAACTATCAAGCTTGAATGGCGGAACCACAAAAAATACAGATCGATCATACGCTCCATTCAACACTTCGCTTCTATCAAAATAGATTACTCCCCCTGCGGTTGCATCCAATCGTGGATAATTAGTATACTTTATTTTACCCGATTTATTATCGGGTCGATTAATAAATAAAGTGCCCGCGGTTTTATTGGAGGATGCTTGCATGCCGCCCGCAGCCGCAGCGGTTGAGTCGGCCCCTACCATAGAGTTATTCACTCTGCGCCTCGTTCCATTTTTTTCTGTAACATAAAACCGGATGGAATCGATGTGATTCATGTTGATAAAAAAACTATCATATTTTAATGTGAAATCGCGCCCGGTGATTTCAAAATTACCTGCATTGATCGTTCCGTTAAATTTTATATCGCGGTTTTGTAAAAAGGTAATCCGACTGCTATCGGGTTTAATAATAACATTAAGCGAATCGCTCACATTAAATTCCTCCACGCCATAGACAGTCATTCTTCCATTAGAGAAGCTGATTATGGCATTGGCCGTTGTGTCAGTAAGGGAGTGTACTTTTAAATTATCGTAATCGGCAAACCCTTTAACTGCCTGCAGAAAGTTTATTGACTTTTCCTTTACATGAATTTTGCCTGTGCGGGCATCGTAATCGATCATTCCCTTCTGCGATAAAAAATCTGCAGCCATGCGAACCTCTGATAGCGTGCGTTTGCCTTCCAGGACTAAATCATACACATAAAAATCGTTGCTGCCGATTTCATTAGCATAGTTTACCACCAACGCTAAAGGGTGAAAACCGAATCCCTTTCCGCGAAGCTCACGATAGCCTTCGGGATCATAAAAATCATTAGACTCAAGAACCATAGGCGATATATTGCCACTTCCCTTTACCCAAACTGAAAGACTGTCTGATTTTAAATCCCATTTAATCTGATCAGCTGTAAACTCTATATCAAAATAGGAAGATGAAAAAGGAGCTTTGCGCAACTGGCTTTTTTCTTTGGTTAGTACCAGTTTTTGATTTTTATGATCATACCATACTTCCATGGCCGGATGAACGATCGAATCGTTTTGTTGATAGATAGTAATCCTCGCTTTGGGAGAGACAATCACCGAATCTTGAAATCCAAAAGTTTCGGCAATTGCTTTAAACTTTTTATCCGTTTCACCTCGAATCTCAATCGTGGCAAGACTGCCATCAACCGAATTGCTGTTTATTTTGTTACCCTGCAACCCAAAGCCACCCGTGTATTTCAATTTATCATCGCCAATGCCTTTTAAATTAATAGTTGATTCGTACGATTTAAATCTCGGATAAACAGAAGTTTCCGGAGTTTTATGATTAACACTTCGGAACTCAAATACCCCAGGAACAAAGGTGGAAACCTTACCAATATACCTAAGCTTGCCTTGCCCGGCTTTCAAGTACGGTTGATTTGTTTTGAAACTATATTTATTCAACTCATAGTAGACTGAATCGGAAGGAAGGCCTGCAGCCGACCAATCGAAGCGGCCGCCTTCGCCAACAAAAAGTTTTTCACGAAGCGCGAACAAGCCACTCGTATTTTTTAAAGAAACAGAATCGTACGGGGTTATAAAATTAAGTGTGAGCTTATCGAATTTAATTACAGGTCCAAACACTTCGGGTTGAACAATAGGTTGTTGCCAAAACGGGGCATTGTAGGATGACGTATCCACGGGCTGTTCGTTGTATTCGGACTGCACCGTATCTGATAGATAAACAGGCTCGAGGTATTCGAATTGATAGTTGTCGTCTACAACCCGCAACTGAAAAGCCTTATCAAAATTCAGCGCATGATGTTCAAAAAAATCGCGACTTTGTTGAAAGAATAAATTAGCCTGCGTGGTATTGTCTTTGGCTATTACCTTATCCACCGTTGCTAAGTAATTAGATAGTTTTGAGAGATCAGCATTTTCGATGGTAACTGCGGCTGCAATAGCTCCGTAATAGTTAACAAAATGGGGCCTTACTTTATAGCCCTTCTTTTTCATGAGTCGCGCCTGTGCGCGAATGATCGATTGATGATCAGGGCCCAACGAACTCCAGGCAGTATTGAATGCGGCCCCAACAGCAATCGCCTCATTGGCCTTCGTACTTTCTAAAACCAGACGCACGCTATCCTGAAAACTATATAGACGGGCATCGCCCGACTGGGCTAAAACGCCAGTGGTTGAGACAAGAACGATAATAATGTAGCTTAAAACCTGCTTCACGGGGTCAAAAACCTTGAAATTCGTAAATAAATAGCGAATGTACTAATGGATGAACCTAACCTACTTAACGGAATCTTGAATGGGATTGTATATCCGCAAAGGTGGATGTTTTTTATGAACTTAATAGCCGTTGATTATCCTTAATGAATCCGCAAAAAAAGTATTCACTAATTCATTTCTAAGAGTAGGCACGCCCAGGTTTCACGCTCGTCATGCACGATCTCCTGAAGGTTGTATTTAGCAGCCTCTGCTTTCAGGTCTTCTATATCACTTATATAAAATCCGCTAAGTAATAGTTGCCCGCCCTTAGTGAGAAACGAAGCATAGCGGTGCATTTCATCCATCAAAATATTCTTATTGATGTTAGCCAGAATGAGATCAAATTTTCCGGTTAGGTTCACCTCTTCAATTTTACCTTGCTGTATATGAATGTTTTTGCATTGGTTATTCGCAGCGTTCTCTTCTCCATTGACTACACTCCATTCATCAATATCAAAGGCCTCTACTTCTTTCGCGCCAAGCTTAGAAGCCATGATGGATAAGATCACCGTTCCGCATCCCGCGTCCATCACTCGTTTATCTTGATGATTCATTTTCATCTGGCGGCTAATCATCAAATGGGTGGTTTGATGATGTCCTGTACCAAATGACATTTTAGGTGTTATGATAATTTCGTACGGATATTTTTTTTCAATTTTATGAAATGCGGCTCGGATAAGGCATTGATCATCCACCACAATGGGGTCTACATTCTTCTCCCACTCCTCATTCCAGTTTTGTTTTGGAATTTGGCTAAACGAAAATTGTAAGGGTTTTACCTGATTGTACTTCTGCTTCAGACTCTCCAGTAAACTCTTATCAAACTCATCACCTTCTACATAAGCTTCGAAACCCGTTTCCGTTTCCATAAAGGTATCAAAGCCGGCTTCGGCCACTTCGGCCATCAGTATTTCTGAATACTCAGGATCACAAGCTACTTGAAGGCGCGTAGAGTGCATTTCTTCTTGGGGATTTTTCAAATCGCTTTAACAATCTCAACAAACTCCCGGCTCTTCAACGAAGCACCGCCTACCAAACCACCATCTACATCCGCGCAAGCGAAAAGTTCTTTGGCATTATCGGCTTTAACACTACCGCCATAAAGGATCGAGATTTCTTCCGCAACAGATCCATACTTAGAGGCAAGATGCTTGCGGATTATTGCGTGCATATCCTGTGCTTGTTGCGAGGTTGCTGTTTTGCCTGTACCAATAGCCCAAACAGGTTCGTAGGCAATCACAATATTTTTCAACGCTTCCGCTGATAAATGAAAAAGACTTTCTTCTACCTGTTGCTTAACTAATTGCTCATGCGTGCCTTTTTCTCTAATCTCCAGCGGTTCACCACAACAAAATATTGGGATTAGTGCAGCGGCCAACGCTTTATCAACTTTAGTAGCCAGTAACTTACCGTCCTCGCCAAAATATTGTCTGCGTTCGCTGTGGCCAATAATAACGTAGGGAATATTCATTGATTTTAACATGGAGACGGATGTTTCACCCGTGTAGGCGCCTGCATCATACTCGCTGCAATTTTGAGCGCCAACCGAAATACGTGCGTTAGAGCCAAGCTGCTGGTTTACCGGATGCAAATACGGAAACGGAGTACAGAGAACTACTTTCACATTCCCTTTCACTTCATCCGCTATCATGCCGATGAGTTCCGAAGTTAACGCCATGGCTTCTTGCAGCGTTTTATTCATTTTCCAATTACCGGCTACAATTTTGTTACGCATCGTTACTAGAATTTATTTTGAATTAAAGGTGAGAATACTC
>JAGPBO010000214.1 GCA_018063305.1 Cyclobacteriaceae bacterium
CCTATTCAACCCTTGTGTTTGGTACCAGCTCGGGTTGTTGGTGTTATGCGGATGGTTGACCAAGGCCTTGCTGACGATAAAATACTGGCTGTTGCTGAAAATGATGCTAATACAAAACATCTCAATGACATTAGTGAGTTAGCAAACCACTTTAAACTTGAATTGAAAGAGTTTTTTGAGAGTTATAAGAAGCTGGAGAATAAAGTGGTTTCAGTGCCCGATTTTCAGAATAAGAAAATTGCTATGGATATAGTTACAGAAGCACTGGCTTATTATAAAACTAAATTCTAGGAATGTTGTGATAGCCAAACCGCGGTCCTTCTTAGTTATTCAAACAGCATTTATTGGCGATGTAATTCTGGCAACAGCGGTTGTTGAAAAACTACATAAAAGTTATCCGGATTCATCGATTGATTTTTTACTTCGAAAGGGAAATGAGTCTTTACTTAATAACCATCCGCATCTTCGCGAAGTGCTTATTTGGGATAAAAAGAATAGAAAGGTCAGGAACCTGTTTCGGTTGATATCTATAGTACGAAATAGAAAGTATGATACAATAATAAATATTCATCGTTTTGCCAGTTCGGGAATGATCACGGCTTTATCTGGTGCCCCCGATAGAATTGGATTTAAGAAAAACCCCTGGTCTTTTGCTTTCACCCAGTCTATTGCCCACGATCTCAATACCAAACGTCATGAGATAGATCGCAATCAAAAACTAATTGAGTCGATCACTGATAAACAACGGGAACTTCCAAAGCTATATCCCTCCCCAGTTGATTTTGATACTGTTTCCAAATTTAAGTTAGGTAAGTATTTATGTGTGGCGCCTACATCGGTTTGGTTCACCAAGCAGTATCCAGCAACGCAATGGGTTGAGTTTATAAATTCTGTTCCCATGCACTATGATCGGATCTATTTATTGGGGGCAGCGTCTGATACGGAAATCTGCGAATCGATTCGAAAGGCTACTGCGAGTGATCGGGTTTATAATCTTGCTGGTCAATTGAGTTTTCTGGAGTCAGCCTCTTTAATGAAAGATGCTGTGATGAATTACGTCAATGATTCGGCACCCATGCATTTAGCATCGGCTATGAATGCCCCGGTAAGTGCCATCTTTTGTTCTACTGTTCCTGCTTTTGGCTTTGGTCCGCTTTCTGATAAATCTGTAATTATAGAAAGCAAAGAAAAATTGACCTGTCGACCTTGTGGCTTGCATGGTCATAAAGCTTGCCCTCAAAAGCACTTTAAGTGCGCTACAACAATTGAAACGGAGATACTTCTCGATTCGTTGAAATAATTTACGGGCGGTCGAGTCAGAAAGACATCAGATGCGCGTATACCAAATGCATAGGCATACCCATCACGGTAAAGTAAGATCCGTTGATTTTTTTTATAGCGACCATTCCAATCCAATCCTGGGCTCCATAAGCTCCGGCTTTATCGTAAGGTTTATACGTATCAACATAGAATTCAATTTCTTCGCGGGTAAGTTTTTTAAAAGTCACTTTTGTGTGATCGTCAAAGCAATCAATCTTTTTGGTATCGAGTAAACAAACTGCAGTTATCACTGTATGGGTTTGGCCACTTAATCGCGTAAGCATACTAATTGCTTCCTCGCGGTTTCTGGGTTTATTTAAGATATCACTATTCAAGATAACAATAGTATCCGCGGTAATTACAATTTCATCTTTGATCCGTGATTGGAATACATTAGCTTTTTTCTCCGCCAGATATTTAGGCACAAAGTTTACCGGTAATTCATGTGGAAAGGATTCATCGATGCCAGGTGCCTCAACCCGAAACTCAAATCCTGCTTCACGCATTAAGTATTGTCTGCGTGGAGAACTGGACGCAAGAATGAGTGAACGGGTGAAATTCATGAAGACTTGATTAGAAGGAATTAAAACAAGGAATAGATAGGTGATTGGAACTCATCCTCTTTTATTGAGCTGAACAAGAATCCGCAAATCACTTTTGGATAAAAGTAAGTCGATTTTTGCGGCATGGTAAAACCGCTGGCACATACGCGTTTTACATCTTCAATGGAAATCTCTTGTGTTATTATGGCCATCTGTGCTTCGCCTCGTATCACTTTAGTAAGACAATCTGAAAAACTCCGATCAAAAGAAATATTTTTTGAACTGCGTTGATCTTTGCCTGGAATGCCCAGGATTTTTTCAATAATAAAATAGTGAAGTATAGTGAGGTCCAGTGTTTTAATTTCCTCTGGAAAATGCCACCTCATGGTAGCCATAGCCTCGGGCTTTAACCTCACCTTCAGAGCTCTGTCTTTAAACAGAATTCCGAAGGCCCATTTTTTGCCTAGGATTATCTCGTTTAAAGTATCTGCGTCTTCAATTTCTTTGATGATGAAATCGGTCTTCAACTTTTCTATAATCTCATTTTCATCAAAGTTGGCTAACTCCTGCACCAGGCGATGGGTTGGAAGAATTCGCAAGTCATCGGCTTCGGTGTTAGTCAGGTACATTAAATGAAAATTGTATCCTTCCATTCCAGTATGACCTACATTTAAAGCCTGCTGCTGCTTTTTATAATGTAAGGAACCTTCGTAGCGGTGATGTCCATCAGCCAAAATAATTGATTTGTCTTTAAGTACATCAATGAAGTACTGAATCACTTTTGCATCATGAATTAGTGACAACACGTCTCTTACACCCTGATAGTTTTCACTAACATAAAGTGGGCTTGCAATAGCCTCGTCCATGTATTTTTCCAGTGTAAAATTTGGATCGGTGTAGAGGCCATGGGTTGGACTTACATGTAGTTCAGTTTTACCCAGTAATTCGATACGATCGTTTACTGCACTGGGTATCGTATTTTCATGGCGCATGATTACCTTTTCCTCCCAGTCGTAGGTGCGTATATGACAAATAAATCCTTTGCGACAAAACTCTTTGGATGATCCTGCCAGTTTGAAGTACTGATAATACACATAGATGGCAGGGAGCTTATCTTGAATAATAGTTCCATCGGCCTTCCACTTATTTAATAGCCGTTGAGCATGATCAGCAGCATGGGGCCCTTGAGGCACCGATAAGTGAATGGAGTTAAGTGGATTTTGATATAGACTTTTTCTTTGCTTTTCTGAAACGACATCAAACAGGGGCGAGGTCAGAGTATCGATAGTTTCAGTAAGAGAATCGTTATACCGCCAAGCGCGAATCGGTTTTATTTCTGCCATCTTTATACTCTGTTTTTCTTCCATTGACTGCCTCCGGTTGTGGTAGCAGGTAAGGTTGTTGATTTTTTATTTTCCTGAGTAAGCGCGCTTAGCATAGCCGCCAACAATGCTTCTTCTGGCTGGTCATTGCCTTTGAGAAGCTCTGGTTTAAAATACTTTTCTACAAATTTTGTATCAAAGTCTCCGGAGCGAAAAGCTTCATGCTTCATCACCATCCGGCAAAAGCCCAGCGTGGTTTCCAGCCCTGTAATCTCATACTCGTCAATGGCGCGAATTGTTTTTTCGATAGCCCGTTCGCGTGTTTCATCATGGCAAATCATTTTCGCAATCATAGGATCGTAATAGAAAGGAATAGTCATGCCTTGTTCAAACCCATCATCAACGCGAACACCATGGCCTTGCGGACGTTTATAGGTTTTGAGTGTGCCGATGTCGGGTAAAAAATTGTTTGCAGGATCTTCCGCATACACGCGCACTTCTACTGCATGGCCATGGATCGTTAGCTCGTTTTGTGCAAATGGTAGTTTCTCGCCTTCTGCCACTTTAATCTGGAGTTTAACCAGATCTAATCCGGTGATCATTTCAGTAACCGGATGCTCTACTTGCAAGCGGGTATTCATTTCAAGAAAGTAGAAATTCTTGTTTTCGTCTAGAATAAACTCTACCGTTCCGGCATTGTAATAGTTCGCTGCTTTGGCAACATTTACAGCGGCTTCGCCCATTTTCTTTCGCAGTTCTGGTGTAAGAACCGATGAGGGAGCTTCTTCAATCACTTTTTGATGCCTGCGTTGAATGGAGCATTCGCGCTCAAACAAATGAACGACATTTCCGTGTTGATCACCAAAAATCTGAAACTCGATGTGTCGGGGCTGGGTTACGTATTTTTCAATAAAAACGGAGCCATCTCCGAAAGCCGAAGTAGCTTCACTAATTGCGCGCTCCATTTGATTTTCAAAATCGCTTTCGGATTCTACAACCCGCATTCCCTTACCTCCGCCACCGGCACTTGCTTTAATAAGTATAGGATAGCCAATTACTTTCGAAATTTTTTTGGCTGCGACTATATCGGATATAGGCTCGGAAGTACCGGGCACCAAAGGCACATTGAATTTGGCTACGGCTGCTTTGGCTGCCAGTTTGCTTCCCATTAATTCAATGGAATCTGCTGATGGTCCGATAAAAATCAAACCAGCTGCTTTAACTTTTCGAGCGAACTCTTCATTCTCAGAAAGAAATCCATATCCCGGGTGAATGGCATCGGCCTGGGTATCCTTCGCAGCTTGAATTATTTTCTCCATAACCAGGTATGATTGGGAGGAAGGCGGGGGGCCAATACATATGGCTTCATCCGCAAAACGAACATGAAGTGCGTTTCGGTCAGCCTCGCTGTAAACCGCTACAGTTAAAATCCCCATCTCGCGTACGCTGCGCATTATACGCAGTGCGATTTCGCCTCGATTGGCCACCAATAGTTTGTGAATTTTTTGCATGTCGAGTTATATCGTTTGCAATGCTACTGATTATCGGGTAACCATAAAAATTTACTGACAGAAGCCTATTTAGGCACTGTGTATTTATTTTTCTATTTTTGCCGCAATTTTAGTTGATACTCAGCTAGTAAGTGCTGAGCATGCAACCGAATGAAATCCACGAAAAACGAATTAAAAATGGTTGACTTATTTTCAAAGTTACGCATGGAGGCCGGTCCACTGGCCAAGTATTCACATTTGCCAGACGATTATTTCTTCTTTCCAAAGTTGGAAGGAGACATAGGCCCACGAATGAAATTCAATGGGAAAGAGGTTCTTAACTGGAGTTTGAATAATTATCTCGGGTTGGCTAACCATCCTGAAGTAAGAAAGGCAGATGCCGAAGCAACTGCTCAATATGGTTTAGCTGCACCCATGGGGGCACGTATGATGTCTGGAAATTCAGTGCATCATATCGAACTTGAAAAACAGCTCGCTCAGTTTGTTATGAAAGAGGATGTCATGCTTCTTAACTATGGATACCAGGGAGTATTATCAATTATAGATGCTTTAGTTGACAGAAAGGATGTTATTGTTTATGACTCCGAATCGCACGCCTGCATTATTGATGGAGTACGGTTACATATGGGTAAGCGTTTTGTTTATCCCCACAACAATATGGAAAACCTGGAAAAGCAACTTCAGCGTGCTACCAAACTTGCCAACGAAACCGGAGGTGGTATTTTGGTGATTACGGAAGGTGTGTTTGGTATGTCGGGCAATATGGGCGACCTGAAAGGAATTGTTGATTTAAAGAAGAAATATAATTTCCGCTTGTTCGTGGATGATGCGCATGGATTTGGAACCATGGGTGCTACCGGTGCGGGAGTGGGTGAGGAGCAAGGCGTACAAGATCAAATCGATTTGTATTTTTCAACGTTTGCCAAGTCAATGGCAGGTATAGGAGCTTTTGTTGCTGGCGATAAGAATATTCTTAAATACTTACGGTACACAGTACGCTCTCAGATATATGCTAAATCGTTGCCGATGCCGCTCGTAATAGGTGCACTAAAACGATTAGAATTGGTTAAGAAACATCCTGAATTAAGAACGGATTTAAAGAAAATAATGATTGCGATTAAGGACGGATTGAAAGATCGTGGCTTCTCCATCAACCCAACCAAAACACCTCCTACACCGGTTCTATTTAAAGGTGGCGTAGGGGAAGCAGCCAATATGGCTATGGATTTAAGGGAGAATAGTGGCATTTTTTGCTCAGTAGTTATCTACCCTGTGGTGCCAAAAGACGTGATTATGTTTAGAATTATCCCTACGGCAGCTCACACGTTAGCAGATGTGGAGCTGACCCTAAACGCCTTTTCTGCGCTAAAAACGAAGCTTGATGATGGTTTTTACCGGAAGGAGGAATTGGTGTCTGTGACTAAAATCTAACTAAAATGGGTTTTTAGCTTGTTTTTAAAGGTTTATGCTTAAATTGGCAGTAGGAAATCAATTATAAAATTTAAACATCCTATTAAAATGAAAAAATTTGAAGAACTAAAGACTCTCATTGCATCCCTTGAAGGTGATGCCGATAAGTTCTACAACAAAGGAAATAGCGCTGCTGGAACAAGAATCAGAAAGGGCATGCAGGATTTGAAGAATGCTGCTCAGG
>JAGPBO010000215.1 GCA_018063305.1 Cyclobacteriaceae bacterium
AATGAAAGAGAAAAATATGGATGCGAAAGCAGCTTAATAGATTTTGAAAAAAACTAAACCATATCGATTAATTATTAGTGGTGGTGGAACAGGCGGCCATATTTTTCCTGCATTGGCTATAGCGAATGAATTTAAAAGTCGGTATGCCGATGCTGAAATTCTTTTTGTGGGCGCCAAGGGAAGAATGGAAATGACGCGCGTGCCGGAGGCTGGTTATAAAATTATTGGGCTTTGGATAAGTGGCCTTCAGCGTAAGCTCACTTTTTCTAATCTTTTATTTCCATTGAAACTGGCGTCAAGTTATTTCAAGGCGCGCAGTTTGGTTAATAAGTTTAAACCCGATTTTGTAGTGGGTACCGGTGGATTTGCCAGTGGACCAATTCTATTAGCGGCAACCAGCAAAAAAATACCGGCACTCGTTCAGGAACAAAATTCTTACGCGGGCCTTACGAATAAAAGATTAGGTGATAAAGTGCAACGGGTTTGTGTTGCCTACGCGGGTATGGATAAATATTTTCCAAAGGATAGGATTGTGTTAACGGGTAATCCGGTAAGGAAGGATATTAGTAGTCTTGATACGAAACGTGAGCAAGCCAGCAATCATTTTGGCTTATCCTCTCAAGGAAGAACCCTACTTATTTTGGGTGGAAGCCTGGGAGCCCGCACCATCAACGAAAGTATTTTAGAAGGAATTGATAAACTTATTGATTCGCAGGTACAGGTAATCTGGCAGACAGGAAAGTTTTACTACGAAAGTGTTAAAGCGCAGGTTGCCAATAAAGATTTGCGAAAAATTCGAATTCATGATTTCTTAAAACAAATGGATTTAGCCTATGCGGCCTCGGATGTAGTGATTTCCCGGGCTGGAGCTTTATCAATCTCTGAAATCTGCCTGGCAAAGAAGCCATGTATTCTTGTGCCTTCCCCTAATGTGGCCGAAGATCACCAAACCAAAAATGCGATGACGTTGGTGGGTGAAGGGGCTGCGGAAATGATTACCGATCGCAACGCAAAAGAATTATTGGTGAGCGAGTCACTTAAACTGGTTTACGATCTTCAGCGGTGTGAATCTTTGAGTAATTGCATTGCGCCTTTAGGTCGACCCAGAGCAACAGAAGATATCGTTGATGAAATTGAAAAACTGATTGTTAAGAAATGAAGTTAGATCAATACGATAGTATATATTTTTTAGGCATTGGCGGAATAGGCATGAGTGCTATTGCTCGTTGGTTTAAGCACAAAGGCTTGCGTGTAGCCGGTTATGATCGCACCCCAACTCCGTTAACGCATGAGTTGATTGAGGAGGGAATGGAGATTCATTTTGATGACAAGATTGAATTTATACCCGGTTACATCAGCAAAGAGAAAACGTTAGTGATCTTTACTCCTGCCATTCCCAAAAATCATGTAGAACATAATTACTTAAAGAATTCTGGGTTCACGATTCTAAAACGATCTGAAGTTCTTGGGCTCTTGACAAAAAATTATAAAACTATTGCAGTCGCTGGTACGCACGGCAAGACGACCACTTCTTCACTCATTGCACACATTTTGAAATATGCCGGAAAAGATATGGTGGCATTTCTGGGCGGTATTACTACGAACTACGAGTCGAACCTGATTATGCATGGGGAGGTGAACGATAACACTTTGGTAGTTGCTGAAGCCGATGAATTTGATCGTTCATTCCTACAATTATTTCCGCACACGGCAGTAGTTACTTCTGCCGATGCTGATCATCTGGATATTTATGGAGATCATCTTCACATGCTGAGTTCCTATAAGGAATTTATTAGCCAGATACATGATAAAGGCAATCTCATTATTCATGAATCGATCGGCTCGCTGGCCGATGAGGTTAAACATATCAATAAAGAAACATATGGCATGAGCCGGGGGCAATTTTTTGCCGGCAATATAGTTCCGATTAGTCGGGACGGATTTTTTGAATTCGATCTGCTGGGCTTTGCTCATAAGATTGAGAAGATAAAGCTCGGTGTCCCCGGTTTTCATAATATGGAAAATGCCATCGCGGCAACGTTGGTAGCATTAAAGTTTGGGATTGACGAAAAAACAATCCGCGAAGCGCTTGCTTCCTTTCGGGGAGTTAAGCGAAGATTCGAATACATCATTCGCACGGACAAATTGATTTACATCGATGATTATGCTCATCATCCGGCAGAGATTGAAGCATTTCTAAAATCGTTGAAGGAAATGTATATCGGTAAAAAGATAACCGTAATCTTTCAACCGCATTTGTTTACACGCACCCGCGATTTTGCTGAAGGGTTTTCATCAAGCCTTAGTTTGGCGGATGAATTGTTGTTGATGGACATTTACCCAGCACGGGAAGAACCCATTGCGGGTGTAACCTCGGATATGCTTTTTGAGAATATAAGCAGTAAGAAAAAAGTACGATGCAATAAATTAAATCTAATGCAAACCTTAGCCGGCATGGACATAGAAGTGCTGGCTACCGTTGGAGCTGGAGACATTGATACGTTTGTAAAACCCATTAAAGAATTGTTAAGCAGCCGATGAAATGGAAATTGGACATTCGTAAAGAGATAAAGGTAGCGGTGGCGTTACTGGCCATTTCCTTTTTGATTGCATTCAGCTCACGCAAGCAAGATGGAATAGTTTGTAAGGACATTGTGATTGATCTTGAAAATATTCGGGAAAATCATTTTTTAGATGAAGCCGATGTTTTAAAACTGGTAGAAGGTAGTGGGCAGAAAATAATAGGAACAAGTCTCGATTACATCAACCTAAAATCAATTGAGACAAAGCTCAAGTACGACAAACATATTTTGGATGCCGAGTTATTTGGAGACCTGAAGGGAAATCTGATTGTGAGTGTTGAATTAAGAAGACCCATTGCCCGCATTGTTCGCGAAAATGCACCCGATGCTTACATCGCGGAGGATGGCGTAATCATGCCTGTTTCAGAAAAGTATAGTTCGCGCGTGGTCTTGATCAGTGGAGGATTTACAAATCAATTGATTGAAAGTGAGGATTTGACAAAACTGGAAGAAGGGAAACAATTGCTTGATATGATCGAATTTATTTCAGACGATAAATTCTGGAAAGCTCAGGTTGCGCAAATAGATATTAATAGCCAGGGTAAGATTACTATTCTTCCGCAGATAACGGGCCAGCGGGTTGAGTTTGGAAAAGCAGAGGGCTATGAAGCTAAGTTCAAAAAGCTAATGATTTTTTATAAGGAGATTCTTCCGCAGCGTGGCTGGACCCGTTACGAAAGAGTAAATCTGGAGTATGATGGACAAATAATTGCAGAATAACTTATTAACGTATAACTAAAAAAATATCAAACAACCACTAATAATCTAAGCATCATGGAAAAGGAAAAAATAGTAGTAGGTCTGGATATTGGTACAACCAAGATCTGCGCCATTGTAGGTCGCAAGAATGAATTCGGAAAACTTGAAGTGCTCGGTATGGGCAAAGCTGAATCTGAAGGTGTGATCAAAGGTATTGTAACCAACATTGACAAAACGGTATTCGCCATCGAGAAGGCTGTAAAAGAAGCCAGCGATATGTCGGGTATCGACATTGGCGTAGTGAACGTTGGTATTGCAGGCCAACACATCCGAAGCTCTATTCATCACGGAGGTATAACCCGCAGTTCTAAAGATGATGAGGTAAGCATTGAAGATGTAAACCGACTCACTGAAGATATGTACCGCATTGTTATTCCTCCTGGAAGTGAGATTATTCATGTAATGCCGCAAGACTATATTGTGGATTACGAAGAGGGCATTAAAGATCCGGTAGGGATGAGTGGTGTAAGACTGGAAGCCGACTTCCATATTATTACCGCACAAACCAGTGCTATTAATAATATTAATAAGTGCATTCGCAGAGCCGGTCTCGAAATTGAAGACTTGATTCTTGAGCCCTTGGCATCCAGCTTGGCCGTGTTAAGCGAAGAAGAAAAAGAAGCCGGTGTTTGCCTGATCGATATTGGCGGTGGTACCACAGACATTGCGATTTTTCACGATAACATTATCCGCCATACAGCGGTAATTCCTTTTGGTGGAAACATTCTGACCAACGACATCCAGCATGGGTTAATGGTAATGGCAAAGCAAGCCGAGCAATTGAAAACTCGTTTTGGTAAAGCAATTGCTGAAGAGGCAAGCCCGAACGAAATCGTTTCGATACCGGGAATCAGAAACAGAACCGCCAAAGAAATCTCAGTAAAAAATCTTTCAAGCATTATTCAGGCGCGCATGGAAGAAATTATTGAGATGACACATATCGAAATTATTAATTCGGGATTTGAAAATAGGTTGGCAGGAGGCATTGTCATTACGGGTGGTGGAGCTCAACTCAGTTGCCTTAAGCAATTAGTGGAGTACATGACCGGTATGGATGCACGCATCGGTTATCCAAACGAACATTTAGGAAAGAGTAAGATGGAGGCAGTAAAGAGTCCCATGTATGCCACTTCCGTAGGTCTGGTATTATCCGGTTTCCGTTCACTGGACGAGCGTGAGGAGCGTTATAAAGAAGCTAAGAGTTTACAAAAACCGGTGAAGGTTAAGAAGGAGAAAATGAATCCAGCTTCTGATTTTTTCACCAGCATCTTGAATAAAACAAAAGGTCTCTTAATTGATGACCTTGACGAAAAAAATGAATATTGAAACAACCACTAAATAACAATTGTCATGTTTGAACCAATAACAGGATACAAATTTGATCTCCCCAAGCATCACAAATCGATTATCAAAGTAATCGGTGTGGGTGGCGGAGGTAGCAACGCAGTCAACCACATGTTTCGTCAAGGCATTAAGGATGTCGAGTTTGTGGTTGCCAATACCGATCTGCAGGCATTGAACAGCAGTCCGGTTCCTTATAAACTTCAATTAGGTGTTAACCTTACCGAAGGTCTTGGCTGTGGAGCCAATCCGGAAGTGGGCCGTGCAGCCGCTATTGAAAGTAAAGAACAGATTCGCGAAATGTTAATGGGCACTAAGATGGTGTTTGTTACTGCTGGTATGGGTGGCGGAACAGGTACTGGGGCAGCCCCCGTTATCGCCAAGATTGCCAAGGACATGGACATTCTTACGGTAGGAATTGTTACCGTTCCATTTTCATTTGAAGGAAAGAAAAAACTGGCTCAGGCCGAATTAGGTGTGGATGCCTTTCGTTCAAGTTGCGATACGGTACTTATTATTCTTAATGATAAGTTGCGCGAAATCTATGGTAACCTCGCCATTGGTCAAGCCTTCGGTGAGGCCGACAACGTATTGACAACCGCGGCCAAAGGTATTGCGGAAATAATTACACTCACGGGTTATGTGAATGTTGATTTCCAGGATGTGCGCACGGTGATGTTGAATGCAGGTGCAGCTGTTATGGGTTCGGCCGAAACACGGGGTGATAACCGGGCGGTTAAGGCGGCACAACAGGCGCTGGCATCTCCCTTGCTGGATAACAAAGATATTATGGGTGCGAAGAAAATTCTTCTGTCTATTATTTCAGGCGATGAGGCCGAACTTCAGATGGATGAGTTGACAACCATCACCGAATATATTCAGCAACAAGCTGGTGACGATGCCGAAGTAATCTTTGGTCATGGGGTCGATACGGGATTAGCCGACAGAATCCGGGTAACCGTAATTGCTACGGGCTTCTTTGCCGAAGGACAATTGAAACGCAAAGTGGATGAGAAAAAAGTGCACGAGCTCGATCGATCACAGATTTCACTTTTTGGAATTGCAGATAATTCAGTGAATCAACAGAATGTGGATGTTACGCTGAAGAAGGTGGAAGACCGTCCTATTTTGAAAAGCGAAGAGAAAGAAATGAATGCAGGTGAACACAGAGATGATAACAAAATTCCTGATGCACCACCATCAAAGGATGACAACTTTTCGAATGAACGTTCTTATACGTTTGAATTATTTAAGAGTAGTGATTCAAATTCTAAGTCGGACGAAGATCAGGGTGAGGATAGTTTATTTCTTGATGATGAAGAGGAGTTTGAGTTAGGCAAAGAGGTTTCGGCCGATCAGGTAATTAATGAAGAAGGCCTGATGGAAGTGCGAAGAACCAAAGCCCGATTGGAAGAGCAGGCACGCCAGCGCAGAGAAAAACTGAAGGCTAACAAGAAAAACGAAATGACGAAGGAAGACTTTAATGAAAAGTGGTCGCTGCCAGCCTACTTACGCAGAGGCGTGAAGATGGACAACGTGCCGCATTCTTCCGAGCCATTCATTTCGCGCTATAACCTGAACGATGATAATAACCTGTTGGGTAACAATAAGTTTTTGCATGATAATGTGGATTAAG
>JAGPBO010000216.1 GCA_018063305.1 Cyclobacteriaceae bacterium
ACGAAGTTCAAAATAGGAGGGATCTTTTTCATCTTCTTGACTTTCGGGCAAGTATTCAAATCGAACAAAATGATTGGCGCGGTGCGCAGCCATCATGGCCTTGTGCTCTTCATGATCCCATTCAAATGTGAAAACCTTTTCGGGACTTATGTTAACATCATCTGCGAACCACTCCGATAATCCACTAGCGGTTTGAATGTAAGGATAGAGCATTTTAATTGAAGCATGAACTTCAAAGTCCTTTGTGTATAAAGTTTTAGTTGTACTTGCCATGCCTTTTCTTTCTATTCGATTTTAATTTAAAGAAATTCCAGCTAACAGCAAACTATATCGCAATTAGTTCTGATAAACAGAAAATTACCTTCAATAGCTATTGGCAAAAAGGTCACTGATTTTTTCATGAGATGTATGTCAATGAAATTCTTAATGTGGTTTACTGGATTACAGAAAAGTTTGTATGTTTGCGCTCCCAATTTATGGCGCGGTAGCTCAGGTGGTTAGAGCGTTGGATTCATATCCGCCAACTGGCGGACGGGGTTTAATTAAGGAGTAGAAGTAGATTGAACTGTATAATTGTAAATGGCGCGGTAGCTCAGGTGGTTAGAGCGTTGGATTCATAACCCAAAGGTCGGGGGTTCAACTCCCCCCCGCGCTACTCAAATCAGCAAAGGGAAGAGAATTTGCATGGAGTATTATCTTACAAAAATAAACTACTCGTTGGATTCATATTAGCAAGTTGACGGCCGTGGCTTCCCACAATGCAAAATAAAAAATAGGAGTTGTTTACAGTCTATATCCTTTATAGCCAAACTTTCGAAAAAATTTACATTGGTTTTACCTCCAACATAAGTGTCCGATTGAAGTCACATAATTCAGAAAACGGAAAGGGATTTACGAATAAGTTCAAGCCTTGGACACTTGTTTACTCGGAGGAATTCTCAACAAAATCGGAGGCTATGAGAAGAGAAAAGCAACTCAAATCAGCAAAGGGAAGAGAATTTGCATGGAGTATTATCTCAAAACAATAAACCACTAGTTGGATTCATATCCGCCAGCTAGCGGACTGGGCCAACTCCTCCGCACGTTGCATTTCTCAAAATGGATTGTCTTCCTTTCACTCCTATCTATAATCTACACGCAAAGAGTAGGGACATAACAATTTTGAGATTAAAATTATTGGCTTCGTTTTTGACGTTATCTTTGCCCACAGCTAATGAAAAAAATAGATAAGCTTATCCTCTCATCCTTTCTGGGGCCGTTTGTCCTTACCTTTTTGGTCGTGGTGTTTATTCTGTTAAACATCCACATGCTAAAGTATTTTGATGATATAATCGGTAAAGACTTAGGCTGGGGGGTTATTGGACAATTGCTCTTTTACTTTGCCATATTCAATACACCGGTAGCACTACCCTTGGCCGTCTTGCTTTCGTCCCTGATCACCTTTGGTAATCTGGGTGAACACTTTGAATTAACGGCCATAAAGAGTTTAGGCATTTCGCTAATCAGAAGCCTGATCCCGATCTTTTTTTTCGTTCTTTTTTTGACGGGTATCGCCTTTCTCGTTGGTAACTACCTGGTTCCAAAGGCTGCACTGGAAGCCTATAGTTTACTCTATGATATAAAACAAAAGAAGCCAGCACTCGATCTGCGACAAGGAGCATTCTATAACTCTATTCCGGATATTAGTATTAAAGTAAATGCGAAGATGCCGGATGGGACCCTCAAAGGTGTTATCATTTATGATCATCGTGGCAGGACGGGAAACAAAGATGTTATCAAGGCCGATTCAGGCAAGATGTATACCATCCTGAATGATCAATATCTTAAGTTGGAATTGTTTCATGGTTACAATTATACAGAGGGGTCAGGAGCGGATAATGATATTTCATCAGGTAAATCTTCGGAAGATAGTTATCGGAGAACCGAATTTTCAAAATCGCAAATTGTCTTTGATCTGTCCTCCTTCGGACTGAATCGTACAGATAAGAAGTGGTTTCAGAGCAATCGCATTATGCGCAACATGAGTGAACTCCACCAGGATGTGGATTCGGTTACAACTTTAATTAAGACTGAGCAACTATCCGTTTATTCATCTGCCAAAAATTTATATAATTATCACTTTAAGAATGACTCCATACAATGGCCACAAGACATCAAGCTTTTAAAAAGAAAACGCGATTCCATTGCCTTGGCTAAAAGGGCGGCTGATCCCAACACTCCAACTACGGCATTGAACATCAACGCACCGAAAATTGCACGAGCAACACTGGGCCCCATTACCGATAAAGATAAACTGAAATCGGATAGTGTGTTTCAATCTCCTTATAGTGCTTCCGAAATCTCTATGGCATTAAGCCAGGCCCGGATGGTAAAGGCCCAACTTGTTGCGCACAATACCAATGTCCGGTCGTATGTACTTGAGCGAAGAACCTTTGATATTCAATGGCATAAAATTTTGGCTCAATCTATTGCCTGTATTGCCATGTTTCTGATTGGTGCACCTTTAGGTGCTATTATAAAAAAAGGTGGACTAGGGGTGCCTGTCCTTATGTCCATTCTCTTTTTTATTTTATTTTATGTGCTCTCCCTTATGGGCGAAAAGTGGGCAAAACAAGGTGTATTTTCTGTCATCGTAGATATGTGGCTTGCCAATATAATATTAACCTTTATAGGCCTGATTTTCTTGAGACAAGCCCGTGCGGATGCCCGCTTGTTTGATTCCGATTTCTATAACGTGCTTTGGGATAAGCTTAGACGAAGGTTTTCAAAAACTGCCTAAAAATGCCTTCAGGTTTTGTTTTCTAATGGGATTCGCATAATTTTGCGCGTTAAAATAATAGAAAAGTTAAATATCAGAAGCGATGTACCTCAATTCAGAAAAGAAGCAAGAATTGTTCAGCAAACATGGTTTTGCAAAGACGAAAACCGATACAGGCTCTCCAGAGTCTCAAATCGCCCTTTTTACACACCGGATTAGCCACCTGACCACTCACCTAAAAGGTCAGAAAAAAGATTTTTCAACTCAGCAAGGCCTGCTTAAGTTAGTGGGAAAGCGCAAAAAGTTGTTGAATTACCTTCAAACAACCAATATCGAAAGATATCGCGCAGTATTAGCTGACCTCGATCTAAGAAAATAAGAAATCAAAATATATCAGATAGGGAGCCAAGTAGGTTCCCTGTTTGCTTTTTAATCAAATAAGGAATGGCCGTGAATTGTAGGCATTCCATAAATCCTATCTATGAAAAACATAATTTCAAAAACCTGCAGTCTCCCTGATGGACGACAAATTTCAATTGAAACTGGAAAACTAGCCCGCCAGGCAGATGGGGCTGTCGTATTGCGAATGGGTAATACCATGATTCTTGCAACAGCTGTTGCATCTCAAACCGCCAAGGATGGCGTTGACTTTTTGCCGATGTCCGTTGACTATCAGGAGAAGTTTGCCTCAACAGGAAAAATACCTGGAGGTTTTTTAAAACGTGAAGGAAGGCTTTCCGATTACGAAATCCTGATTAGCCGATTGGTTGATCGTGCCATTCGTCCTTTGTTTCCAGATGATTATCATGCTGAAACACAAATTAACATTCAACTGATTTCTGGCGATCACAATGCATTACCAGATTCATTGGCTGCCTTTGCAGCATCCGCAGCACTTGCGGTTTCAGATATTCCTTTCCAGGGACCTATCTCTGAAGTAAGAATTGTAAGACTTGATGGTCAATACATTATTAACCCGACCTTAGAACAAAAGGAGAAAGCCGATTTAGATTTTATTGTTGCCGCTTCCTTGGAAAACATCCTGATGGTTGAGGGCGAGTGCAAGGAGATCAACGAGACTGATATGCTAGAGGCACTTAAGTTGGCTCACGATGCCATCAAGACTCAATGCAAGCTTCAGTTGGAATTAAGCGAGGCAGCAGGTAAAACCAAAAAGAGAGAATATTCTCACGAGGTTAAAGACGAAGCCTTTAAAGAAGAACTTTTTAAGGCTCTTTATGATAAGGTGTATGATGTAGCTCGTCAGCAATTAGCTAACAAGCACATGCGCTCAGAATTATTTGGTAAAATACTGGAAGACTACATGGCCTCTTTGCCTGAGGACACAACCGTTAACAAAGACCTTGTAAAGAAGTACTATAAGGACATTCAAAAGGCAGCCTGCCGTAATCTTGTGCTAAATGAAAAGGTTCGCCTGGATGGACGTAAAACCAATGAGATCAGACAGATATGGTCTGAGATAGATTACCTTCCATCTGCTCATGGATCTTCTATATTTACCCGTGGCGAAACACAATCATTAAGTACCGTAACCCTGGGTACAAAATTAGACGAGCAAATGATTGACGGGGCTATGTTCGATGGTTCCAACAAGTTTATCCTGCACTATAATTTCCCTGGCTTTTCTACAGGCGAGGTAAAGCCAAACCGTGGCCCCGGTCGCAGAGAAGTGGGTCATGGAAACTTAGCGATGCGGGCACTTAAACAAGTGCTTCCAAATATGGCCGAGAGTCCATACACCATTCGTTTGGTTTCTGATATTTTGGAATCCAATGGTTCATCGTCTATGGCTACTGTTTGCGCAGGTTCTCTTGCGCTTATGGATGCTGGTATTAAAATTTCAGCTCCCGTATCCGGTATTGCTATGGGTATGATCTCTGATAGCAAAACGGGCAAGTATGCAATTCTTTCCGATATTCTTGGAGATGAAGATCACCTTGGAGATATGGATTTCAAAGTAACCGGTACTGAAAAGGGAATCACGGCTTGCCAGATGGATTTGAAAGTAGATGGTTTAACATACGAAGTACTCAAAGAAGCTTTGGATCAGGCTAAAGAAGGTCGTCATCATATCTTAGGCGAAATGAAAAAGACTATCAGCTCTCCGAAGCCAGATCTTAAGCCACATGCTCCTAGAGCAACAACCATAGTGATTGACAAAGACATGATTGGTGCGGTAATCGGGCCTGGTGGTAAAGTAGTTCAGGAAATTCAGAAGACTACAGGTGCAACAATCGTTATTGAAGAAGTTGGTAATAAAGGCGTGGTAAACATCTTCGCTAATAACCAAGAGGTAATGGATGCTGCGGTGAAACGAGTTAGAAATATTGTTGCCATTCCAGAAGTTGATCAGGTATACGATGGTGTGGTTAAATCCATTATGCCATTTGGTGCCTTCGTTGAATTTATGCCTGGCAAAGATGGTCTTTTACATATCTCTGAAATTAAGTGGGAACGCCTTGAAACGATGGAAGGTGTGATGGAAATAGGGGAACATGTTAAGATTAAACTTGTAGAAGTAGATAAAAAAACTGGTAAATTCAGATTATCGCGTAAAGTGCTATTGCCAAAACCCCCAAGAAAGGAAGATGCACCGAACGCTTAATTTTATTGCGATTTAATTTTTTTGGAAAATTTTCGTTTTTTAGTGTTTAATTTAAACGACCTCAAAGTTCAATGAGACAGTTAAAAATTAGCAAACAAATTACGAACCGCGAAAGCCAATCGCTTGATAAATATCTTCAGGAGATTGGTAAGGTAGATCTGATTACTGCTGATGAAGAAGTAGTATTAGCCAAGAGAATCAAAGAAGGCGATCAGATTGCGCTGGAGAAATTAACCAAAGCCAACTTACGATTCGTAGTATCGGTGGCCAAGCAATATCAAAACCAAGGTCTCTCGTTGGGCGATCTGATTAACGAGGGAAACCTGGGTTTGATTAAAGCAGCACAACGATTTGATGAAACCCGGGGGTTTAAGTTTATCTCGTATGCGGTGTGGTGGATTCGTCAATCTATTCTACAAGCATTAGCAGAACAATCGCGTATTGTGCGCCTTCCTTTAAATCGGGTTGGTTCATTGAATAAAATTTCAAAAACATTCTCTGAGTTAGAACAAAAGTTTGAACGCGAACCCTCTCCGGAAGAACTAGCCGAAGTGTTGGAGGTTACTACCGCGGAAGTGATTGACACCATGAAAATTTCGGGGCGTCATGTTTCTATGGATGCACCGTTTGTTTCCGGTGAGGAAAATAGTTTGTTGGATGTGCTCGAAAATGACGGTGAAGAAAAACCAGACTCTGGTTTGATGACAGACTCTTTGCGTAGAGAGGTGCAGCGGGCCTTGTCAACCCTTACCCAGCGCGAGTCGGATGTAATAGCGCTTTACTTTGGCTTAAATGGCGAGCATGCGATGACGCTGGAGGAGATTGGCGAAAAGTTTAATCTTACCCGTGAACGTGTTCGACAGATCAAGGAAAAGGC
>JAGPBO010000033.1 GCA_018063305.1 Cyclobacteriaceae bacterium
ATTACGTATGGTTTATCTTCTTTATGACTTATCTGCCCCGCGTTCGCGGAACAATGCCTAATGTTGGCGGATCCTATTCCGAATTCGTTATCCTACTCGCCTGGGTGTCGCTCATGTTAGGCATGAAGTTGCAAAGTCAACTGATGAGCCGAGTCTCAAACAGAAAAAGATAATCAGCTTTCGGTCTGCTGAGCATACTTAAGCTTGCTCTGCTTAAAGTCGAGGAATAACCATACGGCTAACACCAAAAGCGAACCTACCATAAACAACGGAATCAAATAAAGGTTTGCTGGTTGTACCGTCAAGGCTATTGCCATAGCTCCTATTGAAATTACACCGGCCATAACAGCAAATGCTTTTGTGTTGTAATACCAGGCGTATGGAAAAAAGTGTGCTCCCGTAATGATCACATAGCACAGAACAAAATACTCGGGCTTCATTATTAATACAAAAACCAACATCGGAAAATAAAAAAGCTGCGCAAAGTTTAACCACAGTCCGAGTGGCTCTAATGGATTGCCTTCAACCTTCCAGCTGGTTTTAAAAACTTTCGATAACAGAAAGGCAAGTGGCAACATGGGGCCACCTACAATAAAAGTCAGCACGCTTTTATTGTAATCCGAATAAGACAACGTCCAGATGAAGGAAATCAGCGACCAGATAATAATTGCCGAAACAACAAAGTCCAAGCCATTTTTTGCTTTTACAGAAAGCTCTAATCGAAGTTTGTCTAAATCGTTTTGATTCATCAGTATAATTTATTTCCAAATAGAAGAAATTGACGAGATCATAAATTGTGAACTCGAACTTTGTAATTTAACGTTAGTATAAGGAGTTTCCGGAAAAACAATCTCTGTCATCACCCGTTCGCCATCGTTTATAAAAATTTCTATCGAGGCTAAATCCAAATATAGCTTTATATTTCTGATTTGTACATCCCTAATATCCATTTTATTGATGGCCGGAAAAACGTCACTAAAATTTGTAATGCCTGAAGTTGTTCTGTCAACTGAAAACAAACCATCAGCAGCCGAGATAATTACTTTCTCTGATTTATCATTGGAAATTGTTAGTATAAAATTTTGCGAATCATCAACATTAAACTCAATTAATGACAAAGGACTTTCCATAGTAGCATCTCCAGTAAAACTTTTTGGATTCTGTACAATCGATTTAATCTCAGCCGCTGGTTTAAATTTCAGTTCGAAGATTTGATCTTTCTTATTCAGCACAACTTCTCGTGGCAAGGTAGTCGCGCTGCGCCACGCTTTAGTGGGAACTACGTTGGCATATTGCCAATTACTCATCCAACCGATAAACAATCTGCGTCCGTCCATTGCCGGGATATCCGACCACGTAACACCGGCATAATTATCAGCACCATAGTCAATCCATCGTGTTAGGGTATCCTGCGGTATAAAATTCTTACCGTCATAATCACCAACAAAATATTGCGTGGCCGAACCGCCTTGCGGTCCGCCCGGATTAATACTTACAAACAACACCCAATGTGTATTACCAGCTTCATCTTTAAGTGGAAACAGATCAGGACATTCCCACACCCCACCATGTGCACCGAGTGATTTACCAAACTCACTTAGCTTGTTCCATTTCTTTAAATCGGGTGATCCATAAAATTCAATATGATCTTTAACCGCGAGTGTCATCACCCATTGGTTGCTCACTTCATTCCAGGCAACTTTCGGATCTCGAAAATCAATAATACCCGGATTTGCTAACACGGGGTTGTGATCATACTTAGTCCACGTGCGCCCTTTGTCTAAACTGTAAGCAATGCCTTGAGTTTGATAATCAATTTTACCTGCACGCTCGCCTGCTGCATTATGATACGTGAAGATGGCAACAAGGGGTGGCTGTTCTGTTGAACCTAAACCACTCGTATTCTTCCAATCGACAACAGCGCTTCCACTAAAAATATAACCAAGCGAATCCGGGTATAAGGCTATGGGAAGATGTTCCCAATGAATAAGATCCGTGCTAACCGCGTGGCCCCAATGCATGGGACCCCATACGGTGCTATCGGGATAGTGTTGATAAAATAAATGATACTCGCCTTCATAGAAAACCAATCCATTCGGATCATTCATCCATGCTGTTTTAGGCGTGAAATGAAATTGCGGCCTGAACGCTTCATACGCAGTTATAACTTCTTCATTCTTTTGTGGAGCACACGCACCAAGCAGCAGTAGTGATGATAGTAATACGAGGCAGACTTTCATTGATTTAGATTTATTAATTATTCCGAGATTTTGCAATTAGACGTCTGACCGCTTGGAGCGGTCTGACGCCTTCAAGATTTCAGTTACTCAGTCCAATAATCCACCACCGTAACTTTATCGAGGTATGGTTTCAATACTTCAACAAAAGCCAGGTGAGCAGGGTGCACCAAATACTCATCGCGATCTTTATCACTAGAAAATGTTACCAGGAAGCAATGGGTCAATCCCTGATTTAATCCTTCAGGGCTGGAGTTTGTGCCCCACTCATAATCTTTGATGAGATTGATTTTTCCTTTAAGTTCACTAAAAGCAGTTTCTACTTTCTTTACATCTTCGGGCGAGGCGGTGTCAGTAAATTTAAAGAGTACAACGTGGCGTAACATTTTTTCATCTTGATTAGTGTGTGAAGGCGTACAAGCGCCCATTAGTAAAATGACTGCGAAAGTCAGCGTGGCTAGAGATTTTTTCATGGAATAAATATAAATCTTTAAAAGTTAAAGAAATGTAAGAAAAAAAGTCACGCGATTTAAAAACCTATTGACTTAAATGAGCACATCGTTCTAGAAAACGAGAGACGATGTTTTTTGAAAATCCCTCATTCAATTCTTTCTTATTCATACTTAGACAATACTTCTTCTGCAAGAAACGGAAGACATGCCCGGAAGAAGACTAAAAAAAATCCCTTTCTGACTTTAGGCAGAAAGGGATTTAAGTCCATCTGTTCTATTTAAAAATAGAATAACAAATTGATTGAACCGCTTAGGTTATCTAATGAAGTTCCAACAAAGGTGAAATATCCATTATTATTAACGTCAGTATCTGTTACCAGAATTGAATTCGTAGTCGGATTCCAGCGCTCAGAAGTGATTAACCCACGAGAGGCGGTATTGAAGGCAACTGAGTATCCAAATTCACCACCCAAAGATATTTTAGGACCAATAAAAAATTCAACTCCAACAAAACCACGTGCAGCCAGTGATAGTACACTACCAAATTTCTCTTCAGTTTTACGTTGGATGGCTGCAGCAGGCGAGCCTATTAAAATATTACTACCAAAGTTGTTGGTGATAGGCGCATTAAAATCTGCAGAAATTGGATTACCATATTGATATCCCTGATTCAAGCCGCTATATCCAACAACCAATTCACCACCATAAACACCCTGAACACGGCTCTTCCCTCTTCTTTTTTCATAACCAGCAGCTATTACAACTGTCTGACGATTTGTTTTTCTCCAATCTTCTGTAAAAGCCGGGAAATTTGCATCCGGAGAGATTTCATTCTGCACAATTACAGCCTTATCTACTACTGAATTCACACTGGCATTAAAACGTACCCTATACGCGGTATTGGCGTCCACGATGTATTTGCCAAAAATTGCAATATTATTAGCCGGATTGGTAGGAAACGTAAACGCTGGAGAACCGTTAAATGTATTTCCATTAAAGAAATTTCCACCGTAACCCAAAAATGGATTGGCACTGATACCCAGACCCCATTCGCCACTTTCAGGTAAAATATTTATTCCTTTCTTCGATTTAAGTACAACTGATTCTGACGTGATGGTTTCATCTTGCGCAAATGCGGCAATGCATAATAGGGCAATAAAGGCTGTTGTTATAAAATTTTTCATGAATTTTATTTAGAATTTTTGAGATAAGTCGCAGTGAATTAGTAATTAAAATCAAGAATAGCATCCTGACCTTTTATCACATCAATGTTGCGACTTGATCCTGAAAAAAGAGTGGATATAGGATTTGTAGCCGTTGAAACATCGGCCCGGAAATCAGGAAAATAAACTTCCACTGCGCTACCAAAAGGGCCTACTTCTACAGTAATTGTATACTCCCCATTATTATCGACAGTACCTTCGTAATATTTAGGCGTATAATTTGCGCTAGTAGGATTCAATACCAGATCGCGTGAGCTTATCTCAGCAACAATTTTTAATCCAGCGGGTGCATTTTCTACTACTGCGTTGGTGTTATTAAGTTCAGCTTTTACTCTGCCCTTTACAACAACCGTTGACACTATTTGATCGGTTGGTCGCGGATTTACACTGTTTTCATTTTGGCAAGCCGTAAAGGCAAGAGCTAGTAACATTGTACATCCAATAAAGATTTTTTTCATAATGATTCTTGGTTTAAAGATTCGCTTGCGAAATAGGTGAACTTTTAATTGTTTAAAAAATACACTTTATTCCCTGTAACCAAATATTAGATTAGTTGTTATTCGAAACGCCAAATTTAATCTTTTGACAGACCAGCACGCAATAGATGCTCTACTGAAAAGGGATGAAAAACCAAATAAAAGGAAGGTTAAAACTTTTCTTAATCAAACATTCACTTTGTTAGAGACGATGTTTCATGAAAATCACCCATTCTATTTCTTTCGTATCGTCTCTTTAGAAACAATATCTCCAACTGTAAAAATAAAATCTCCTCAAAGTAATGTTACATGCCCATCATAACAAAAGCACCCCAATAATAAGGATCCTTATACTTAGCCATCAACTGAAGTTGCGCTTGTTTAAAAGCTTTTGATCTACTGCCCCCTTTAACAAGGTTCATATAGAAGTTAGTCATCAACGCTTGCGTGGCTGTATCATCTACTTTCCATAAACTCATCACCATCGCTTTAGCACCCGCTACCAAAAAGGCGCGTTGCAATCCATACACGCCTTCACCAGCGCGCACATCACCTAGCCCCGTTTCGCAGGCACTCAACACAATCAAATCCGTTCCTTCCAAAGAAAGGTTCATCGCTTCATAGGCCGTAAGCACTCCGTTATCATTACTCTGTAAATCAATCGATGTTTTATCCTGACCGGGCGCATGCACCCCAGATAAAATTAATCCCGACCGCAGCAAAGGATTATGTTTAGCATTTTCTGCATCCACGCCCATCGCATCATTTCCTTTCAAATCCGTATCGGCTAAAAAATATCCATGAGTCGCAATATGCATAATCGATGGGCCTTTAACATTTTTGAGTGCGGCCTCGGTGGCCTCCTTTTGTTCTCGTTTGGAAACACTAAAGCCGGAAGCAGAAAGAATTTTATTGATGCCATCAATCTCCACTTTGGTGCCGGGTAAAGGAGTGGCATTACCCCCGTAATCCGGAAAGCCTAAAACAAAGGCATCTTTTTTTGCAACAACCGGTTTGTTTGTTTTCAATCCTATTAAATCTTTTGAATTTCCGATAACAACAATGTCATACAGATTGAGAAGATACTCGCCTTCAGGTTTCTTGATCGTGTTGATATTGATCTGATTATAAACACCATCGGGCGAAAGATAAATAGACTTCTTCGAAGCAAGCAAGGGCTCTATGCGTTGCCAATATTGTGCGAACGCATACTCATCGGCTATCTTTTGTTGGATGGCATTTTTATAAAACTTAGCATAGCGGGTTTCCAGTTGATTGCCATTATCCAGTACTGCCATAACCGGTTGCGTGCTCCTCTTGCTTAGCACCAAAGCCAGGTAACGCGAATCGTCTGTAAAATCTTTATCAAACGTGCGCACTCGTATAATCTCAACGATGGCTTCTGTATCCTGCAAAAGAGAAGACACCTGTGTTAAAGTAATTTGCTCCGCATAATATCCTTTGGCAAAATCACCCGACCGTTGCGACAGAGAACGCTCCATGGAATTCGCGGTTTTCTCCATGGCCGTAAGATCAATCTTCTGTTGCGTTAATTCTTCCTTTGATAAAGCATAGTATCGCGCCAAGGCTTCTTTTTGCCCAATCCATGAAATGTAATCATTGATTAACGATTGGTCGCCACTGGAAAGAATCGCATTCTTAATCTTATTGGTGGAATTCAGCAACAACGCTTTGGTTGCAATCTGATAATTATAAACATCGGTAAGCACCGCAGGATTTTGCACACTTGCCTCAATCGCATAATTATAAAACCGTTGAAACCTGGGTTGAAGAATATCCCAATACTTTGTTTTTTCGGCCTCGCTCATGGGCGGAAAATATTTATAAATAAACTCAAGCGATTTATTGGCTGCACCACTTAAAAGCGGATAGGCTTTGCCAAGATCGCCCCGCTTCCAATATAAAATTCCGAGTGACTCCATGGACTTCACATAGTCCGGATGATTTTCGCCTAAAGTACGTTGGCGAATAGCGAGTGCTTTGCTGAGTACAGTTTCGGCTTCGGGATAGCGCGCCTGCAACCGATAAAAATTACCGAGGTCGTTTTGAACTTTTGCAAAGGCAGCATTCTCTTCGGTAAATTTTTTCTTATAGATGGTAGAAGCCTTTTGTAACAGCGGCTCCACCTGATCTGTTTTATTCATCTGAATATAAAGCAGCGCTAACTGATTTAATACCACTGCGTATTCGGGGTTATTCGTTTGCCCTCGGTTTTCAAAAATCTTCCTTATTCCCAAAAAAGAAGTTTCCGCTTGCGGCAAGTCGCCCGACAATTGATAGAGCAATGCGAGGTTAGAATCAAACTTGCGGCTGTCAAATGATTTTTTTCCTTTTAATGTTCTTTTGTTTGAAACCTCTAAGGCAGTAATCGCATTTTTTAAAAGCGCAATCGCTTCATCATACCTACCCATGGCCTGGTATAGCATAGCCTTGTTGTTACCTACTATGGCATATTGCATTCCGGAGTCGCCTACCGCACTTAAAAGAATAGGAAGTGCCTGATCAAAAAGTTGTTCCGCTTCATTGTATTGCCCAAGCAATTGATGAAGTTTTGCTTTGCTGTTGAGATTGGCCGCGTACGCAATACTCTGCTTGCCCAAATATTTCTCACTCTCGTTCAACGCATAGGTTATGTATTGATCAGCTTCCAGTGTTCGCCCTTGCACCAAATACATTACCGCCATGTTGGAAATACACCGGATGTAGCTAATATCAGTGATCATGTTATTGGTTTCCATAAAGCCCTTCGCGGTAAGAAAAGATGCTTCGGCAATTTTATACCACCGCGCATTGTAATAATCCACCGCCCAGTTTAAAGTATCGCTCGCGATCTCTGGTAGCGTACGCAGGTTTTTGGCTTTCATGGCATAAAAGCCTTTCGTCCAGCCCTCGCCTTTTTGCTGAATGTCGAGAAAACTCGAGTTCTCGTTTACTGACATGGCAAATTGAAAGTCGATAGAGTCAAGCTTGGCTTTTTGTGTTGAACCCGTTTCGGCCAACGCTTGCGTGAGCCAGTCCTGGGCAAAAGTAGGGAGTTGTGCGAGTAGCAATAAAATGAGAAAGCAGTTTTTCACACTATAAATATAATCTTATAAATTATATAGTGAACAAAGTAAATTTACGACACTAACATGCATGAAATCTCAGCAATTGTATATATTAGGTTGTTGTGGCAATGCTCCTAGATAAAATACTGACCAAATAAAATTGAAAAATAAAGGCCTTTTGATTTCTATTTTGCTTCTGACAGGTGTCACGTATCTCTCAATTTTCGTCTACCAATCAGAGACTGAAAAAAAAAAATTAAAGAAGACTTAATAGAGTTATCAAAAATTAAATATGGAATCTTTAGTGTTGATGAATGGAAAAAAGTTTTATCTGACATCCTCACAAAAAAGATTGAAGAGTTTAACCTCGATGGAACAAATCGAGATGAAATGAGAAAAGAAATATCAAATTTTCTCTACAAGGCAATTGACGACTTTGAAGGAGGGTTTAACGAGAGACAATCACAGAGTATTTTTGGGATTATTAAAGGAGGTGCTGTGTCACTTTTTGGTGCATTTGAAGAATTAAAAAAAGAAGTCCCCACATTTACTGAGCAAATTCTAAACTTCATGAATGACCCAAAAAACAGAAAAGCTGTTCGAGGGTTTATAATAAGTAAGTTAAATCAGTATGCTGACGAGACATTTTCGAAAATTGACTATTCAAAGCATGACGCAATAATTTCAAAATATGGATTTGAAAACCGAGATTTAGCAATAGTCGGACTGAAATTAAAAATTAACCAAATCGACAGCGAAAGCCGACCTTATCAAATTGGGCTAATAGTACTTGGAGTTCTTACAGGACTATTCATGGTCTTTTTTAGGACGGTTTCAAAAGTTGAGTACGTACTGTTAATAGCTATCTGCTTCGTATTCCTATTAGAAGGTCTGCTTCTACCGATGATTGAAATTGACGCACGCATCTCTGAAATGAGTTTTAGCTTACTGGGCGAATCTGTGAAATTTCAAGATCAAGTTCTCTATTATAAAAGTAAGAGTATTTTGGAAGTAGTCAGACTCATGATGACTCAAAGTAGACTGGATTTACTCTTCGTTGGACTACTTGTTCTAACATTCAGCGTATTGTTTCCTGTGACCAAATTAATTTCTTCAATTCTCTTTCTTAATTCAAAGAGGTTTGAATCCAACCAGTTTATTCAGTTTATTATTTTTAAGACAGGTAAATGGTCAATGGCTGACGTAATGGTAATAGCCATCTTTATGGCATACATTGGTTTTTCTGGAATTATTACTGAGCAATTAAAGCAAATTGAAAATATAACGCAGAACATCGACATCTTGACAACAAACAAATCGAGTTTGTTGATTGGCTTTTTTGCGTTCACCTCATTCGCTATACTGAGTCTACTGACATCCCACAAACTTCAGTATGACCTAAAGGACGTGAAACAAGTTGACAAATAGAGAGTCAATGAAGAACAACGGCAAAGGCTGGGGAGTACGCAAAGATAAATTCAACGCTAAGCTCGCTAAGGTAACTTTGCGGTCTCTGCGCATTAACTTAGCGTACTCTGCGTGAAACAAACTTAGCTGCTGAATTCTCTAAAACTTACATCCCCATCATAACAAAAGCACCCCAATAATACGGGTCTTTATACTTAGTCATTAATTGTAGTTGCGCTTGTTTAAAAGCTTTTGCTTTGCTACCACCTTTGGCAAGGTTTGTATAAAAGTTAGTCATCAACGCTTGCGTAGCGGCATCATCCACTTTCCACAAACTCATCACCAACGCTTTGGCACCCGCAACCTGAAACGAACGCTGCAATCCATAAACGCCTTCACCCGCGCGCACATCGCCTAATCCCGTTTCGCAGGCACTTAATACAATTAAGTCTGTTCCTTCCAAATCAAGATTCATGGCTTCGTACGCGGTAAGCACCCCGTTGTCATTACTCTCGAGGTTGGGCATTACCTCGCCTTTCAACGTGGGTGATGCACCGGCTAACAATAAGCCTGAACGAAGCAATGGATTATTACGCGCATTTTCTTCGCGTACCCCCGCAGCCGATTGTTCCACATCGGGTTGGAAATAACCGTGTGTTGCTATGTGCACAATCGCTGGACCCTTCAATGATTTTAAAATTGCTTCCGTTGCCGTTTTCTGTTCGTAAGGAGTTGTTTGATATCCATTCGCCTTTAAAATTTTAGCAATACTTTCCACTTCCACTTTTGTTCCCGGCAAGGCGGCCACGGCATCACCTCCGTAATCGGGGAACCCAAGAAGAAAAGCATTTTTCTTTGAGGCCACAGCCTTCTGACTCTTTAACGTGATTACATCTTCCGAATTTCCTACCAGAATAATATCATAGCGATTGATCAGGTAATCGCCATCTGTTTTCTTTAAAGTATTTAAACTGATTTGGTTATACACGCCATCAGCCGACAGGAAAATAGTTTTCTTGCCTGTGAGGGAGGGATCGATCCGCGCCCAAAACTGATCGTACGAATACGTGTCGGCCGATTTTTGTTGAATGGCATTTCTATAGAACTTCGCGTAGCGGGTTTCCAATTGATTTCCATTATCAAGTACAACGAGCTTAGGCGTTGCAAGGCCTTTTGTAAGAATCAACACAGCATACTTGGAATCTGTCGTAAAATTTTTATCATACGATTGAATCCGAATAAATTCAACAGCCGCTTCCTGATCGCCCAATACGGAAGCTATCTGAGAGAAATCAATCTTATCCGTAGAATACCCTTGCGAGAAATCGGTGGATCGTTGCGAAAGGGAGCGCTCCATATCATTCGCTTCCTTCTCTAAAGTTGACAAGTCAATTTTCTGGGCGCTTAAATCTTCTTTTGAAAGCGAATAATAACGAGCCAGCGTTTCCTTTTTATCTAACCACGCTACATAGTCCTTGATTAACTCATTATTACCACTGGCAAGAATCGCCTTCTTAATTTTGTTGGTTGTATTTAAGAGAAGGCCTTTTGTAGCAATCTGATAATTATACATCGTTTGTGCCACAGCCGGATTGGTGACACTTGCCTCCAAACAATAATTATAGAACCGTTGAAACCGCGGACGCAATACATCCCAATATTTTGTCTTCTCCGCTTCGCTCATAGGTGGAAAATATCGGTTGATAAAATCAAGCGACTTATCCATAGCAATTTTATAGTTCGATTCGGCTTTCGCCAGATCTCCTTTTTTCCAATATAGAATAGCCAGGTCTTCCTGCGACTTCACGTAATCCGGATGATTGGTATCTAACGCAGTACCCCGAATGGTTAATGCCTTTGTCAGATTGTCTTCTGCCTCAGCAAAACGTCCCTGCGCTCTGTAGAAATTTCCCAGATCGTTGAGGACTTTTGCGTAATTAGGATTCTGATCTCCGAAGCGAGTCTTATAAACTTCAGCCGAACGCTTAAGATAGTCCTCCACTTTATCGGTCTGATCCATTTGAACATAGAGCAGAGCAAGATTATTTAATACTCCTGCATAGAAAGGATCTTTGCTGCCCAACATCTTTTCCAACTTCAAGTAGATGGCTTCTGCTTCGGTAAGTTTTCCGGTTTGCTGATACAACAACGCGAGGTTCGATTGAAAGCTTACCTGGTTGCGCACTACTTTCTTTTTCAGTTTATCCAATATGGAAATTGCCGTGTTGAGTTTACTCACCGCTTGTTCGGTGCGCCCGATTTCAGAAAATAAAATTGCCTGGTTGTTTAGTACAATAGCGTACTCCTGACTTTCCGCTCCCAATTGTTCCTGAACTACCTGCAACGCTTCATCAAAATATTTTTCCGATTCGTTGAAGCGAGCTGTCTTTTGATAGAGCACGGCCAGATTGTTTAACGAAGATGCGTACGCCTTGCTGTTTTTACCCAGTGTCTGTTCTCTTATGGAAAGTGCCTCAGAAGAATAATACTCAGCTGAGTTGTACCGACCCATCGTTGCGTAGAGCAAACCCAAATCGGCACTTACTTTACTGTAATTGATGTTATTCGTAAGACCCTCCACTTCGTAACTTAGCTTGGCATCCAGAAAATAAATCTCGGCTGGTTTATATTGCCGCACCTGATAGAAATTCTCGGCTGCATCTAAAATAGCCCGACACTTTTGAGCTGGAGTTTTATCCTTCTCTTCTTTCAATAAAAAATTGGAAGCAGCATAAGCAGATTTGGTGAGCGTCTCGTCAAAATCACGAATGTTCATCATGCCGGAGTTATCAATTACGGTAATAGCATAATTGAAATCAACCGAGTCGAGCCGGTCGCGCTCCGCATCAGCTTTGCCAACTGTCTTATCTTTCGCAGTCTTTTGCGCAGCTTGCTTTGTTTTTTCTACCAGCCTGTCTTTGAGTCCACCTAATTGGGCTTCGCAGATAAGCGAAGTAATAGTTAACAACGAGCCCACTAAAATTATCTTCCTCATTGCTCCATACGTTTTAATAATCTAAAAATTATCCGACTCCCGGTAAGCATCAATCAAGGCTAGTTCGCCTTCCTTGCCTTCTTTGGAGTTGCCGTGCTCCATACCCATTATACCTTTGTATCCTTTCTCGTAAAGGTGTTTGAAAATATTCTTATAATTAATTTCTCCCGTGGTTGGTTCTTTCCTTCCGGGATTGTCACCAATTTGAAAGTAGGCAATCTCATCCCAACTCGCATCGATGTTATTAATCAGGTTGCCTTCGTTACGTTGCATGTGGTAAATGTCGTACAAAATTTTACAAGACGGGCTTTTCACCGCTTTGCAGATCTCATAGGTTTGATCGGATGTGCGTAAGAATAATTCCGGAGTATCACTTAATGGTTCAAGCACCATCACCAGTCCGCTCGGTTCTAAAATTTCTACACCTCTGCGCAGGGCATCCACCACATTGGCAGTTTGTAAACCCATAGAAATTTTACGATCAAAAAAACCGGGCACCACGGTAGCCCATTTTGCATTTACACGCTTGGCTGCCTCTACCGATACTTTACAGGTTTTAATAAAATTGTCTTTAAACTCTTGCTTACCTGTCGTTAACGAAGTTTTCCAGTTGTCGCCACCATCAATAACAAACACGCCCATCGTCATACCTAATTGCGCAAGGGTTTTGCCTATCCGATCTTGCTCAACGGCTGGCCGCTCCAGCAAGCCGTTATCTTCAACTCCGCGAAAGCCCTGATCGGCCATAAATTTTAATTGATCAATGAAATCCTTTCCTACATGGTTCTTAAACATGCCATCATGAGGTGCGTAATTAAGTCTAAAAGGTTTTGCTGCTAGTGTAGCCGTGAATTCTGTAGCCCGAGACGAAGACAATGCGAACGTAGATGCCGCTGCGGTAAGTCCGGCCTGGATAAAATTTCTTCTTTTCATTTCTATGAATTGGTTAGTACGTATTCAATTATTTCTTTGCGTAATCATCCCAGGGGATGGCCTCAAATTCTGGAAACACATCGCTGAATTCTATTAAGGAATCGGGCTTTTCAAATTCACTCACTTTACTTACTCGCTTCCACTGTTCCTGAATGGCAGGATCGGCCTGAGCCATCTCCTTGCTATTAGAATCTTTCCATTCAAATATCAGCAATAAATTTCCATTCTTAGCCTTCATAAGGATAGGCGGACGATCAGTAACATACCCGCCATCTATCAACAGTACGTAGCCTGACTTAACAATTGAAAGTAGTTCCTGCTCCTTACCCTTATGCGGGTTATATATGATTAAGAAAATGCGACCCATACTCTTACCTATAGAACACCCAAGTTAAAAACATTCCATCAAAATATCTCCAATACACCAACCCGTTTTTAAGTTGATCCAGAACATTGGCAATAAATATGCCGAATTGGCAATTGAATAGCATGCAAGCGAATGTCCATTACCAGTCGTTTTGCATTACAACGACTTGATGAGAAACTCTATTTCTTTAGTTTCAATTCTTTCATTGACTTTCCTCCCTTTTCAGATTGAGTGGTAATGGTAACAACCGGATCGGGACCTGAAACTTTCACAACGTATTCTACCTCCGCCTGGGAAGTAAGATTGTTCTCATCTCTTCTGCCCGTAAGATGACCTAAATCCGTTCGTGGTTTACCCGATACCAATTCTGCATCCTTTAATTCAATCAGGGCTCTTACCGGAGAGGCTATGTTGGCTTCAATAGCGCGTTTAGAAATATTCGTTGATAAAAATCCTTCATTCTGCACCTTCACGGTAATCTTCGCCAGATTTTTGTCAATCCATTTTACTGATGCATCCTTAATAACAACACGTGGACTTGTTTCGGCCAACCACAACATCCAGGGAACATACAATTCAATTTCCGCTTTCAAAAAGGGTGGTGGTGGATTTTGTTTGATAAATCGTTGATTCCACCCTCCAATTTCCACTTGACCTAATTGTGGATGATTGTACGATTGCCAGTTGATAAAATATTTTCCTTCCAACCTATCATCATTCCATTTGATCAACTCCTCATCGGTAACTTTCCCATCTTTATTTTCATCGGCAGGAAACTTTCCCCAAAATTCCGGAACAAAACCGACAACACCATAATCCCAATACGCCCAACTAATTAACGTACCATGCCGATGCAACCTTGGGTTGGAGTAACTCGGTACTACTTTTTGCTTGGTTGTAGTTGCATACATGTCGGCCAATTCTAAAATCAGCGATTGATCTTCCATGCCAAAATTATCCCACGATGAAGTTGACGGGAGACGGTATAAAAATCCAGCTGCTGTGTGTCCGTGAAAAATGCCTGTTACATTGCGATGTGAATTCAAAAACTCAATGGTTGCGCGGGTCTCAGGTTCAGATAAAGGAAATGGTCCGGCTCCATTTTGTTCAAACTCCATTCCCCACTCACGCGGAAAATTTCTGTTCATATCAATGCCCCCAACTCCATCTTCATTAAATGACCCATCATTGTCATCATCAATACCCTCATCATATACATCGTAAAATGTTCCTTCCGTTTCATTGGCTTCGCGCTTTACCATCAATCTGGAATCTTTCGGATTGACCTTCCATTGACCCGATGGATTTTTTACACGCATCTCGGTAATGATGCCATCCTTATTCAAATCATTACCCGGGTCTTCATCCAGCAAGCCATCCATGTCTTCATCGTAAGGTCGTGGGGTGCTACGCAGCGGCTGGGGCGTTGTCAATGCAATGTCTGCTCCGTCCGGATTAAACTTCGGTCGGATGTAGATCGTACGCGTATCCAACAAATTCTTGATGCGCGGATTTTTATCATAGTTGGTCAAGAGGTACCAGGCATAGTGCAAGGCTACTTCTGCACCGGTCAATTCTCCTGCGTGAATATTTCCATCGTAATAGTAAGCGGGCTTATCTTCGGCAGCCCCGGTTTGTTTATTTGTAATCTCAATTACAGTCAACGAAGTTCCTTTCAATGTTTGTCCTATTGAATATACCTTAGTAAGGTTTGGATAAGCACTCGCCCAACCATTCAATAAATCATAAGCCATGGCTGTTGAATGCAAACGTGTCCAGTTCGGATTTTTTGGATCTTCTTTTTGAGCAAAAGAAAACAATGAACTGAATATCAATACCGATAGTAAAAAGAATTTGCGCATAGTTGAAAGGATTTAGATAAACGGAAGATGTTCAATACAATTCAGTTTTTGAAACAAAATGTGATGACAGGAATTAATTGGTTGAAAAAGGTAATTAACAGAGTAAAAGTAAATTGATGAAGCACTACCCCTTGAACCTAGTCAAGGGTAAGATGGTGAATTGTGAGAATTAAGGTTTAAATTTCAAGAAAAATTAAGGGTGAAAATTTACCGAAACTTATCTGAGGCCGTAGTTCAGGGGCTCCATTCAATCTTTGTTGATAATAAATATGCCGACAAAGTGATTGAAAAAATTCTAAAGAGCAATCCAAAATGGGGTGCCCGTGACAGACGATTTATTGCTGAAACAACGTATGACATCGTGCGGTGGTATCGCTTATTCAAAGAAATCTCGGATGCAGGTGATGAGGATTTTTGGAAATTACTGGGAGTTTGGTGCTTATGGAACAATACCGAATTTCCGGATTGGGCAGAGTTTGAAGGACTAAGCCGTAAAAAAATTGAAGCCGCCTATGAAGCGGCACAAGCCGATAGAAAAGTTCGCGAGTCAATTCCGGATTGGCTGGATGAATTAGGAGAAAAAGAATTTGGCCCGCGCTGGGAAAAAGAGTTAGCTGCGTTGAATGAAGAAGCCAAAGTGGTGTTACGGGTAAACACCTTAAAAATTTCCCGCAAGGAATTACAAGAACAACTGAATGAAGAGGAAATTGCTACCGAAGCACCAACAGAATTTCCGGATGCTCTGTTATTGGAGCAGCGGCAAAATATTTTCACCCGACAACAATTTAAAGATGGTTTGTTTGAAGTGCAGGATGCAGGCTCGCAATTGATTGCTCCCTTCTTACAAGTAAAGCCCGGCATGCGGGTAGTCGATGCCTGTGCCGGTGCTGGTGGCAAAACATTACACCTGGCATCACTTATGCAAAATAAGGGGCGCATTATTGCCTTGGATACAGAGGACTGGAAGCTGGAAGAACTTAAGAAACGGGCACGTAGAGCGGGAGCCGGCAACATTGAAACACGGGTAATCGAATCTTCCAAAACAATTAAACGACTTGAGAACTCTGCCGATCGATTGTTGTTGGATGTACCCTGTTCGGGATTAGGCGTGATCAAGAGAAATCCAGATGCTAAATGGAAACTTTCGATAGATTTTATTGAGCGCGTAAAAGAACTTCAACAACATATACTTGCCGATTACAGTACTATTCTTAAACCGGGCGGACTGATGGTTTACTCTACCTGCAGTTTGCTTCCTTCCGAAAACGAAAAGCAAGTAGTTACTTTTTTGGAAGCAAGAAAAGATTCATTCGAGTTGGTTGATCAAAAATGGATTTTGCCTTCAGAAGGCTATGATGGATTTTATATGGCGTTGATTAAAAGAAAGTAAATAGTAGGGAGTATTTAGTCTAGAGTAGTTAGTAATAAGTAATCGGTAGTCAGAAGTTTCCAAAGAATCCAGCGACCAGTATCCAGTTATGATAAGATTATTCCTCCTCAACACATTCTTTTCAATCACCTTCGCTCAGGCGCAGGATTTCAAAACGTACGATCAATCCATCCCCAACACAACTCTTACTTTTAAAATGGCTGCTATCCCGGCTGGGAAATTTAAAATTGGAAGCCCGGAACAAGAACGAAACAGAAACGAAGATGAAGGTCCACAAAAACAAATTGAGCTCTCTGGTTTTTGGATGGCCACCAAAGAAGTGACGTTTGCGGAATGGGATTTATATTTTAAAGATAACGCGCTTCCGCAAACCAAAACGATTGATGGTGTTACGCGTGCAACGCCCCAATACATCGACCTAACCTGGGGCATGGGCCGCGATGGAAAACAACCCACCAACAGCATGAGTCATACCGCGGCTATCATGTATTGCAAATGGCTTTATACTAAAACAGGAATTTTCTTTCGCCTACCCACCGAAACGGAGTGGGAATATGCGTGTCGCGCAGGAAGTATAACCGCGTATCCATTTGGCAACGATGCACAAAGCTTGAAAGAGTATGGATACTTTAAAGACAACAGCAATGGAAAGTTTCATCATGTGGCTCAGCTGAAACCAAACGACTGGGGTTTGTATGATATGCTTGGCAATTTAAGTGAGTGGACCATTGATCAATATGATCCGGAATACTATAATAAAATAGAGATCAAAAATCCTACGACAACAGTGGGAAGTAAATATCCCAAAACGGTTAAAGGTGGCTCCTACCTGGATGAAGCAAAAGAACTGCGGTGTGCCAATCGAATTGCATCGACCCCCAATTGGAACCAACGCGATCCGCAAATACCCAAAAGCAAATGGTGGCTTACCGATGGCATGTTTATGGGTTTTAGGGTTGTGCGGCCGCTCGTTCAACCTTCGAAAGAAGAAATTGAAAAGTTTTATAACTTGTACCTTAAGTAGATGCTGGATACTGGACTCTGGTCGATCGTTTTTTCAACGAGCAATCCAGTATCGAGTGACTAGTATCAAAAACAGACAACCAACTTATTATGAAAAATCTACCCAATCCATCGCGCAGAGACTTTGTTAAAAAAACCTCATTGATCGCCAGTTCGCTGGCAGCACTTCCTTTTATTACACAAGCAAGAAATGTAAATACGTCTGTTGACGATAGTATTAAAATTGCTCTTGTCGGTTGCGGGGGTCGTGGCACCGGTGCTGCCATGCAAGCCTTACTCACCAAACAAAATGTAAAACTGGTGGCCATGGCCGATGCATTCCGCGATCGACTTGATGACTGCCATAAAGCACTGATGTCTGACGACCTTTCTGATTGGTCGGGAGCAGCAGGAAATATAAAAGACCGTATTGCTGTACCTGAAGAAAATAAATTTGTTGGCTTTGAGGGCTACAAAAAAGCAATGGCACTGGCCGATGTTGTTATTTTAACAACACCCCCCGGGTTTCGTCCCATTCATTTTGAGGAAGCCGTGAATCAAGGCAAGCAAATATTTATGGAGAAGCCGGTGGCTACCGATCCTGCCGGAATTAAACGAGTATTGGATGCTGCGGTAATTGCAAGACAGAAAAAATTGAATGTGGTTGTTGGTCTGCAGCGTCATTATCAGAATTCATATCGTGAATTATTTAAAAAATATAAAGAAGGGTTGATCGGTGAAATTACCTCCGCGCAAGCGTGGTGGGACAGTGAAGGCGTGTGGATGAATCCGCGCCAATACAATCAAACGGAAATGGAATATCAAATGCGCAATTGGTATTACTTTAACTGGTTGTGTGGCGATCATATCGTAGAGCAGCACATCCATAACATTGATGTTATCAATTGGTTTAAAGAGGGCTATCCGGTAAAAGCACAAGGCATGGGTGGCCGTGAAGTGCGAAAAGGAAAAGACTACGGTGAAATTTTTGATCACCACTATGTAGAGTTTCATTATGCCGATGGCTCCATATTAAATAGCCAGTGCCGCCATATTAAAGGCACCATGAGTAAAGTAGATGAATTAATGGTAGGCACGAAAGGAAGTATCTATGCGGGTGCTGCCAACATTGTTGATCGTAAAGGAAAAGTAGTTTACCAATATGATCGCTCGAAAGAAAACAATCCTTATCAAACGGAGCATGATGAGTTGTTTGCCGCTATTGCAAAAAAAGAATACAAATTTGATGATACCGAAAGGGGAGCGAAGAGCACGATGACTTCCATTCTTGGAAGATTAGCAACCTATTCGGGGCAGGTTGTTGAGTTTGATAAAGCACTTAATTCAGGTATGACTATTATGCCAACTAAATTCGATTTTAACGCTTTACCACCACTGTTGCCTGATGCTGATGGAAACTATCCAGTCGCAATCCCTGGTGTAACCAATTACTTTTCATAACACCATTCGTCACGTACCATTCTATAAATTCCCGAAAGATTTGCACCTTTCGGGAATTTTTTTCACTAATAATTTTAACTGCTTGAATCTCGTTTACAAATTCTTATTATTTCTCTATAGAGTCTGGGTATTTCTGGTATTCTCTGTTTTCATGATTTTATTTTTGCCTGGCATCATACTCCCTGCATTTTTTGGACAACATGCCGTTTCGGTCACTTACTTTTTTATGAAAGCCTGGTCGTGGGTGTTTAGCCAACTCACGTTTATCCGATATAAAATAATTGGTCGAGAGAACATCGAGAAAGGTAAATCCTACATCTACGTAAGCAACCATACTTCTTTTCTTGATCTACCCGGTATTGCTATGACTATCCGCGGACAGTTTCGACCACTGGCAAAAAAAGAGTTATTAAAAATACCGGTGTTTGGTTGGATAACGCGTGCTACATGCGTGGTGGTGGATCGCACCAGCAATGAAAGTCGTAAAAAAAGCCTCGATCACCTGAAAGAAATTTTAACGATGGGCATTAACATTCTGATCTTTCCGGAAGGCACACAAAACCGCAGTAAAGAAATTCTTCAACCTTTTAAAGATGGTGCTTTTCGAATTGCAGCCGATACGCAAAAGTCTCTGTTGCCTATTGTCGTTCTGGATGCTGGCAAGCTAATGCCTCCGGGTACCATACAACTACGTCCCGGTACCATTCACATTGTTGTGGGTAAAGAAATTCCGATAGCCGATTTTTCAGATACTAAAATGTTGAGAGAACAGACAAATGCGATCATGCGCGACATGATTATAAGTCATACGTAGCCTAACTTTATACAATGCGTGCACTAATCATGGTATTTATCGGTGGGGGCCTCGGCAGCATGGTTCGCTATTCGCTCGGTCGTTGGGTCAATGCACTTCATAGCTATAATTTTCCTTACGGAACCCTGATTGCCAACGTTGCCGCCTGTTTTGTGCTCGGGCTATTCGTAGGGCTGGCCGATCACCGGCAATTATTTTCACCTAACGCCCGGTTGTTTTGGACCGTGGGTTTCTGCGGAGGCTTCAGTACTTTTTCAACTTTTGGCTACGAAGCCCTTACCCTATTACAGGGTGGTTTCAGCCTAAACTCTTTGATTTACGTGATCCTAAGTCTTTTGCTCTCTGTTTTGGCGGTCTATGCCGGACTGTTTTTAGGGGAGTCTTTGTAAAGGTGAGGAGCCAACCTCATCGTGGAAAAAGGAAATAATCATTAAAAAATTACACCTTATGTGAATATTTAACCAAATGTTGTAAGTTTCTATTTCCTAATCACTTATGAGATCGAAATTTACCTATTTGCTACTTCTTCTATTGCCCATCTTGGGTATGGGCCAGGCACGCCAGCAGGTAACAAACATGGCCGGCTTCGATCTTTCGGTTCCTAATTTTATTGTAACATCCTCCATCGGTGAGCCCGCCATTCTCACTTTTTCAAATCCTAATCTGAGCTTAACACAAGGCTTTCTTCAGCCTGAAATTCTTCCTTGCAAGGATCTCGCTTTCACTTATTATCCTAATCCTGCTAAAAGTGAAATCACCATTGAAGCGTACGGATGCGAAGTACAGATTCAGTTCATGGATCTATATGATACGTGGGGCCGGAAGATAACTACCATTAAACCAACCAAAGACAACAAAGTGCAACTGGGCGATATTGCCCCGGGCGCCTATTTCATTAAAGTGCTGCTGACTAACCAGGAGAGTAAAACTATTAAAGTCATTAAAGTGGGAACCTGACGCTTATGAAAAAACTTCTACTCTCCCTTGTACTGGCTATTTTAACACTGGCAGCTTATTCTCAGGCTCCCAAAGGCATTAACTACCAAGGCGTGGCGCGCGATAGTGATGGTAAACCCATCATTAATAAAAATATTTCTGTACACATAAGCATTTTGAAAAACGAAGCCAACGGAGAAGTAGAATATTCAGAAACTCATAAACCTCAAACCAATCAGTTTGGTCTATTTACACTTCTTATCGGCCAAGGTACGCCTGGCACAGGTTCATTTGCCTTTATAAGTTGGGCTGTTGGTAACAAATGGTTGCAAATAGAAATTGATCCAGAGGGCGGTAGTTCCTTTCAATTAGCCGGCACACAGCAGTTGATGAGTGTGCCCTACGCATTTTATTCTGAGTATTCAGGAAACAGTTCCGGACTTACCGCAGGTCAGGGCATTGCCATAAACAATGGTGTAGTTTCTAACACCGGGGATGGTGATAATAACGCAACGAATGAGCTTATCTCTGCGGCAACACTAACAGCAGACAAAAAACTTCAAATTACGGATGCCGGTGGCACCAAAGTGGTGGATCTGGCGACACTCGCAGTCGATAATCAAAGTCTAACCTTAACAGGAACTTCGTTGAGTATTAGTGGTGGAAACTCTGTTAATCTTGGGTCTGTAAATACGGATAATCAAAACTTAGTGCTGGGTACTCCATCAGGAACCAATCGTACCATTAACATTTCAAATGGCAATGGAGTAACGATTGACGTTGCCGATAATGATAACAACGCAACCAACGAAATTCAGGATCTTGCCTTAAACACCAGTACCAATATACTTAGCTTAACCAGTGATGCGACAACCGTTGATCTTACTCCGTACA
>JAGPBO010000217.1 GCA_018063305.1 Cyclobacteriaceae bacterium
ACCGGTAACACAGCGGCAGGGCTCTGGATGATGGGAAAGGCCGAGCTTGCGCTGTACGTGATGGGTAAAGCCTGCTTGGACAAGCCAACAAACACTGACAATCTTAACAACTACGCTTCGATGTTATCCATGAGTGGTGCAGAACAGCTATCTGTTCCAGTTTTAAATTATCTTAACAAACGCTTTCCTAAAAACAGTACTGTTCTCAACAACATTGGCCAGGCATGGTTTGGCCTTGGTGATATTGACAAAGCTAATGCGTATTTAGATAGCGCAATCCGATTAAGTGCATTTCATCCTCAGGCTAACTATACCAAATCTTTTATTGAAGAAAGTAAAGACCACAAAGCAGCCGCCATTGATGCAGCCAAACGCAGCATTAAGAAAGGATACTCTAACAAGAAGGAAGATCGGCTGAACAACCTGGGATACAAATTAAAAAATGATGATATAAACTGGAATCAGCCTATGCCGGCCGATGCCTTAGGGTTAGAAAAGTTTAAGTGGCCGGAGTATCCGATGAATGTCATGCAGAGTGAAGTGTTGGAGAAGGAGTGGGACATCTTCAAACAGGTTTGTCAGCAAGAACTCGATAGATTAACAAGTCAACAAAACACATTGGAAGAGAAGATGATTGCCGCAAACCAAAAACGGATGCAGCAAGTAATGCAAGCTAGCCAAAAAGGTGTGCTGATTAGTCCAATGCCTCTGCTAGCTCCAAAGGCTGTTATTAAGTTAAAATATTTAATCGATGGAAAAGATGGTCACCTTGCATTTAACTACCAGAAGAAAACAGAAGCTATCTTAAATGCGGTTAAACAAACGGACGAGTTTGAAGATAAGCTTTCCACGGCCGAAAAGGCAATTGCATTAAAATACGAAGATGCCTTTGGTGAAGGTAAATCAAATCCATTTGCCGCAGCTTGTTCTGATGAGAACAATGCTAGGAATGTATTTCTAAGTTCATCGAACAAGGTACTGCGTGAATCCTATGTAGACTTCTTTAGTTTATTACGCAGAAAACTTAACGATGAAGTGTATTACTCCCAATACACACAATGGCCCGATGAATTTGAAGTGGCCAAAGTACATGCAAAAATCATTTGGTTAGGTTCAATCATGCAGCAGAAAGTGATGTTTAAGGAGAAGAGTAATTGGTGCAGCGGGGTGATGGAAGAAAAGCAGCCGAAAGCTTTTAAGCTCGCGGCATTCGATGATGTACATTGTGTATATCACAGTCAGCTCAAAACTCCCGTAGGTACCCTCTCTATGGATTGCAGCCGATGGACCACCACACTGGATTTGAAAATAGTGAAGCTTGGGTTAAAGCAGGACATGGACAAAGAAACTTTTGGCGATCGGTTTATGAGTTGCTCTGTTGAAGTAGGAATTGGTACAAGTGCAGGAGTTAACGTAGGTCCGCTTAAAGCGGAAGCATCCATCGGTGCAGGATTGGCCGCTGAATTTGATCGCAACGGACTCACTGATCTTGTCGTAAAAACCTCCGCTGGTGTAAGTGCTGGATCTGACATCATTACAGATGGTAGCATAGCCGGTGTTGGTGTAAGTGATTTGTCATTAGAGGTTGGTGTGAAAGGTCAGATAAGTCTTATCAGTGGGAAATCTTCTGTTGAAAGTACCGGGCTTTTAGATGGCACATTTAAAAAGTAAACAGGATAATTCTGATATTTAACTAGCTCAATACAATATGAAACTAAAACACATTTTCCTCGCTCTTATTGTTTTGCTTTCCGACAAGGCATTTTCACAAAAATGTAGTGAAGCATCTTTATTACAACAACCGGGTATCTGGAAGGATGGTACAAAAGGTTCAACAGAGGGCATATCAGCAACCGACCTGGCAGCAGAAAAAAAAGTTGTGGCTGCATTACATGCCATGATAAAAGCAAAGTATAAACCCATGGGACTTGAATCTAATTATGGCGGAGGCTATGGTTCACCTATGCCGCAAATGCCTGGGAATACTTACGAATATGCTATCTTCCCATTGAACTTTTATTGTGAAGGTGGTAGCCTGAAAACCAGAGAACAAACATCAACCCTTTTTTCCATCACTGCGAATTTGCTTGATTTTGAAATCTATGAAAATGCGTCAGACGAACAACTGGAGGGTTATCACTCCATTGACGATATACCCATTCAAAAGGATGGGTACTATTCTTTTAATGAAAAAGTGGAGGGAAAGGGCATTCTGCGGTTGATCACATACGATGGTAAACTCCCCTTCGCTTATGTGAGCAAAAAGGAATTCCTGGAAAAAAGAAAAAAGATACTATCGGTTCAAATGGGCGATTCATCATCCAGCTTTAAGGAAACGCTTGACAATATTGAGATTGAGAAAAAATATAAAGAGACAGAATTCAAAAACGATCCCGACAAACTTCAGAAATATTTGAAGATGGATTATCAGCCACGCAAGGATCGGTATCGTAAACTTCTATCTGAAAATGAAAAAAGCTATCAGCCGGCATTCGCTAAGATTGAAGCTCTTTTAAAAATGCCGACCGCTGAACTAAGTCAAGCTGCCATTGTAAAGATGGATCCTCATGATAATGGGTTGTCTTATCTCTTCACTAATGACAATGATCCTTTTGGGAAAGTCCTTATTAAACCTAATCCCGCTTACTTTAGGAAGCTACCCAAGTCATCGCCACAATTTTTTTGGATTTACGTGAAAGGTGATCCCAAAGACCCGATAGCAGCGAAGGCCATGACTGATCTTATGAGCGCGGTTGATTATACAGTTTTGAAAAACATGTTAGGAAAATAGAAAATGAAAATTATGAAAACAGCCTTGTTGATCATTCTATCTTTTGCTTTTGCAACAAACATATCATTAAAATGGAGAACATAGTCGTATCTTCCTGTACTGCGATGGGGTGCGATAATATTATAAGCACGAGCGTAACCATGAACACACTCAATTTTATATGAAAAAAATATTTCTACTCTGTTTATTCTCCGCATTGGTGACTGTCGCCCATGCTCAGAAAAAACTTACCCCTGTTACAAAATCTGCTTTAACAGGAATTGGTTTGCCCAATGGCAGCAAACAAGATAGTAGAATATTGAGTGTGGCTGCCGCAGGCACGATACTTGAAATGGAGAGTAACAAGACCAACACCAAGATTCAAAACACAGAGGTTCTGGTATTGGCTCCGACTTCAGTAAATAAGTTCAATAAGGATTCACTTATTCAGCGACTAACAGCCCGTGGCTGGAAAATTACTCCCACCGAAGACAATAACTATTTATGGCTACAGAAGGACACGCGCGTTGCAATTGCCTATTTTGCTATGAACACAAAACAGACTGATCTCTACCTTGCAGAAGCTATATCTTTGCCTGTCCTTACTACTCAGGGAGCCAATACTACCGGTAACCAATCCAAGCAAACCATCGCTCAACCTGCTACGCAACCTGTAAATCAAGCCACCGAACTACAAAACTCACAGCCAATTCCCCAGACGGCCAACAATCTTTCCTTCCTTGGCACCTGGTCTACAAGTTCAAGCAATCAGGGATATGATGCTGCCAATGGAATGAGTGGCTACATCAAAAGACAATATACTTTTAATCAGGATGGCACCTATCAGTTCGTTATTAAGACCTTCTCGCACTATATAAATAAACTTCTTTTAACAAAAGAAAGCGGAACGTATTCGGTCAATGGAAATAGTCTCACCATTATTCCTCAAAAATCAGTCATTGAAGATTGGACCAAAAAAGATGGCACCGATAAATGGGGTACACGTATATCTTCACAAAACAGACCCTTAGAAAAAGTAACGTATCAGTTTACGAAACACTATTTCTCAGGCATAGATGAATGGAACCTGGTGCTGCAGGCAGACAAAGTCACAGAGCGCGATGGTCCATTCAGCAGCAACACCACATTTATGAATGCCTGGTATTATAAATACATTACGGCCAACAATTTGGTAGTAGAATTACCAGAAGGACAAGAGACGTATCAGCAAAATTCTCAACCGAGTTCCCAGGCAGACAGCAACACTCTTTCGATTATTGGCTCATGGGGAAAATCAAACAGTGTCAGTCAAGTGAATAACCGGTACGGAACGTATAGTTATGTAAAATACCAATACACATTTAATTCAAATGGCACCTACAGTTTCACCGGTAAAAACTACAGCGAACAATACGATGAGACGTTGTTGACAAAGGAGAATGGCACTTTTTTGATCAGTGAAAATAATATAACTCTTAACCCGCAAAGCAGGGTGATTGAGGCCTGGAGTAAAAAAAATGGTGCCGATAATTGGAATCAACTTAAATCAAGTCAGAAGCAAGCATTGGAAAAAGTAACGTACCAATTCACTACGGTTGAAGGAAATCTGGTACTACAAACAGACAAAGAAACCGTAAGGGATGGCCGCTTCAGTACTGGCAATTCGTATTCCTATGGCCCTCCAAGCACCTTTACTACTATTAAATTACCAGGCGAGTAAATAAATGCTTACAAAATAATAGAGGGGTTTGTGTCAACACAGACCAGGGACTTGAACTAAGAATTCAATTATTTACTTAAAATAGTTTTTCATTGGGTGGAGTTGCCTTGGCTAGGCGAATGTAAACCGTAGTTTGTCCACGATGGTGTGTTTGATGTTCAAACGCTTTTTCTAAAGCCGTCTTCCGCGACATGTCGAACTGACCGAACACTTTTACTTGATCTTGTAAACTCGCAGGATTCATTTTTTTGACACTGTTGATCACAAAATCATAGCCATCCATTACAATTTTAGTAACGTTTGCTTTTGATTTATCGGTTGTTGTTTTCTCAAGATCTTTCACTGAGGGCATCTCTCCGGTAGCCGCCATAGCAAAACCATAATCCGCATCGGTCAGATGCAACATTTGTTCAGCAAACGAGCGCATCTCCGGAGTTGGCCTCAATGCATAACCCGATTCGGGCATAACATCCAGATATTCCTTTGTATATGCTTTTGCCCGTTCCCACTCTTTCACAATCTCATCGATTGACTGTGCCTGAACAAACGCTGATGAGCAAAGAAAAATTAATAGTGTCGTTAGAAAGTTAGATGTTTTCATAAATTTTTTAATGGTTAGGTATAAGATTTCGTTTTTTTAGGCCTTATTTCAAGATTATGATCTCAACAGAAAAGTTAGTCAGTTTTAGATTATTCACTATCATGGAAGGTTTTATTTCATTGTTATTATTCTTGTTAATTTCATCTGTTTCATGCACCTCTCCGCTCTCGGGGTTGTGGTTTCCTATTCTTAACCTAAAAATAATCCCTGCTGTTGGATGATTTGAATGAAGGCCTTATATCCGATAAAATTGTCACACATCTTTAGTCTATTTCAAGACATTTAAACCAATTATCATGAAAACTTATTTATCGCTCATTGGGATTGTTTGGCCTGGCGGCATTCATGGTTGAACATCGTACCTAAGAGATCGGTATCCGCAAAATATTAGGGACCCCGATTTCTAACATTATTCGATTACTGTCAAAAGATTTTTTGGTTCTGATAGCAATCTCCATACTCATTGCTGTGCCGCTGGCCTGGTATGGAGCCAATAACTGGTTGCAAAGCTTTGCTTATAAAACTGAAATCTCCTGGTGGATTTTCGGAATCGCAGGACTTACTACAATAATCATTGCATTAATTACAGTAAGTTTTCAATCAATCAAAGCGGCAATTGCTAATCCAGTGGATTCTTTAAGAAGCGAATAAAGATTTTTAGTAACCTTTTATAAAAACGAAGGTTAACTTTGATACTGATAAATCCTATACCAATGCTCCTCCATAACCTCAAGCTTGCCTTTCGCTCCATTCTTCGAAAGAAAGGTTATTCGCTTACCTCAATTTTTGGTCTTTCTGTGGGTATGGCCTGTTGCCTGGTGATCACACTTTTCGTTTTAGATGAACTTAGTTATGATCAATACCATGAAAAGAAAGATCGTATTTATCGTTTGGTGACAACGTCAGGTCATTCGGGAAATTCACAAGCAAAAATTGCGGGTCGTTGGGGATTAGCAGCCAAAGACGAGATTCCTGAAGTTGAAGATATGACGCGCATTGTTCCGGCCGGACAAATGCTTTTCAAGAAGGATGATAAACTGTTTTACGAAACACTCGGACGATACGCGGACTCCACCACATTTAATGTCTTCAGTTATCCATTAATTGAGGGCAATTCAAAAACCGCATTGACTG
>JAGPBO010000218.1 GCA_018063305.1 Cyclobacteriaceae bacterium
TCTTCACCAAGCTCTCCCTTATGATGTTTCTCGAATATTTTATTTGGGGCGCCTGGTATGTAACCATGGGTACGTATATGTCTAAGTTTCTTAATGCAACGGGTGCTCAAATAGGTGCCGCCTACAGTGCACTGGCGATTGCAACTATCATTTCCCCGTTTTTTGTTGGCTTAGTTGCTGATCGTTTTTTTTCGGCTCAGCGAATTCTAGGCGTGCTTCATTTGGTGGGTGCAGTCTTGCTTTATATGGCAACGGTTGTAGTAAACAACTCTGCGTTTTACTGGATCATTTTATTTTATTCATTGCTTTATATGCCCACCATCGCTTTGTCCAATAGCATTGCCTTTGGACAAATGACTGATCCCGGAAAACAGTTTCCGTGGATTCGGGTGTTTGGCACTGTCGGTTGGATTCTATCGGGAGTGTTGATAAGCTCTTTGGGTTTGGATACTTCTGCGTTAACCTTTAAGATGGCAGCGATTGCATCGTTAACATTGGGTATCGTAAGTTTTGCGTTGCCGAATACACCACCCAAAGGCAAGAGTTCAGAAAGTGCGTTGGGTACGGAGGCACTTGTGCTTTTTAAAGACAAATCGTACTTAATATTTTTTATTGCTGCCATCCTGATCTGTATTCCACTTTCATTTTACTATGGCTTTGCCAACGTGTTTTTCAACGATTTGGGCATGAATAACGTGGCCTTTAAAATGTCCTTTGGTCAGGTTTCGGAAGGACTATTTATCCTGGCCATTCCATTCTTGTTCAATCAGATTGGGGTAAAGAAAATGTTATTGCTGGGTATGGCTGCCTGGATACTGCGCTATGTGTTTTTTGCTTATGGGAATATCGACACCAGCATTTGGATGCTTTACGGTGGCATTGTATTGCATGGCGTTTGTTACGATTTCTTTTTTGTAACGGGGTATATGTACACCGAGAAAAAGGCTGGTGAAAAAATAAAAAATGCTGCTCAGGGACTCTTTACTTTTGCTACCTATGGTGTGGGCATGATGATAGGCACACTTTTTTCCGGTGAGACAGCCGATTACTACAGTATTGATGGTGTGTATCAATGGCAATCTATCTGGATGGTACCTGCCTATATTGCCATGGCTGTGTTAATCTATTTTATTCTATTTTTCAAAGAGAAAAAGGAAATTAAGGTCGCCCAATAAATTATGAACAATTAATAACGACTAACTAATACGCTACCATTATGAAAATCGCAATGCTTGGCTCAGGCTTTATCGGTCGCTTCTATGCCGACTCATTACAAGGATATAGAAGTAAAGATAAAATCGTAACAATTTATTCACGCAGAGAAGAGAGTGCAAAAAAATTTGCTGCTGATTACACCGTGGCTTTCTCTACTACTAACATGGAAGAAGCAATCAATCGGCCTGAAGTTGAAGTGGTCTGTATTTCCCTACCCAATAATTTGCATGAAGAGGCTGTGAACTTATGTTGTAAACATAAAAAGGCAGTAATGACAACCAAGCCCTTGGCGCGTAATGCCGAAGAAGCTAAGCGTATGTTATTGGCGGTTGAGAAGGCTGGCATCTTCAATGGCTACCTGGAAGATTTAGTGTACACACCAAAGTTTATTAAAGCTCATGAAAGTGTAAGGAACGGAGCACTCGGTAGAATCCTTTGGGCGAAGTCTCGCGAAACGCACCCCGGTCCACACAGTGATTGGTTTTGGGATATTGAGCAAGCTGGTGGTGGATGTATGCTCGACCTTGGATGCCATTGTGTGGAAATCACACGTAGCTACATTGGTAAAGACATTAAACCAATAGAGGTGATGTGTTGGGCCGATACGCAAGTGAAACCAATCGATGCGGAAGATCATGCTATCGGATTGATAAAATATGAAAACGGTGCGATCGCACAGTTTGAAGTAAGTTGGACGTTTCGGGGTGGTCTCGACTTGCGTGATGAAGTGATGGGTACAGAAGGCACCATTTGGATAAACAGTTTTTTACGTACAGGCTTTGAGATGTTTACTACCGGCAAAGCGGCAAACTATGTAGCCGAAAAAGCAGAATCAGATAAAGGCTGGTTGTTTCCGGTGGGGGATGAGTTGAACGAATTGGGCTACAACCATATGTTTATGGATATGTTTAACTCGATGGAAAAAGGAGTTGAACCAAAAGAAACTTTTTATGATGGCTATGTGGTGAATTCGATTTTAGATGCTGCGTATAAATCTGTAAAGACAAAACAATGGGAGCCTATTAAACTTGATATCTGGCGCGGCAAAGTTGGCGTAAGCAAAGACAGTCACTTGGTTGAATACGATGCCGAGCATTATTTAGTGAAAGAAGAAATAACACACTACGGAGCTAAGAAAGTGATTCTGAAAAACAAAAAGACTGGAAAGATTTTCGAGCAGGTTGAAAGTTGAGTTCTATAGTTGTCCTACATTTTCGAGGTGTAGGACAACTATACTAAACAAGTTATACTTTCCCTTAGTCCGTGTCCTCACAACTTAATTTCAAAGAAACACACCTCCGCATTCGCATAATGGCCGGGCAGGCCATCTGAGTTTTTTAAGTGCTTCATTCCTAAAAAATCAAATCCACAATTGGTATAATGAGTAATTAGCTTTTTGTTTTCGCCACAGGTATCCAGGCGAATAAATTTCTTTTCATTTTGCTTGGCAAAATTCTGCGCCCAGCTAACGACTTCGGAAACGTAATTCCGTCCTCTGAGTGTCGGGTTCTTGGCAATTCTATGAATATAAATGGCCGGGTCCGCATTGCGTTCTTCCCAGATCTGTGGATCACTAAATGTATGAGCCCATATACAAGAAATTTTATTTCCTTCCATTAACTTCCATTGCCTGTTCTCTCCTATTTCTGTCTCAATTAACTCTTGGCTAAATACAGGCCATCGATTTTCAGGAAACACAATTTTTTGATATTCCGTAGCCGTTCTATATAAAGAAAGTATCTCTTGTAAATCGTTGAGGGTGCTGTTTTGAATGGTCATGTCAAGGGTTTTTAATTTGTACTTCTCGAAGGGTCTCGTTATTAAATATAGTAACAAACAATTTATGTAACTTTTCTCCAATAACTATGTTCTGTGTCATCTTAAACTACAGTCGATATCTTAAATATCTTGATCGTGAATTCGTTTTTCAGCTGAATTCAGTTTCATACCAAATAATACCCGAAGCCATTTTACTCGTTTGATAATCTCATACGAAAGCATACATCCCGAAAGTGTAATCAACAAGACAAGAATAAATTGAATCTGTACGGGTATTGCCAACCGAAAAATTAATGCCGAGCCTAGGTAAAGAAAAAACATGTGTAGAATGTAAACCGGGTAAGCAGCAGGGCTTAGGTAACGCAATGCTTTTCCGGGTCGGTTGAGGTACTTGTGACCAAATGCCAAAACACTAAAAATCCAGACTTGCGATTCCAATACGATCAGATAGGCTGGTGTGTTCATTCCAAAATAGTTTATTCGAAAAAAGAACAACCCAATTGCCATCGGTAAGAATAGCCAGCGCCATCTTACCAGCATTTCCCAAAAGGCATCCCCGCTCAATACAAAAAAATATCCAAAGAAGAACGCCAGTAACCCAAGAAAGAATCCATGCCGGGTCATGGCATACAACTCATACGGGACTGGTTTAATAATCCATACTTCAGCCATGAAAGCAGTTATAACAACGAGTAGGCCTACTGGAGTACTAAAGATCCTTTTGATGACTTGCACAATTTTTCCATTCTCCTTTTTCTTTATATAAAATAGTAATGGCGATAGCAGTAACACGTAAATAAAAATGTTAGCCAGGAACCACAAATGCCCTGGGTCATAGGTGTAGTGCAGTTCCATTTTATAATAATATCGCCAGACTAATATATGCAAGGGAACAATCGCAAACATGCCAAACACAAACGGCAGCAAAATTCTCAGGGTGCGTTCGGTAATAAGTTGTTTCCAATTTCGCTTTTGCATAGCGAAATAAACACCCATGCCCGACACAAAAAATAAGAGGGGTATCCGCCACAGATTTAACATAGCCATGGGCGTCCACAAGGCTGTCCATGGTTTTGATGTTGTGATGAATCCGATCATAACACCCCACGATTGAAAACCAATGGCTACATGATAGATTAAAAGTAACCCAATGGCAATTACCCGAAGCCAATCAATGTCGTATCGTCTCATATTAAATTAGTATTTAGTAGCGAGTATTGAGAAAATAGTTGGTATTGAGATCAAGACTTACCATCTCATATCTCAATACTGACTACTCAAGACTATTTAAGCATCTCAGCAATTTCAGGGCGTGTTTTCTCTATGTATGTGTAATCCAGTTTAAGACCCATGGGGCCAAGTACATTACCCATCATATCGTAAGCGTCTTTTATCTCAGCAAAGGGACCAGCAACATTATCATAAGCAGTAGCACCATATTTATTTTTGATCGTCTTATCCGCTTTCATCTCAAGCAACAGTTTTACAATTTCGGGTCGGCAAAAGAAGGCCGCTGTATGTAATGCCGTGGAGCCATCACCGTTTTGAAAGTTCAGATCAACTCCAGCATCAATCAATACTTTGGCTATCTCGGGCTTACCGAATACAGCAGCACTGATTAATGGACTGGAGCCTCCGAATGGATCGGGCGCATTTAAATCGCTACCTGCTGCGATGTGTTGTTTTACTGCATCCATGTTATCAGAAATCACAGCAGTGTGTATGTCAATGTCGGGAGCTTTGACTGTAGTCTTGTCTTTACTTGTTTCCTTAGCGGTGCAAGACGCTACAAGTAAGATTATTACCAACAGGTAAACAGGGGTGTTAAAAGTTTTCATAAGTTGTTTTTGTTTAAATTTTTTTGTTTTTCTTATGAAGCAAAGGAACGGTAGTCTTTGCCTGTCGGATAAGTACGGATGCGGATAAAACCGTTAATTTTGCGGGAATCAGTATAAAAAATCGCGCATCGATGTAACTTTTGATGCAATTCACCACCTTGAGCTTGACAACATGACCGATTCAACACCATTGGACTCCGAATTTCTGAACCAGCTAACGGCCACGATTGAAAAAAATCTGGCCAACGAGCAGTTTGGAGTTTCTGAATTGGCCGATGCGTTGAGCATGAGCCGCTCCAATCTTCTCCGCAAAGTGAAGAAGGCTTCAAATCTTTCAGTGAGCCAGCTTATCAGTCAGGTTCGATTAAAGCGAGGCATGGACCTGCTGCGTTCGGGCTCTCATAATGTATCGGAAGTAGCGCATCAGGTTGGGTTTAGCAGCACCTCTTATTTTATAAAGTGCTTTCGCGAATATTATGGTTATCCTCCAGGTGAGGTTGGCAAAAGAAATATAAATCAGGAGCCAATACCAGTTGCACCTCCACCATCCAATAACAAAAAACCTCAGCTTATTATTGTTGCTATTTTATTGATAGTTGCTGTTGTGGCTGTTTGGTTTTTATATCCACGATTGTTGAAGCAAGAAATTATTGTGAATGAAAAATCAATTGTTGTGCTTCCCTTTAAAAATGATAGCAACGACTCCACTAACGTGTATCTCATCAACGGATTAATGGAAGCTACTCTTAACAATCTTCAAAAGATTAAAGACCTGAAAGTGTTAAGTCGCACTTCGGCTGAAAAATATCGCAACACTGATAAAACAATTCCAGAAATGGCTAAGGAGTTGAATGTAACATATCTTGTAGAAGGCAGCGGTCAGAAAATAGGAGAACGAATTCTATTAAACATACAATTGATTGATGGTGCTACCGACAGACACTTGTGGAGCAAACAATATAGGCGCGAGGCCGTTGACATTTTTGCGCTGCAGCAAGAAATCTCAAGCGATATTGCCGGAGAGATAAAGGCCATCATTACGCCCGATGAAAAAAATCGCATTCAAAAAATTCCAACTCAAAATCTGGAAGCCTATGATTTGTTTTTGAAGGGTGTTGATTTGTTAAAAAAAGGTGGCGATGCTAACCTGAAAAATTCACTCCTCCTTTTTGATGAGGCAATTTCAAAAGACAACACATTTGCCTTGGCTTATGCCTGCGCGGGCATGGCCTGTTATTACCTGGATCTTTATAAAGCCGAAAGACCGCATATAAATCTGCTAGGCACTTACGCAGATAAAGCTGTGCTTCACGATTCTAAACTTGCTGAGAGTTTAATGGTAAAGGGCATGTATTACCTGATTAGAAAAGAATACAAAGAAGCATTGCC
>JAGPBO010000219.1 GCA_018063305.1 Cyclobacteriaceae bacterium
TAAAATACGGTCATCATTGCGTTATCTATCTCGCCTCAGGCACGCCTAAGCAACGTCAAATGTTTCAGGAAGCGTTGAATCGCTGGTGGGCGCCTATGATGCATTTTTTCGGACCCTCTGATAAAATCTCAGCACATACAGAAGTTTTGATGCGTTGGAAAGTAAAAATGGGAACCAACGATGAGATGCGCAATCAATTTCTGGATATGTATGTTCCTAAAATTTGGGAGTTAGGATTCACCATTCCCGATCCGAAATTGAAAAAGAATGAAGAGACGGGTAAGTGGGAATACACCGAACCGGATTGGGAAGAATTTAAGCGCGTAATTAATGGCGATGGCCCGTGCAATAAAGAACGATTGGAGGTAAGAAGAATAGCCGAAGAACGAGGCAGGTGGGTGCGTGAAGCACTCAAAGCCCCGAAGGCAGAGTATATTTCACCCTTAGCTTGATTAATTCAAAATTCAATGTTCCAAATTGGTCTGATTTTTTGATGTCTGCTGAAAAGTAATTTTGATTATTAAATTTTAAACTTTGAATTCATTAGATCCACGTGTTACAAGACTACCAAAAGTAGGTGTAGAAGGTAAAATTACTTCTAAAGCACCACTCGATCAATTTGGTACATTCGAAGTTTTTGTGCAACCCAAAGAGGGTAAACCTTTTCAACATGAAGGTATAGTACATGCCCCCAATTTAGAGATGGCTTACGTGTTAGCAAAGGAAGCTTTCACCCGAAGGTTCACATGCGTTTCACTTTATGTCGTAGAAACCCGCGAAGTTTTTGTTTCCCCTATGACCGAAGGAAATAACAATGCGTATGACCTGATTCCTGAATCAACTACATCAACACCGGGCAACCAATCGTTCGAAATTTATCATTTGGCAAAGAGAGGAAAGCAACACGTGCACGTAGGAACTGTTGCAGCAAATAGCGCTGAAGAAGCCATGGCCCATGCTCGCGAAAAATTTAATACGGGTAAGGTGGTTTTCAATGTGTGGGCAATCGCTACGGAGGCAATCCGATTTACTTCAGAAGAAGAAAAAGAGTTGTGGCTCACCTTACCTGAAAAGAAATTTCGCGATGCCTCGGATTACAAAGGCGGAGATAAATTGAAGCGGTTTTTGGAGAAGAAATGACTTTAAAATTATCATGAAATTAAAATACAGAACCGGTTATTTCTTGTCAGTAATGATGGTTATCGTAGCTGTTGTTTTATCCATTGGGCACATTGATTTAAGTAAATACGTCCTGCTTGCTGGCGCGATTGGCGTTGTATTCTTTGCTATCTACTATTTCATATCTGACTACAACAAGGAGTACGATTGGAGGCAATGGGGAAATCTGGGTGCTTGCGTTCTCATTGTTTCATCATTATTTTTTCATTCCATCCTTCCCATTAAAGTAGATTACCTTATTCTGGTTGGGATAATGTTGATTAAACCTTTTGAGCGAAAAACTGAATCAAAATTGAATATTGAATCAAATGACTGAGCCCTTAAAAGACCTTCTCTATAAAATGGCCGATGATCAACTCATACTTGGTCATCGAAATTCTGAATGGACCGGCATGGGTCCGTTATTAGAAGAAGATATCGCGTTCTCTTCTATGGCGCAGGATAAAGTGGGTCAGAGTTTGGCGTTGTACACGTTGCTACAAGAATTAGGAGAAAGTGATCCGGACACGGTTGCCTTTACCCGCAATGCCAATCAGTTTCATAATTGCCAACTGGTAGAGTTGCCTAATAAGGAATATGATTTCAGTTTGATCCGTCATTTTTTATTTGATACGGCTGAAGCCTTACGTTTTGAAATGCTAACAAGGTCATCGCATCAACCACTCGCACAATTGGCCACTAAGATCAGAGGTGAACTCCGGTATCACACCTTACATGCCAACACCTGGATTAAACAACTTGGCTCCGCCACACCCGAAAGTATTTCTCGTTTACAAAAATCGCTGGAGTACGCTTTGCCCTTTGCGCTTGGAATCTTTGAATCCTCTCCATACGAAAAAGAATTAATGGCTGCTGGTATTTTTGAAGGTGAGGAAGCGCTTCAACAAAAGTGGTTAGCTAAAATTGAATCTATACTTTCTCAAACAAATCTTCAGCTTCCTGATCTTAAACTAGTACAACCTGTAATGGGAGGAAGAAAAGGTAGACACAGCGAGCACCTGCAACCTTTGCTTGACGAGATGAGCGAAGTGTTTAATATTGATCCAAACGCGGAGTGGTAGTGCAGAGTCTTAAGTAAATAGTCTTGAGTAGATAGTCTCTGATATATAGTAATACAGTCCAAGTTTTCCAGTATCAAGTTCAATGGTTTCAAAAGAACAAATATTAACATGGTTAGAAGAAGTAAAGGATCCCGAGATTCCTGTACTTTCCCTTCTTGACCTGGGTGTTATCACGGATGTCGTTGTAAATCCTGATCATGTACTCGTTGAAATGACTCCCACCTTTGTGGGCTGTCCTGCACTTGACTATATGAAGCTTGAAGTAGAGACCTTATTCAAAACAAAAGGAATTACTCCTTACGTCAACGTAAGTTTCAAGAAACCGTGGAGTTCAGATTTGATTTCAGAAAAAGGGAAAGCAGCCTTAAAAAAGTATGGCCTCGCTCCACCCCCATCCAGCAAAATTTTTACTGATCTCGAAATTTTAGAAACAGCCATTTGTCCCCGATGTGATGGTGAAAATACGGAAATGAAAAGTCCATTTGGACCAACACTCTGCCGAGCATTATTTTATTGCCACGATTGTAAGGAAGCTTTCGAGCAATTCAAACCCTTATAAAAAAAGCGGCCTTAAAAGATTAACTCTCAAGGCCGCTTTTTATTCTACATTGAAAATACTAGTATCTTTTGGGACGTCCGCGCGAACCACGGTCAGGCCCTGAGCCTGCACGATCGCGGCTCGGTGCTTTCGACTTCGAGCCGTAGAAGCGCTCCTTCTTTTTATCAGAATATTTTTCTTTGTGCGGTTCTGTCATTTCCAGGCGCACCTTACGACCGCGTAACTCAACACCTTCAAAACCTTTCATTACCTGTTCGGTAAATCCTTTTTCGATTTCAAAGAACGAATAAGCCCCCAACAAATCAATTTTACCGATAGCCGCACTTTTTACTTCGCCAAAATCACAAATTAGTTCTAACAAATTTCCTTTTTCAAGGCCATCCATTTTTCCAACGTTAATAAAAATCCGATCACCGGTTGTGGTACGATCTCTACCGCCATCAGCTTCGTAGGTTTTCGTGCGGTCCGATTTATTCAGGTCGCGCGCATCACGATAGTATTCGAGAAAGCGATTAAATTCAATAGAAGCAAACCGCTTGATAATATCTTCCTTACTCAAATCCTTTAACTCGTGATAAACTTCGGGTAAGAAAGAATCAATCTCTTCCTCATTCACTTCTACCTGTTTCACTTTTTGCACAAGAGCAAGAAGTTTAGCCTGACAAACCTCATCACCGGTAGGTACTTGAATTCGGGTAAACTTCCGCTTCAATCCTCGTTCAACTTGCTGAATCTTTCCTACTTCTTTTTTTGAAACAATAGCCAACGAGATACCCTTCTTACCTGCACGGGCTGTGCGTCCGCTTCGGTGCGTATAATACTCCATCTCATCAGGCATGTTCATATGTATTACGTGCGTAATGCCCGTCACATCAATACCCCGTGCCGCAACATCGGTTGCCACTAATAATTGCAATGTCTTATTCTTGAAGTTGCGCATCACCCGATCGCGTTGCTGCTGGGTGAGGTCGCCATGTAGCGAATCGGCACTGTAGCCATCTTTAATAAGATTCTCAGCTATCTTTTGTGTGTCAATTTTAGTGCGGCAAAAAATCACGCCAAAAATATCGGGAGCATAATCCACAAACCGTTTTAAGGCCATGTATTTGTCACGTTCATCCACCATTATAAATTGATGATCGATATTTTCATTGCCTTGGTTGCGCTCACCCATTGTAATTTCTTCGGGGTTCCGCATATAATTCTTGGCAATTTCGCGAACCTCGCGTGGCATGGTTGCCGAGAACAACCATACATTCTTTTCCTTTGGAGTGGTTGAAAGAATTTCGTCAATGTCTTCTTTAAAACCCATGTTCAACATCTCGTCCGCTTCGTCAAGCACCACATACTTGATTGATGAGAGGTCCACCACCTTACGGGAGAGCATGTCAATAAGGCGACCCGGTGTGGCGACAATAATATGCGCACCCCGTCTCACTTTTCTTATTTGCTCACTGATACTCGCACCGCCATAAATCGTAACGATGTTCAACTTCATAAACGAAGATGAAAAGCGCTCCAAATCACTAGTGATTTGCACACTCAATTCGCGGGTTGGCGCTACGATAAGGGCCTGAGTAGTTCGGTTGGTATCGTCCACTAACTGCAGCAAGGGCAAGCCAAAAGCCGCTGTTTTCCCGGTACCGGTCTGGGCAAGGCCTACTAAATCGACATTTCCCTTTAGTAGAATAGGTATTGCTTTTTCTTGAATCGGAGTGGGTGATTCAAACCCCATTAGGCGGACTGCTTCCACCAGTTGCCCGGAGAGTCCCAGGCCGTCAAATGATTCCATTAATTTTATTGATAAATAAGGGGCAAAGGTAGGCTAATTAATTGAAAGTGATATTATTGCGATAAATCATAAACAAACCTATTAACAAAGCGGTATAACCGAATACGACCACATTTTTATTTGGTACTTAAACCCAATCACCTGTTGTTTTGTAAATTTCGAGCTATGAAATGGCCATTTAAATCCGTGCACGAAACAGTATGATAATTTAGGCCATTCCATGTGTCCATCAAAAAATTAATATTAGCACATGAAATTCATAAAGAAGCTAGGATTCTTCACCGCCTTTATTCTTCCGGCCTTAGCCGTGGTAGGCTTTTACCAGGGTGGATGGTGGAATTACCTTATCGCCTTTGTATTTATTGTGATTACTACCGGAGATTATCTGGTCGGATTGGATACTAAAAATATTCCTGATAAAAATTAAGTGGAGAACAAATTATCTTTTTTAACCTATTTAAAAAAAGGTTATGCGGGTAGCTGAGAAATTTGACTTTAAACAATTTACAGTTTATCACGATCGGTGTACTATGAAAGTAGGAACCGATGGGGTTCTTTTGGGAGCCTGGACTAAAGTAGAAAGTGCAAAACGCATTTTAGATGTTGGTACAGGTTCGGGAGTAATGGCACTCATATTGGCACAACGATCCTCCGCGCAAGCCATGATTGATGCCATCGATATTGCAAAAGAAGAGTGTGAGCAGGCTCGAGAAAATATTGCTCGTTCACCCTGGCCGGCAAAAGTTCAGATTCATAATCAATCGTTTCAGAAATTTAAAGCAGAGCCCTATGATCTAATCGTAAGTAATCCGCCCTATTTTAATAATAGTTATAAGCCACCAAAAGCAACTCGCCTCGTGGCCCGGCATACACAAACCCTCACCCATCAAGACTTGCTTACTCATAATAAACGTCTCTTGAAACCTTCGGGCAGATTGAATTTAATTTTACCGGCTACTGAAGGATCTCAAATGAAATTAATGGCGGAGAGAGAGGGTTGGTTTAACACCCGTGAATGTTCATTTCGGTCTCGAAATAATAAGCCCATAGAAAGGCTTCTGTTAGAGTTTCAATTGGTAAAAGGAAAACTAAACAAAGAGGAATTGGTTCTCTACAAAGCTGAGCAGGAATGGTCTCCAGAATATTACACGCTAACAAAAGAGTTTTATCTTTAAGTTGTAGCTCCTCCGCTTAATGGAATTTAGTAAAGTTTATTAACAATAATTTAACAGACTAAATCCATTTACCTTTTATCAAATTTCATTACTGATAACTCCCTACTTCTCTACCTTTGTCCCTTAATTTACTTTCATTCTTGGTACGATTCGTCTTCCTTCTGTTCCTCATATTTCTATTTGGGTTTATTCAAGGGCAACCAAACATTACCATCCGCAAGGCGGTGGGTTCGATTGTCTTAGACGGAGATTTGAGTGATGCCGGTTGGCAAAACACCGATGTAGCTTCAAACTTTAAACAGTTTTTCCCTTACGATACTTCACTGGCAAATTCACAAACCGAAGTGCGGGTAGCCTACGATGATCAATTCATTTACATAGGGGCCAAAATGTTTAATCAGGGGTCCAGAAAATATGTTACTCCCTCTTTGCGGA
>JAGPBO010000220.1 GCA_018063305.1 Cyclobacteriaceae bacterium
AAAAGTTTCGACACGTTCCACTCAAACTATGATCGAATCTACCGTGCTGTAATTCAATCCGATGGCAATAATGGAAAAAATTATACACCAGGGGTTTATCCTGTTTTTCCCGAGGCGTTTCAAAATGATTTTCCGGAAGCAGATCAGGTAACATTTATATCTTACCGATCGGGGAGTTTTATCACGGTACCGCAAGTCAACGCAGATCCCAAGCGGTATGATGAAGAGAAGGGTGTAGCTTTTGCACAACCTAGTTTTTTTAAGGTATTTGACAGAAAGATTTTAATTGGCGATGCAACAACCGGATTAGATGAACCCAACGAAGCAATTCTATCAAGCCGATGGGCAATTAAATATTTTGGAAAAGAGGATGCTGTAAACGAAGTTCTAAAGTATGAAGGACATGAGTATCGCGTTACCGCGATTATGGAAGATTTACCCACCAACACAGATCTACCATTTGATCTGTTGGTTTCCTACATAACCATTAAAAAGGAGAAGGATGAAACCGGCTGGACCGGTATTTGGAGTGACGAACAATGTTATTTTACGCTGCGAGCAGGCAGTTCCATCTCAGATATAGAAGCCCGCATACCGGCTTTTGTTTCCAAATATCTGGGCGATCCTGCTCGTAACCGAGACAACGCTACGTTTATCATGCAACCGTTTAACGAAGTGCATTTTGACGAACGTTTTGGTAATTACAATTACAGTACGATTAGCAATTCGCAACTTAATGCATTAACCCTTATAGGTATTTTTCTGCTACTGACTGCATGCATCAATTTTATTAACCTCACAACGGCTGAAGCGGTTAAACGATCGAAAGAAGTTGGCATTCGCAAAGCGTTGGGAAGCACACGCCCGCAATTGGCACTTCAGTTTTTAGGCGAGACAACGTTGATAACATTTTTTTCAATTTTATTGGCCTTGGTTGTAGCTGAAATTGGCTTAACCTTTATCAATACCTTTTTAGATTTATCGCTTACTCTTAACTTCGGTTCTGATATAGCACTCTGGGTTTTTCTGGTAAGTACTTTAATTTTGGTTTCGCTGTTATCCGGTATTTATCCATCGCTGGTAGTGAGCGGATTTAATCCCATCAGTGCATTGAAAAATCAAATTCGGGCAACTCAATCAACAGGTTTTAATTTGAGAAGAGGGCTTGTGGTCATGCAATTTTTTATTTCTCAATTGTTGATCATTGGTACCATTGTGTTGATCAGTCAAATGAATTTTTTAAAGACTAAAGAACTGGGATTTAGAAAAGAGGCTGTTGTTATTGTAAACATTCCCGAACAAGAAATACCTACGGAGGGTGATGGCGTAAGTAAGATGCGTGCCTTGCGTAATGATTTAATGAAAGTAGGAGGTGTGGAAGCAACCAGTTTATCCAGCACTCCGCCTTCATCGGGCAGTGTTTCCAGTACCGATTTTCAAATTGAAGGCAGCGAGGAGCATTATGTAACGCAAGTAAAACAAGTAGATGGTAACTACCTGGATTTGTATAGGCTAGAGTTGCTTGCCGGGGCTGGGCTGAGCGATGCGGATACTGCGCAGTCCATTGTTGTGAATGAAAAACTGGCTCAAGTGGTTGGGTATGCAGATCCTAAAGAAATACTTGGAAAACGAATTAAGATGTGGGGCAAAAATCTTCCTGTTAGTGGTGTTGTAAAAAACTTTCATACGGTTTCCTTGCAAGATCCGATGGAGGCAACTCTTATGCTTAACCGTATTCGTGGGTATGAAACGCTTTCTATTAAACTAAACCCGCAATCGGTGCAACAGAGTTTAGAGGAGATACAGAAACGATGGGAGCAAACCTATCCGGAGTTTATTTACTCGTATAAATTTCTAGAAGATGAGATTGCAGAATTTTATGAAGGCGAAGCCAAGATGTCTGTTATGCTTACCGTGTTTACATCCATGGCAATTTTTATTGGTTGCCTGGGCTTGTTTGGCTTAACGGTGTTTATGGCTAACCAAAAAACAAAAGAGATAGGTGTTAGAAAAGTGCTTGGTGCTTCTGTTGAAAATATCCTATTCTTGTTTTCGGGTGAGTTTGTGAGATTAATTTTAATAGGGTTTGTGCTGGCAGCACCCGTAAGTTGGTATTTCTCAACCAAATACTTAGAACAGTTTGCTTATAAAATTTCAATTGGTCCTTTCGTATTTATTCTTGGTCTTGGTAGCACCTGTTTAATTGCTTTTGTTACCGTGGGATACCGATCCATCAAAGCAGCGATGATCAATCCGGCAACGTCATTAAGGAGTGAGTAGAAAAAAGGAAACTTAAAACCACTTCTCCTGAACCACTTTCAACATTTCAGCATGAATATTCCCTCCGGCACATAATTCTCCGCCATGAAGATAATTGTCGCCCCCGGAAAAATCAGTGACTACACCACCGGCTTGTTGAACGAGAAAGACGCCACCGGCAACATCCCAAGGAGAGAGGTTGTATTCAAAGAAACCTTCCAACTTGCCACTGGCCACATAAGCAAGATCCATGGCTGCACTTCCTAATCTGCGAATGCCATGGGTTTTTTCTAGAAATGTTTTTATGATTTCCAGATAATTTTCTTTTTTGTCGAAGTGGTGATAATAAGGAAAGCCTGTGGCTAGCAAACTTTCATCCATTTTAGTAATGGGAGAAATTCTGATTTCTTTTTGATTGCAATAGGCCGGTTGATTTTCAATGGCATGATAGCAAGCACGATTGCTAACATCGTATACAATGCCTAGCACCGTTTTGTCACTTCGCTGCAATCCAATACTAATGGCATATATCGGCAATCCATGTAGGTAATTGGTAGTGCCATCCAGCGGATCAATTATCCAGCGATAGTCATTGATTCCTTTAGTTTCGGTTCCTTCTTCAGCTAAAAATCCTGAACCGGGCAATAGTTTGCCCAGACGGGCGACCAATCTTTTTTCTGATTCTTTATCTACGTACGAAACTAAATTGCTAAAGCTTCCTTTTTGTTCAATTTTAGAAAGATCGAAATTCTCACTTTCCTTACTCATAAACTCACTAACCTCTTCGCATAAGGTTATTACATCTTTTTCTAACAGAGCTAAGTTCATTTTTTTCTGGTTTGATTCTTAACAAAAGACAGTAGAATAATTAACACCGAAAGCCAGGTTGCAGTTCGCGCAACCAATTCACCTGTAGATTTTCCTTGTAATATATTCGATTTATACGAGTAGGATGAAATCATCTGCGTGCGATTTACACCTAAGGTATCCATTTGGTAAGAAAGGACAATCGGTATGGCGATAAGTAATATGGCCAGTATGAAAAGGTAAACGTTAAATGTTCCTTTATGAAAGAACGAAAGATAGAAAACGAGATTAACGGTTAATACCCACAACGATGCTCCCAAATACCCGGTATGATGAGTCCAATTAACCCAACCAGGCACCAGGCTTAATGAATCAGCAAGAAATATAGTTTGCTCCCGCCAAGGCAGATTTAAGAAAATAAATTCAAGCCCTAACCAGAAAAAGATGACCGTAAACTTACCCAACCGTGATCCAAGATTTTGATGAGCAAATGAATACCCAACAAAGGTGAGCGTTAAAGCAATGGCCTGAACTAAAACAATAATTATAATCTGAAAATCAAAAAAGCTTGCCGCGAATAATGAGATACTAAGCGCAAGAAGAATAAGCTCAAATCGGTTCCAGGGATTTTTGCTATCGCGGGCATAATCAACTAATGCGAACAGGGGCGCAAAGCCAGCAAAGATCAACACAGGAAATGGTTTCATTAACCACCCAGCCGCGAGCAGCACAGCAGAGAGCGCAAACAAACTCCACGGACTCCAGATTGAATTATTTTTCTTTGCCATTGATCACCATAACAATCTCTCCCTTCACATCTTTTTGCTTAAAATGTTCAAGTACTTCGGTAACTGTACCTGTTTTAGTTTCTTCATGAAACTTGGTAAGCTCACGCGAAACGGAAACCAATCGTTCGGGACCAAAAAATGCGATGAGCTGTTCTAACGTTTTGATCAACCGATGTGGAGATTCATAGAGCACGATGGTTCGATCTTCTTCACTTAGTTTCTTTAGCATGGTTTGCCTGCCTTTTTTGTGAGGGAGGAAACCTTCAAAGGCAAACCGATCTGTTGGAAAGCCGGATTTTACCAAGGCCGGAATTAAAGCAGTAGCACCTGGCAGGCAATCAATTTTTAAACCTGCTTTCAAGGCTTCGCGCACTAATAGAAAACCAGGATCAGAAATACCCGGTGTGCCGGCATCGCTGATTAAAGCCATTACCTCACCTTGTTGCATTCTTGAAATTAATCCAGCCAATGTTTTGTGTTCGTTAAAAATATGAAAGCTCTGAAGTGGTTTTGAGATTTCGTAATGTTTGAGTAGAAACCCTGATGTTCGGGTGTCTTCAGCTAAAATGGTATCAACAGTTTTCAATACATCCAGTGCACGCAGCGTAATATCAGCCAGATTGCCGATGGGCGTTGGTACGAGATATAAGGAAGTAGCTAACTCAGACACAATTATGCAAGTTGATCAATAGCCTTTGCTAATTTTCGATCTTTGTCAGTAACAACATCGCCTGCGTCATGGGTAGAAAGTTCAATGCTTACCACATTATAGACGTTTGTCCAGAACGGATGATGATCGGCTTTTTCTGCGAGAAGTGCCACTTTAGTCATAAAGCCAAAAGCTTCAGTAAAGTCTTTAAACTTGAATGTTTTTTTTAGGCAATTGTTTTCTTCTATCCACATAACAAGCTTGGTTGATTGACAATAAAGTTAATAGAATTCAACAATGTGTGTTCTATTTTTTGACAACCGCGTTACAAGGCAATGATTCCTTCAATTTTTGATGCGGATTGGTAGATTTTAATAACGGCCTCGCTCGAAGGTATCATCATCTCAACAGTAACGCTGACGTAATTCCCATTTTTTGAGGGCTTCTCCAAGGGGGTATGTTTTGGAAAAAGGGCTTTTACTTCCAGGGCCTTGCTTTCAGGAACAATAAACTTAAATACATAGAGAGCAGGCCACGCATAATGCTGGTCGAGTTTTTCACGGAAGTTGGTAAACCATTGTTCATCCATAGTTAAAAGAAAAAGCGCCCCTGAAGTAATTCAGAGACGCTCGTTTAATTCATTTAATATCTCTAAAAATATTTGTAACGTTTGTCTTCAATCTGAGCACCTTCTTTCAAAGCTTCAGAAATGCTAAATGCTGCCCGCCCGTTTAAGGCCTGCAATAATTGGTTTTTAAACATGGTGTAATCGCCTACAGCCGGAGCAACCGTTTTATTTTGAAGTTCAGCAACCAACACCCCATTTTCTCCCGCAAAGGGTTCAGAGCGCTTTCCGGGTTCTAGCGAGAAAATTTTTCCAACGGCCACCGGATCAAGTCCAACGCTTGGTAACGTGTTTGAGTTAAGTTTAAGATCGCTGGAAGAAGCCACGATGGCATCCGAGCCAAACGCTTTAGCCATCTCATCCAGTGTGCCTTTCTGCGTGCTCAACGTTTCAATTATTTTCTTTCCTTTTACCTGATTAAGCACCGCAGGCCTGATTTCATCTTTTACGTCATCAAAAGAGCGAACTCCTTCTTCAGTTTTGCTGGTCATGACAGCCACCGTATAATCTGTATCCAAGTCAAATACGTCAGATACTTTTCCAACTTTTGCATCGCGGTATAACCAGGTAATCATAGCGCGGGCATCTCCTAAGTCGTTAACCCTACGGTCGACTGTTTTTAGGTTTTCTGCACTCATCACCATTAATTTTTCCGCTTTGGCTCTTTCCTTAAAGTCATCTACACCCGACACGTTGCTGGCAAATGTTTGTGCTTTTACATAAGCTGTATTTTGCGTTTCGTCACTAGGTGCAATCTCAATTTCTATGGTAGCAACAGTGTACGTAGTGTAATCAGCTACTCCGGTTACGTCAGTAATATGATAACCAAACTGTGTTTCCACAACATCGTTAAGAACTCCGGTTTTTTTTGCGCTGAAAACAGCTTCCTCAAAAGGTTTAACCATTTGACCAGAGCTGAACCAACCCAGATCTCCGCCTTGCGAGGCTGTACCATCCGTACCGAATTCACGAGCCTTCGCAGCAAAGTCAGCACCCCCTTTAATGTCAGCAAGAATCTTTTTTGCTTTTTCTTTGGCAAC
>JAGPBO010000221.1 GCA_018063305.1 Cyclobacteriaceae bacterium
AGGTTGGCCACAATAACCGGAATATCTTTAATGATGATTCCGTAAATCAGCCAAAGTAAAACGCCAAAGCAAAAAAATGAAAACATACCTAACGACAAGTCTTTGGCAGAACCACTCTTCCAGGTTTTAATTACCTGTGGCAAAAAAGCGATGGTTGTACACGAACCCGCAGCCAGACCTAAAATTTGAATTTCGTTCATAATCAAAAAAAATGATGCTGTAAAGATAACGTAGCGCCAATCGAAAAGGTTGGAGGGTGTAAGAATATTTGTTGTTTGAGTGAGCTACATCGTTTGCGGAAAAATATTGATGGCCACAGATTCACAGATAATAATACTCTCCATTATAATCCACTCAAAAGATTAAAAAACAATCAGTGAATCTGTGGCTTAGCTCTAAAATCAATAATCATTACCCAACGCGAAATCATTTTTACGAAGCATCCATTTGCCTTGTGTGAAGTCGGGGAAATCAACGCTTTCGCCCCCTAATTGTATGGAGGTTTCGGATAAAGGTGTGATAGCACTCCACGCAACAGCATCATACACATCTTGTGGCGTGTTTGTTTTTCGTTTTACGGCTTCGATAAAGCCATTTAACACAAACCAATCCATGCCACCATGGCTGGCACCGCTGGCATCGTTGCCATATTTTTTCCAAAGCGGATGATCATATTTATCCAACCACTCTTTGGCATCTTCCCACTGGTGTGGTTTTTTACTTTGCCCTTCTATGTAGATGGATTTGTTTACATCCATCCAGATACCATTAGTGCCTTGCACTCTAAACCCAAGCGAGTAGGGGCGTGGAAGATCGGTATCATGTTGTAATAAAATCGTTTCACCCTTCAAGGTGCTGATCATGGTAGTAACCACATCGCCTAATTTAAAATTTATTTTTGCATTGGGATGTTCAGCGCCACCGGTTTTTACAATGTAATTATGTAACCCACGGGCTTTTGATGAATAAGAAACTAATTGTGTAAAGCGATTACCCCGGTTGATGTCTACCATCATAGCAACAGGACCAACACCATGCGTAGGGTATAAATCGCCATTGCGATAAACAGAATGCTGTGTGCGCCACTCTGCTTCTGAAAATCCTTTTTCACCAAACTCGGCTCCTATGCCACCATCTGTTTTTCCGTTGTTGAATTTCACTTCTCGCAAGTCATGCTGATAGCCACCTTGTAAGTGAACCAGCTCACCAAATACATTTTGTCGTACCATGTTTAGCACCGCCATTACATCGCGTCTGTAGCAAACATTTTCCAACATCATTAAAGGCATACCGGTTCGTTCAGAAGTATGAACTAACTCCCAACATTCTTCCACGGTCATACCCACATTCACTTCACAGCCCACATATCTTTTAGCATTCATCGAGTCTAAACACATAATAGAATGCCACTCCCACGGAGTAGCAATAATAACAGCATCTATATCTTTATTCTCTAAGAGCTTTTTATATCCTTGCACTCCTTCCAGAATTACCTGAGGCTTTGGTTTACCCGATTCGGTAATCAGTTTCATACTCATGTCGATCATCCGTTGCTGGATATCACAAATGGCAACTACTTCTACATCATTTCTTTTTAGAGCAAGTTCCAGATGACTTTGCCCTCGCAACCCGACACCAATAAATCCAAGCCTTACCTTTGTGTCTTTATCTTTACCAAATACAATACCTGATGGAATTATGGAAAGACCTAAGCCGGCAGCAGCTGTAGTTTTAATAAAGTTTCTGCGGTTTGTTGTGATAGTCATAGTAGTTTGATTTAGAGTTCTTTCATTAGTCGATTATAAAGATCAATCATTGTTTTGATATCATGCTTATGAACTTTTTCGTGCGGTGTGTGAGCGTGTTGTTCGGGAGCACCCACAAAGCACCAATCGAATGGAACGGAGCATCGCTGCAATTCTCCGCCATCGCTGGAGCCTGCGCCTTCCACTTCTAATTGATGATCAATGCCAAACTTCTGTGCAATGTGTTGGATTTTATCAACAAAACTTTTGCGGGGCAGGTATCGATCGCGCATCGAAATGGCGACTCCTTTTCCATGTTCCACCCCATCCGATACCCACGTAATATCCGAAATCAATGCCTGCCTAACCTTCCATTTTTTATAAATGTAATCCGCCAAATACCCCACTGTGCCACCACCATGTTCTTCCCAACAAGTAAAAATGATCAATCCGTCTTTCAATTCCTCCGCAACCTTTAGCACATTGTAAATTCCTAAGCGATTGTCGAGGTAGGGGGACTCGATGTAATCCTTGGTTTCATTAAAATTTATTTTATACGTGAGTGTCGTTCCGCGGTCAATAGCACGGCCAAATTTGTAGAATGCATGATTCTCTTTGTCAAATTCCAATTCGCATTCAATTAGGCCTTTGGAATCCTGCCCCACTAAGCGAGTTCCTGTTTCTGCATCCGGGCTGCCAATAGAAAGGAGTTGATTAAAATATCGCACGGTAAACCCCACGGAGTCCATGTGTGCAAAAATGGCTGTGCGCGGGTTTCCAAACTTTAAAATCAAACAATCCTGAAATTCTTCACCCTGAATGATTTGGAATTTATGTTTCCAGGTTGCCTTTTTTGATTTGATGTATTGGAGAAGAAAATTCTTTACGGGTATTTCGGCACCCGATGGGGCATGAATTTCACAAAGTTGTTTAAGGAGTTCTGCATCTGGCAAAGTATCTTTAGAAGATGTAACTTTTTTATTTTTTCCACGCACCATATTGAGTACTTTATTGTAAATTTTCGAAGATTCTGTTAATGCAAAGTAATAGAAATGATGGGGATATGAACCGTGTAAACCTGAATAATAATTCATGAAATTGATCAATCTTGGAGATACCGATTCGCTGGCTAAGCAATTTTTAGCCCAGGTGCGCGATAAAGAAATTCAACTGGACCGAATGCGTTTTCGAAAGAACGTAGAGCGACTAGGAGAGATTATGGCTTATGAAGTTTCTAAGAACCTGAAATACAATCCTCAGACAATTGAAACACCTCTTAAAAAAACCTCTATCAATCAACTGCAAACTCAACCCGTACTTATTACGGTACTACGGGCGGGACTCCCTTATTTTCAGGGCTTCTTAAATTATTTTGATGATGCAGACGCGGGATTTATCGGTGCTTATCGTAAAGAAAGTACTGAAGAAATTACGATCAATCTGGACTACCTCGCCACGCCCCACTTGGAAAACAGAGAGGTTATTTTGGTAGATCCCATGCTGGCTACGGGTAAGTCATTTATCAGAGCTGTTAATGAATTAGTCGGTCGGGGCGTTCCTAAACATTTGCATCTGGTTGCGTTAATCGCATCCCCGGAAGGAATTGATTACATTAAAGCAAATCTTAAACTTCCATTTACCTTATATACATTTTCTGTTGACGAGCGTTTGGATGATCGTTTTTATATCGTACCTGGCCTGGGCGATGCCGGTGATTTGAGTTATGGGGAGAAGATTTAAGATTCAAGGGTCATTGTTTTTGATTTTAAATTTTAAATTGATATGTGGGAAGAGATACTGAAGACCCTTACGGTTTATTTGTGGAGCATGGTGAAGTTTTTTTTTGGCCCTATTGGTGGGAAGGCAGCCGGACTGCACATCATTACCGCCATGATTGTTACCGTGGCAGGGATGATGACGGTGGTGGTGGCCTTTACTTATTTTGGTGAATTCATTAGAGAAAGAATCTGGAATCGTCTCTTTAAAAAGAGAGTATCAGATAAGCCCCCGAAAAAGAAATCTAATTTTCTTAAGAAATATGGATTGGTAGGTGTTGCTGCGCTAACACCTATTCTCCTTTCGCCCCTTGGGGGCACATTGATAGCCGTGAGTGTAAGTCCAAACCGCGAAAAGATAATTATTTATATGTTTATCAGCGCGTGTATCTGGTCAGTCATTTTAACCAGTGCCGTTTATTTTGGTTATGATGCTGTGATGAATTTTGTAAGAAGTGTACAACCGGTTTAATGAGAGGAGTCAATAATAAAAACTTAAATTTAGATCAATTGCTTTTCGGAATTCCGCATCTCGGTTGAGATTAAACGATCATCACTCAACTCACATTTTCATCAGGCATAATTTCAATATCCCGAATCAACACTCTTTTTGCAATGGCTTGTCCGGTTTTTGTAGCCGCTAATCCACCCAACGCAGTTTCTTTGTAGCGTGTTTCCATACTAGAGCCGATTTCACCCATCGCTTCAATTACTTCATCAACCGGAATAACACTGCTCACATTGGCTAAAGCAATTTGGGCCGAGCTATTGGCTATAGCGGCTGCGCTTGCATTGCGTACCACGCAAGGTATTTCAACCAAACCGGCAACGGGGTCGCATACTAATCCTAACATACATTGAACGGTAATTGCTACGCCATTAAAAATTTGATCGATATCACCGCCAAGGCAATAAACAATAGCGCCTGCACCCATGGCGGCAGCGGTTCCCGTTTCGGCCTGACAACCACCTACCGCACCAGCAATACTTGCTTTCTGTTCCATGATTAAAGCAATGCCCGCAGCTAACAGCATCGCCTCTAAAATTTTTTTATCATCAACGTTATGAATTTCCTGAATGGTAACTAATACACCGGGCATAATACCCGAGGCACCGGCTGTCGGTGCGGCAACAATTCTACCCATGCAGGAATTTACCTCTTTAGCGGCAAGTGCTCTCGAAATTAAATTTTGAAATTCTTTTGAAAGCACCGGTAGCGGATAGCGATATACTTTTTTTGCGCCATTGTTAATCATGCCCGATCGGGAAGTCATATCTTCCTCCAATCCTGCTTTTACGGCATCTTTCATAACAACCCAGGCCTTTCCCAATCCTTCCCAAATCTGGGCTTCCGTGCGACCTTTTTGCTCCTGTTCATAATCCAATACGGCTTGCACCACACTCTTCTTGTTCTCGGTGCAATAGTTTTTCCAACCTTCAAACGATTCAAATAAAAATGCCATACTATTTTTTTTACGAAGTTCGACTCTAAAATATTGCCGTTCAAATGTTTAAATGGATTATTTTGAGATCGAAATTTGACATATTCCAAGCAGAGTTAGTAATTGATGCATATTTGAATGTTCAATCTGAATATATAGTCATGACAAAATCAATTTGTATTTTAGTATTAGTCGCGTTAAGCGGCCACGCTTTTTCTCAATCAGCTGATGAAGGTGCGATAAAGCAAATCTTTGATCAGGCACTTGGTCGAGGCAAGTCCTATGAGATGCTATATGATCTTACCACTAATATTGGCGCACGGCTTTCGGGTTCTCCAGGAGCAGCAGCGGCTGTAGAGTGGAGTCGCCATACTATGCAAGGCTTTGATTTTGATTCGGTATGGCTGCAACCTGTAATGGTGCCCCATTGGATACGCGGCCAAAAAGAGATTGGACGTATTCTTTCAAAAAAGGTGGGAACGCTTCCTATCAATGTTTGCGCCTTAGGCGGAACTATTGGAACAGGCCCCATAGGAATTTCGGCTGGCGTAGTTGAGGTTAAGAATTTTGAAGAATTGAAATCGCTTGGAACAAAAGGTGTGCAAGGGAAAATTGTTTTTTTTAATAGAGCTTTTGATGCAACTAAGATAAACACATTTGAAGCCTATGGAGGTGCAGTGAATCAGCGCGGTGCCGGGGCAACGGAAGCCGCCAAGTATGGTGCAGTGGCCGCACTGGTGCGATCGATGGGTTCTAACCTGGAGGATTATCCGCACACCGGAGGAATGCACTATGCGGCCACGGGAACAAAAATTCCTGCGTTGGCGGTAAGCACCAAGCACGCGGAGTTGCTCAGTAAATTATTGAAGGATGATAAAGACGTGCAGGTTTATTTGGAGAATCATTCTGAAACGTTGGAAGATGCGCCATCCTTTAATGTGATTGGTGAGATTAAAGGTTCTGAATATCCGGATGAGATTATTGTTGTAGGTGGTCATTTGGATTCGTGGGATTTGGCGCAGGGCGCACACGATGATGGGACAGGATGTGTACAATCCATAGAGGTGCTTCGCTTGTTTAAAGAAATGGGATTCAGACCCAAGAGAACCATTCGGGCTGTTATGTTTATGAATGAAGAGAATGGATTGCGCGGTGGATTAAAGTATGCCGAGCTTGCTGCACAAAATAAAGAGAA
>JAGPBO010000034.1 GCA_018063305.1 Cyclobacteriaceae bacterium
ATTTTATTATTGGACTCAGTGAACATCTTCGAAATCTATTAGTGTCGCAGGATGCGCGAACTATCCAGTTAATGGAAGTACCCGATACCACAAAACAAAAATACCTCGAGCAATCAGGAGCCACAGCACCATCACTTTTGTTATCCTGGTTAAGCATTGCCAATCAATGCGATATCAATTATAAGAGTAGTAAAAACCAGCGGCTACTGGTTGAACTGGCACTTATGAAAATGGCACATGTACAATCTGTGCTTAAAGGCAATGGAGCCGCTCCCACACAAGAAGGCTTAAAAAAAAAAGTAAACTAGAGCCGCAACCAGCAGCAGAAACTTCATCTTCTAAACCTGCTGTAACAAAAGAACCGGAAATACCTGAGCGGTCAGTAGAATCAAAAATTGTTGAAAGTATTCCGGTTAAGGAAAGTAACAGACCGAAAACAACAATTAACCTGGGCAGTATCTTAAAGGGTCCCTCCAAAGAGGAAAAAAAGAGTGACATAAAAAACGGTACGTACCCTGTTAAAGAAAATCTTCCAATTAATGAAAATCAACTGCGTACAGTCTGGAATAATTTTGCGGAAACTAAAAAAAATCAGATGGCCGAATACCATCTTTTAAACCAACCCTTCACCTTTAAGAACAACACCATAAGTCTGGCACTTACTAATGCAATAGAAGAACCCATTCTTATTTCGATAAAACTAGAGTTGCTAACCTATTTACGTGAAATGCTAGGCAATAACAGTCTCCAAATTGAAGGAATTCTGGCTGAGCAGGATAACTCAAAACGGGTAGCCTACACCAATAAAGAAAAATTTGAACATCTGATGGATAAAAATCCGTTACTCAAAGATTTGAAAAACAAATTCGGATTAGACCCTGATTTTTAAAAAGGAAAGACTATCCAAAAGCCTGGCTGCCATCGCTCCCGATAGCTTCCTTAAACTTTCACATAGATTTTCTTTTTGTCCATGACATACCCCACTGCCCAGCAGGTAAGCATAATCCACAAAGCAAAAAGTACGGAGCCATTGTAATCTCCAGCCCAGGATTTAAAAAGATTTTGGTAGATCCAACTATACAACGAATCTTCGCCAACTCGAAACGTGAATAACAAAATGACGAACAACTCAGAAAGCAAATAAATAAACAACGTATTCTTACCAAATACTTCAAAAAAGGAAGTCCACTTATTTTGCTGAGCAATTTCGATAATGAAAACTAATATAGATAAGATGATGAGATCAAGGCCAACAGTATGAAGCACGTAGGTGCTTGTCCATAATTTTTTATTGATCGGAAAGAGTAAATCCCACCACGCAGCCATCAACAAAAGCGCAGCGCCAATCATCATAAGTTTGGCTATCGTTTCATAATTCTTACCGCTTCGCTGCAGAAAAAGGCCAGCGGCATACCCCGCAATAACGTTTACAATAGCTGGCAATGTACTTAACAAACCTTCCGGATCGAAAGCCACTCCTTCACCATGATACATATGACTTTCGCCTATCAACCAGGCATCTAATTTCAATACCGCATTTCCCTCCAACGATAAATCGCCAAAGGCAAGAAGCAGTACACGATAAAGGACCAAAGCAACCAAACTAAAAATTAGTGCCCCTTGAATTTTAAAATAATGAATAATCAATGAGGCAAATAAATAACAAAGTGCTATCCGCTGAAGCACTCCAAAAATCCGGGTTTCACTAATCGGTTTTAAAAACCAACCACTTTCATTTACATCCACAAAGGGAAACCAATACATCAAGTATCCTAACAGGAAAATTATAGCCGTGCGTTTAAAAACTTTCTTTAAAAAATTGCCTTGTACTTCATACTTCGCCTGACTGAAACTCATTGCGTTACCCACCACAAAAAGAAATGTTGGGAACACAAGATCTGTTAATGTAAACCCGTTCCACTGTGCGTGAAGTAAGGGCGAATAGGTTTTAGAACTTCCCAGGGAGTTCACCACAATCATCAAGGCTACATCCATACCCCGAAAAGTGTCTAGTGACAAAAATCTGCCTTTTAAATCTTGCATTGCCTTAAAAGTTTGAAATCCATATCAATATAGATCAAAAAGCAATTTTTACGCTATTTAGAATTGTTATAAATAATTTGGAAATATTAATTCACACACTCATATTTGCGGCTTATCAATAATGATTCTAAATAATCTATGGAAAAGAAGTTTGTCGCCATTAACTATATCAGTTGCGAACCGCATTACTATCAGCGATTTGAAGAGTTGTTTGCATCTCGTGCTCATGCAATTGATAGAATGCCCGGCTTTGTCGATATGCAAGTTCTAAAACCAAATGGAGAAGGTGATTATCTGATTGTCAGTCATTGGTCTTCGGAAGAAGCTTTCAAAACCTGGACAAGTTCGCCTGAATTTTTGGAAGGCCACAAGCGTGGTTTTGAAGACATTAAAAAAGCGAAAGCTGAAGGAACGAAACCGCCAATGACCTCCACGTTCAAAACCTATAAAGTCATTTCGAATTAAGAAACCCCTCAATCCACAATCAACCATGAAAATTATTTCAAGTTTTAAAATATTCCTTCTCGGGATTTTAGTGGTACTTATTAACATACAATTTTCTTGTAAACCCGAAAGTGCGCATAGCTCAACGCTACCAACTTCGCTAAAAAAAATTGGGGTGCTGATGGTAAATCATGGCTCACGATCAGAAACCTGGCGGCAAGCCTTGCTTGATCTGGAAACTCAGGTTAAAGATTCTATTAAAAGTTCAGGCATAGTTCAGGAAACTAAAACAGCGTTCATGGAATATACAGAGCCTTCCATTGCAACCCGATTAAAAGAGTTTGATGCCGAAGGTTTTACAGATGTTATTATAATCCCTATTTTCCTTACGGTTAGCTCGCACTCTTTCGATGATATCCCTACTATTATTGGTATGAAGGAAGATGCCCAATCGTTGGAAACATTAAAGGTTGACAACATTGAGCGATATACACCCAAAGCGAAAACACACATTACTCCCCTGCTCGATTTTACTGATATTCTTAAAAAGAATATTTTGAGAAGAACATTAACCTTATCTAAAAATCCGGCAGAGGAAGGGCTAGTGCTAATGGCCTACGGAGATGCTACCTACAACAAAGAATGGACAGCATTACTGAATGACGTTGGTGAATTTGTACAAGCAAACACTGGCATTACCAAACACTCCTATGGCTGGTGCGGTCATGTGGCTCATTACAGTCCTGACTCAACTACCGTTGCTACAAACCGCGTATTGAAAGAAAAAGAGACCGCGCTGGTGGTACCTGTGCTGGTTGCCCACGATGAAATGTTTCAGGTAAAAATAATTGGTGATGGAATTTCAAACATCAAAAATTCAAAAGAAAAAGTTAGGTATGTGGCTGATGCCATTCTGCCCGATGTCACTGTTCAAAAATGGGTAATTGACATTGCCAACCAGTACGTTACTCAAGTACAAAACGAGGCATCCATTGTTCAATGAAATCCCTTTTTATGAAGAAGTTGCGAAAGCTGAACATTGCTACGCATCGCGACCTAGGCTATTTCTTTTCATCGCTCATAATTATTTATTGTCTTTCGGGCTTTGCCCTCAATCATGTTAATGATTGGAACCCAGACTTCATTATTGAAAAGGAAACGATTGCTATTCCGGGAGATTACACAACCAGTAACCTCAGCAGCGAACTAATTAAAGAATTTGGAAAGCAAGTAAACGAAACAGATTACAAAGTATATGATGTACCCTCCCCAGGAAAAGTTAAAATTTATTACGACAATGCTTCCCTGCTGATTGACTTTACCACAAACAGTGGTCAATACGAAAAAATAATAAGGCGCCCCGTTTTCTATCAATCAAACTTGCTCCATCGAAATAGTATTCGTGGATGGAAATGGGTCTCTGACATTTTTGCTGGCATGCTCATCATTATAAGTGTCACGGGATTATTCATTCTTAAAGGAAAAAAAGGAATCTCAGGCCGGGGCAAGTGGCTGATCGGTGCCGGTGTTTTACTACCTATACTGGTGTTGATAATAAATGAGGCCTTGCAATGATCATGTCACTGTACAAATCTGATCATGTCACTGTACAAAAACGGATAGTCATCCAACAAAAAGATCGAAAAAATATTATTTACGGCCTATAATTAGCTTGGCCGCTGATTTGCAAAGATGTTTCAAACGTCCTTCTTATGAGAACATTTATGGCTATTGTTTTGTGGTGTATTTTGTTTGTAATCTGCTGGCCGTTGGCCATCGCTATGTTCTTCCTGTTTCCAATTGTTTGGCTCATACTGCTGCCATTCCGCATCTTGGGTTTTACATTGGATGCCGTATTCAAACTTATCAGGGAGATACTTCTGCTGCCATTTAGAATCGTAAAAGCGATCTGATTTAGTTCGCCTTCGATTCTTAAGGACATCCAATTTCTAAAATAACTTAACCTTCAAGATTCAGCTTTTGAAATTAAATAGACTTCGCGTTTCCTCAGCGATCGATCTAGTATAAAAGTACCGCCCGGCACAAGGGAAGCTAGTAGTGCAAGCAAAACTCCTGACACTCCCCAATCCATCGCACGAATTGCTAAAACAACCGCCAATAGGTAAAGGATAAAAAGAGCACCATGTGCCGAGCCAACCCATTTCACAGCCAATGGGTAATTGAAATAATATTTTAGTGGCATAGCTATAAGTAGTAAAACCAGGAAAGATATACCTTCAGTAATTCCCACGATTCTTAAATTTCGAATGCTTTTCATAAAATAAAAGACTGCCCGTAAATTTTGAAGTTACGGACAGTCGTTACATTAATTTATTATTAAACTCCTTCCTTAATAAGTGCAAACTCTAATTTTGGTTTACCTCTTTCACCCGATGTAGTAAGGGCAGTAAATCTCAGCTTGTAATAGTTACCCACTGCATCCTTGATTACATAAAACCGATCAGTGCGTACGGCAGGTGAGGTACCCGGTCCGCCACCAGAGCGCCAGCTAGCACCTATTTTTATTTGATTTTGATTACTGAAATTTAGTGCAGCTATATCGCTTTCTCCAAAAGCCTCATACGTTTTGGTTGCTGTCAGTACTTGTACAGTCTGAACAGCAGTAGTGTTTTGCAAAATAATATCCTGATAATAATAAGGGACAGGACCGGTTCCAAAATCTGCGGTGTTTGAAAAACCTGTCCACGCAATATCCCAACGACCTATCTCCGGTTCAACAGCTACGCTGCCCGTAGCGAAACTTGCATATTGAAATGCATGCGTTGTGTTCTTCGTGATTTGTATCTCAGAAAATGTTGTCGCGTTAATATCGGCATATTGAAGTGTATAGCCCGATCCATTTCTAACTACACGAATTTTTTTCCAGCCGAGCTCAGTGGCCGGTGTTCCAGGGCCTTCGCCACGATTAACTATAAAAACTTTATTTTCTGAAGCGGTGGCCGATATAGCTGCCATGGCAGTTTTGGTAAGGTCACCGGTTGGATCGTCAATCCAGTTAATGGCTTCAGGAACCCACGCGGGCGTTGGGTCGGTATTGATGGCAGCAAAAACTGCAGGCATTGATACTTGCATGCCAAAACCCAGCGTGTCTGCAGCCGTTACCGCATTCAAATCAGTTTTATTAAGCATACGTGCCATCATTCCGTTCGATGAATTGAGAATTACTCTAAAATCACTTCCGGAAGAAAAACCTAAGTCCCAATTAGTGCGAGCCACAGCGGTTTGTCTATTTGCACTTAGATCAATAAAAACTTTATTCGGGTAGGTAGCTCCACCGCCATTTATTTCCATGGCTCCGGTAAGGGCTACAATTTCCGCAAAGCTTAAAGTCAGTTGTGCTTTTTCACCAAGCACCAAAGACTCGGGTGCTGAAACAATGGTGAAAACGATCTTCTCATCACCATCAAAAAGAGCTCCTTCAGTTTTGTTCAGTATGAAAGAAGCTTCTGTATCACCAATAGCAAGTGGAATAGAAATTGAATTTCCGGATGCTGCCGGATCGATTGAAAAATCAGCTCCATAACTAACTCCGGTGCCTTCAAATTGCACTGCTAAAGATGCTGCTTCCGACACTTCACGAGAAAGACTGATCTTAATAGTCAGTTCACTTTCGTCAGCATTTATACCCAACTGGTTTGACTCAAATTCGACTAAGTTATCTGGCAATTCTGGGTCCTCCTTACAAGAAGAAAAGAAGACAAGACAAACTATAGTTATTAAAGAGAGACTGCTTTTTAAAAAATTATTCATACTATTATTTATTTAGTGAATAGGAAATACTTAAGAAAAATGATCGGCCATAGCCAACCGGGCGAGCACCATTGGCGGTATGAACACCTCCAATAACAGCTGTGTTATTTATGTTTGTGATGTTAAAGAGATTTTTTACTCCACCCGTTAAGGAAACATGCTTGCCGAATTCCTTTTGAGCACTTAGATCGGCCCAATTGAAAGAACTAATTTGCGCTAATCGGGCAGTCGTTGTTCCATTCTCAGCGATCAATTCATAGAAAGGAGTTTTGCCTGTAAACTTATAATAGAATGAAAAGCTCAGTCCGGCTTGCTTAACTTTATAAGTGGCTGATGATGTTACCTCCGGACTCCAGACAAATTCATCTAGGTCATTATAACTTTCGCCTAATTGATTATATCGGCCCGTATAGGCAAAGCCAATATTTGCTTCCCACACCGAAGCCTTCCAGGTATTATTCCAGGTAATGCCTTTGGTCTTATACTTGTCAATGTTTAAATAAGTTGTGATTAATGTGTTGCCTGGTTTTTGTCCATAGCCAATCATATTATCAATGGTATTGTAAAAGCCACCCACAGCAACTGTAAATTTTTGATTATCCTTTTCCAAAAGGCTTATGTTCCACGATCCATTAAAGCTGTGAGAGAGTTCGGCTTCCAATTCTGTATTCCCTTCTATAGAGTGACTGGCATCAAAGAAATCGAAGTATAATTCTCGCAAGGAAGGAGCACGAAATCCACGACCATAAGAAACGCGCAGGTCTTGTTTATTGGTCAATTTGAATTTTGCGTTTAAGGAAGGAATTACGGGTGGTGCTGTGTAAACAGTATTATACACAACCCGTAAGCCAGGCCGAACTTGAATAGCTAAACCTATTTTCCATTCACCGGAAACAAAAAAGGCGTAATCACCTAATGATTGGGTGCCTTCTTTAATCCGGCCGCCATTTCCGCTTTCATAATTCAGATCAAGCCCAGGTTGAAAAGTAAGTTTGTCATTTAGTTTATACTGGAATGTGCCACGAAACGTATAACCGTTAAATTTGGTTAAATCTTGCAAACCAGCACCTAACGCCAATCGCACATCACCCGTAGATTCATTCACTGTTGTTGTTTGTGTTTTACGCTGAAAGTCAGTAAACGCAAAGGCTCCATTGAATTGTAGTTTATCAGAAAATGTATGCGCCCCCTGCAATTGATGCATCTGGCGATTGATAATATAATTTTGATCCAATGCTTCGCCACCCTGAAACTCACCGGGGTTATAGATATCTTCATTCAGGTAGTCAATCCTGTAATAGATGTTTGACTTATCCCAATCAAAACCAGTGAGCATACTCGCTAAGTATTGAGTTTTCGGATGCCACTGTTTGTCTCTTCCTTCCGCATTACCCTGCCAGCCACCAAAAAGATTGTGACTTCCATCTAAGCGAATTCGGAAACTATTTTTTGAATAGCCTCCACCAATACTTTGGTTATGGATTCCTTCATTCCAGCCATATTCTGATCCAACCGTTTCTTCGTGTACACTCGCAGAAAGGTCAACTTTCCCTTCCACTGTTTTCTTCGTGATGATATTGATAACCCCTGCCAATGCATCGGCACCATAAACAACTGACATGGGGCCTTCAATAATTTCGATTCGCTCGATAGTGTTAACATTTATCTGGTTGATATTAATCTCATTCGATGTGCCCTGCCGCCCAACCATGGGTACTCCATCAATCAAAACTTTTACATTTTGCCCTACCAATCCTTGCATAGAAATATTGGATCCGCCCAAGGCCAAATCCTGAGAGAATCGAATATTTAATTCCGTATTTAAAACATCTTGAAGTCGAACAGCGCCCTTCGCAGCAATTTGCTCAAGAGGAATGGTTTTAACCTGATAAACTGATTTTTTAGCCGATTGAGGTTCGAATTGACCTGTGATTACAACCTCCTCGAGGTAGGCCGTTTGCAGCGAGTCCTGAGCGGCAGCATGAAGACTAATGAGTAACAGTATAAAACCAGATAATTTTTTCAAGGCACAAAGATTAGAATCGATCCAAATAATAAATACCTTAAAAAGTACAAATAATGCCAATTCATATAATTACTGATAAGATTTAAAAATTTGGTATTTTTGGGACAAATCAGGCAAATTTAATCAATAAACGAGATGACTTCTGTCATTTTTTAAAAATGGAAAAATTCATTGTAGCCGCTAAGTCAGAATATAATACCCAAAAAAGTAGCTTTACTACACTTTTCGAGACCGATGAATTGAGTTTACGAATAGCCGAAAATCTATCGGATGAAGTCATTTCGTTTCCAGATACCGTTAAGCGAAACATCATTCATTTCTACTTTTGCTTAGACGGCACAGCCGTTTTCGCTTTTGGACCCCATTACAATCGGCAAATTGAAAAACAGCACAACTATTTTTTCTATAATCCAGATACGGATCTGCCTTTCGAATTAAAACTAGCACCTACTACGCGGTTTGTATCACTCTCCATTTCATTAGAAAGTTTGCACAGACTGTTTACGCACGATGCGCTACCATTCTTAAAGCCAGAAAATGTTAAAACTAAGTTTTACGATGAGCGAGAAATACCTTCACAGCTTTATGTAGTGCTCAATCAATTATTTACCATTTCGCTTAGCCCCAATGCTGAAAAGTTATATTATCATGGCAAAGTGCTTGAACTTCTCGGGCTATACTTTTCAGAAAAGAAAACGGATACCGAGAGTTGTCCCTTTTTAAATGATCAGGAAACAGTTCGCAAAATAAAACAGGCGAAGGAGTACATCCTCAAACACATGGAGGCCCCGCCCAGCCTTAAAGAGTTAGCTAAAATTGCAGGGCTGAATGAATACCAATTAAAGGTGGGTTTTAAAGAAATTTATGGCAATACTGTATTTGGATTTTTAACCAACTATAAATTAGATCACTCGCGGGTGCTTTTGGATTCGGCTCGCTTTCAGGTAAATCAAGTTGCCTACCAAATTGGTTACAACAATCCCAGTCATTTCATTGCTGCATTTAAAAAGAAGTTTGGGATAACCCCCAAGAAGTATTTAATGAATAAGCACTAACCAATTTGGCAATGGTTAATTGACCGTTGACAATGATAGTCGCTAGCCTTTGTCAATTGTAAACTGATTTAGTACTTTCTTCGTGTGGTTGTTCGCGGAGCTTTTCCAAATAGCATTCCAAAAACGCCTCGAACTAATTCTCTTCCAATTTGCTTGGTCACAGGTGATGAGAGAACCTCATCAAAAGTACTTTTCTCCTTACGTGAAGTATGAGCTGTTTTAGATTCCACTTCACGCTGTAGAACTTCTTCTTCTTGTTTTTTGGCCCCAGCCATTCTCTCATTCAATATCTCAAAAGCACTTCGCGGATCGACCGTCTCTTTATACTTCTTGTAAAAGGATGAGTTATCCAATTGCGATTGATAGGCTTGTGCTGTGAGTGGACCCATGAAAGAAGCCGGTGGCGCAAGATGAGTCACCACGGTTTCGGTGGGGATACCTTTCTCATTTAATACCGTAATAAAAGCTTGGCCAGTACCCAATTGGGTAAACTGTTGCTCCATGTCATAATAATCGGACTTAGGGAAAGTTTTAATTGTTTCCTTTAATGCTTTTACATCGTTGGGTGTAAAAGCCCGAATTACATGATGCACGCGATTGCCTAATTGAGCCAATACATTAGCCGGAACATCCTGCGTAATCTGTGTACAGAAAAAAACTCCCACTCCTTTAGAGCGAATTAACCGCATTATCTGATCAATCTGATCCATAAATGCTTTGGGCGCATCCTTAAACAACAAATGCGCTTCATCGAGGAAGAAGACAAGTTTTGGTTTATCCAGATCACCTGCCTCGGGCAACGAATGATAAAGCTCAGCCAATAAGGCTAACATAAATGTTGAAAAAATTGCTGGCTGACTTTGAATATCTGAAACATTAAGCAGGCTTATTACGCCTCGCCCATCTACTTTTTCAAAAAGATCATCGATATCAAAAGACTTTTCGCCAAACAATTGATCTACACCTTGTTGCTCAAGGGCAACAATCTTGCGCAAGATGGTACTGGCTGTAGCCGAAGAAATTTTTCCATAATCATTTTTAATTTCGGCAACTCCGACTCCATCCGACAGATAATTTAAAACTTTCTTCAAATCATTCAGATCAACAATAGGCAAATTTTTATCATCGGCATACTTGAACAAAATCATCAGTACGCCACTCTGTACTTCGTTTAGCTCTAACACTTTACTAAGCAGCACAGGACCAAACTCGGTAACCGTTGCCCGCATTTGCGCTCCCAATTTGCCACTAAGGGAATACAACTCGATGGGATATCCTGACGGTGAATATTTTATTCCCAGTGCAGCAGCGCGCTCTTCAATTTTATCGTTAACAATCCCTTCTATGGCCATTCCGGAGATGTCGCCTTTCATATCGGGCATAAAGACCGAAACTCCCGCAACCGACAATTGTTCAGCCAACAATTGAAGTGTGCGTGTTTTACCCGAGCCGGTAGCTCCGGTAACCAACCCATGGCGGTTCATCATGCGCAAAGGCAAATTCACTTTGGCTTCAGCCAGAATTTCACCCTCATAGATTCCGGCACCCAAATAAATGGAGGCTCCGGCTATTGTGTAGGATTTTGAGATTGACTCAATAAATTTCTCTTTTGACATAAAGGTTAGATTCTTGAATGAAAGATTGGAAATTATAGGCAAAGATAAAATTGATCCCGTCCGGCTAGAGCTTCTTTCGCAACAGCCAATCGATCTGAGGGTCATCACCCATTTGAAATACGTGCTCTGAGAATTTTTCGAAGCCCCATTTTTGGTAAAATTTTTGGGCTTTGAAGTTTTTTTCCCACACGCCTAACCAAATCCATTCATATTTTTTCTCCCAAGCCCAGCCTAAGGCTTTCTCCATTAGCAATCTACCCACTGATTTACCTTGGGCAGCTGTAAGAACATAAAGTCTTTGGAGTTCTACCGTGGTAGTACCCAGTATCGTTTTTACTTCATCACATTCGCGAAGACGTAAAAAGCCTACAATCTTATTAGAATCCCAAGCCAGGTAAGTACGCGAGTTGGGTTCGTGATATTCCTTCTCGAAGGCAGCCTCCGTATAGGCTTCATTAAAAAAGGCAAGCATGTTTTCAGGTGTATTAAAAGCTGCAAAAGTATCCGAGTACGATGAAATGGCCACCTCGCGCAAGCCAGGCAAGTCCTGAAGGGTTGCTTCTTTAATTTCAATCATATCTTTAAATAAAAAGCCCGACTTCAGGAAGTCGGGCTTTACTAAAAATTTTCAATTATTTCTTCTCTTGGTAGTTCTGAAAGGTATAGGCAAAACCCAATGAAAAAGCCTGGCTCAACTGTATACCACTGTCCTGATCAAAGTCGTAAATCATAATGCCACCTAAAGAGACATTCATAAATTTGTTAACCTTGGCTGTAAGCAAAAGATCAACGCGATGATCAATAGTTTTCAATTCAAGGGTTTCGTAGTTGGCAAACATGACATAACGAAAATTCAGATTGAGATTCTTAGCAATATCTTTGTTGAAGTCGGCTTGCATTTGAAATGCCAACCATTCAAAACGTGTTGATTCGCCAACCATTACTCCATAAGGTTTTACCAGATCTACTGCATCGAAACGACCATTGTTATCGGCTACAATAGTTACGCGAGGTGAAAATGGAGAAAGTCTCAGTTTAAAATAATCCACCGGATGGTACTCAAAACCCCAGGCCGAGGTGATGAACGCGGGGGCCAAAAAATCAGAAATCAGGGTACCAGTCTCTATCCCATTTACAGTTTCATATTTATATCCCTTGGCAAATTGAGACAAAAAATTTAATGAGGAGGTAAGGCTCCACTTGGCATTCAAATCGTGACCGTATTTCGATTCCACATAGATTCGATCAAGGGTTTTACGATAACCCTGCCCCTCATTGTTCACCATCCCGAAAAGGAAACCAAATTCGTTATACCAGGAGTTTTTGTCTTTTTTGTACTCAGTCTTGTAATTCAGGCGGCCATTAAAACCAAATGAATTTACTCCACCGCCCTTCCAATTAGAGCTAAATGCCGCTTGGTTAACGTTGACTCCGCCCTCAAAATTCTTTTTCCAGTGGGTGAGGGTATCAACTTTTACTACTTGGGCCTCCGCATTTATGAAACTGATAAAAAGAAGGGCAAAAATTAGAGCACTAGCTCCAAATACGGGTCTTACACGCATAATGATTAGTTTAAGACCGCAAAAGTAAGAAATATCTGACCCCAGACTAAATATTATTCAGTCTAATCTCATCGAGTGCAACCTCGGTAAGGGGCTTGGTAATGAATTTAATGACGTGATTATTATTTACGATTTTATCGATGTCGCGCTTATTATCTGAACTGGAAAGGATGATGACTTTGCATTTACTGCGCACCAATTCATTGAATTTTTCAAATTCGTAGAGAAACACAAAGCCATCTACAATTGGCATGTTTATATCTAGAAAGATAATATTTGGAATGTTTTCAGAATTATTTTGATGTTCTTTCAAGTAATCTAACGCGCCTTTGCCTGAACTCTTAACTTCTACCCTTTTGGCAAACTTGGTTATCTCTATAATTCTTTTGCTTATAAAATTGTCGGTATCGTTATCATCTACCAGCAAAACAAGATCAATCGTCTTTGTAGTAATCTCCATTTCCATTAACTTCTTAGCACTTATGCCTTACAATTGGTGCAAAATTATTCTTTTTTGCTGCAACCTAAAGTTTTCAGTCTTCTGATGTAGGTTAAAGTAAGTATTTGATCAAAAAAGTAAAAAATCAACGCGTTAAAATCTTAAGCTTTTCGCCTAGTGCCAGATTGAAATCCTGTTTGTTATTCCAATCCATAAGCTCCTTAATCGTGACATTGTATTGGCGAGCAACGCTGTAAAGCGTATCGGTAGGTTTCACTTCGTATTCAATGAAGGTAGAATCATTGCTTTGATTCACAATAGATTCATTTTCGCTAATTCCAGATTCAGCAGGCGCTTTGACTCTTAAATACTGCCCAGCTCTAAGGCCTGCGTTAATATCCAACGCATTCCAGGTTAGCAAGTCTGTAACAGCAACTCCATAATTCTTTGATATTGAATACAATGTTTCACCAGAAGTAACTATATGCTGACCTGTAAGATTTGGACTTGGGGAATCGGTAAATAAACTCTGGATACTTGGCTTTACAGTATCCTTAGGGCTTTGTGGGATTGAATCTTCGCCTTTGATAGCTTCTTCACCGGGTTTAATCTCCCAGCCAAAAAAAGAATTATCGTCCACAACAACAATGTCTTCCTTCGTCAAAACGGGCTCAAGGGTTGGCTCAGCATGTGTCGGGCTTTGCGTATTGAGATAAACAATATCACCCGCTCTCAGTTGTTCCAGGTCCGAAATCTTGTTCAACTTTTTAAGCCTTGCAAGTTGAACGCCATAATGCTGGCTAATCATCCAAAGGTTTTCTGATGCCACGACTGAGTGACTATGTTGGTCTGACTTTCTCTTCTTCTTTTTTAAGAAATAATATTCTCCACCCATTACCTTATGATCAATAGGAATCTCATTATAGCGCAAAAACAAAGACAACGAGATGCCCGCCCGATCAGCAAGTGCGACTGTTGATTCCCCTGCAACCGCGCGAATAGCTACCACACCATTTATATCTTTCTTTTCGATAGTGGTCACAGCCGCTTTGGCCAAAACAATTTCCTGCTGAGCCGCCTTAGTGGATGCCAAAATGAGGGTGTTAAATTCGCGGATAGGCTCCCCATTTGGAATAAGTAAAGAATAGGTTCGGTCGGCAGGGATTTTATCAGCCCGAACCCATTTGTTATAGTCTCTTAGCGTGGCTTCATCAATAGCTAATTCTGTAGCAATTTCGTGAAGTGATTTCGTTGATTGAATGGGATACTGAACTACCTTAATTTGAGGGTCACCTTTCACAGCATTCTCAAAAGCAATTTTATGAGCCAGAAATTTTTTAACGTACCAATAGGTATCGGAAGTGATTTCCATATGCCGGACGCCATTGTATTTGTCGCCCACCGACCGCTGAACGCCTCCGCCACCCATTTGATAGGATTGTAAAGCCAGCAGCCAGTTATTGAACAGAAAATTATTTTTTTTCAGGTATCGGGCTGCTCCGCGCGTGGCAGAATAAATATTCATGCGCTCATCAACCTCTCTGTCAACGCGCATACCCATTTCCAGAGCAGTAAAATCTTTAAACTGCCAGAAGCCTACCGCATTCGAAACCGATACGGCATCAGAAATCAAGGCGCTCTCTTGTAGCACCAGATATTTAAAGTCATCCGGAAGTCTTTCCTCGGCAAAGATTTTTTCAATAATTGGAAAATAGGTTTTTGCGCGCTCTACCTTAATGCCAAAGTAACGCGGGCTTTGAATTAAAGCGTCCACATCATTTTGTATCTCGCGCCTGGCATCATCACGGATTGTGAGTGTCATGTCTGCGAAATGCATCTTATGGGGCACTTCAGGAGTTTGGGCGTATGAGGCAGCAACTCCAAAAAGAATGAGTGCGACTGCAAAAAATCTCATGAGCCTCAAAAGTAGCAAAAAGAATTTGAAAGACCGAATAATGAGTATGGCTCCATCATAAAGCATCGTGAAATAAAACGTCCATAGTTTAGACGAATTGCAAGCTTGATCAGATTTTATTCAAGTTCTTTCTAATCATCATGATGCCATCCCGTAAGGGTAGTAACATGTTCTCAACCCGACTATCGTTAGTGATCTTGAGATTAAATGCTTGTAACGCGCGGGTGTCTTTGTCGGGTTTATTATCAGTGATTTTACCACTCCATAATACATTATCTGCTAGTATAACTCCGCCTGGTTTTACCTTATCAAAGACCAAGTCATAGTAAATTGAATAGTTCTCTTTATCAGCATCAATAAAAACAAGATCAAAAGTTACATTCAATGAAGGAATTATTTTTTTTGCATCTCCAATTCTATAGTCGATCTTTTCTGTCAACCCGGCTAATTGAAAATAGCTTTTTACTCTGGTTTCCAGTTCTTCATTAATATCTATGGTAATTAATTTGCCCGAAGCACTTAATCCCTCTGCCAGGCAAATGGCTGAGTAGCCGGTGTACGTTCCTACTTCAAGGATGTATTCCGGTCGAATTAAATGACTAATCAACGAGAGAAATCTTCCTTGAACATGACCTGATAACATTCTGGGGCGCATAACCTGCGCCTGGGTTTCGCGATTTATTCTTTTAAGTAGATCACTTTCGGAAGATGTATGATCCGCTACATATTTTAACAAGTCTTCAGGCAAGAAATCCATGTGCTATAAAGGTTCCATCATCAGATAACTCATTTTCCGCTCGTTGAACATTTCGTTTGAGAGCTCTTGAAGGGTCCGGGCTGAAGTAATTCTTACCCTCTCGAAAATTTCTTCTAAGGAAGTCACCCGACCCTGATCCAGAAGGTTCCGAGCCATCATAATCATAAAACTCATATTGTTTTCCTCGGCCATTGCAATCTGACCCAGTATTTGCTCTTTAGAGGATGCCAATTGTTTTACGCCCAGCGGTTCATCGCGCAACTTTTTCAACTCTTGTTTAACCAACGTAACTCCTTTCTTCATCTGCGAAGGCTCTGTGCCAAATGAAATAACAAACAGACCTGTATCTGTAAAGGGAACATACTGCGCACCAATCGAGTAAACAAAGCCATGCTTTTCGCGAAGCGCCATATTCAATCGTGAATTCATTCCAGATCCTCCCAGTATACTGGTTAGCATATAAAAAGAGCTTCTCTTTTCGTGACTAAACGGATAGGCCGGAAGACCCATTGCACAGCGCGCTTGTTTAACCGGACGTTTAAGAATCATCTGTTTCGGTGTATATCCAGAAAATTTGCGCCTTTTCTTTGGTGATGTCTGTGCCGGTACGTGACCTAAATATTTTTCCGCGAGTTGTACAACCCGCTCCATCGTAAGGTTGCCCACTACCGAGAATACGATTTTCCGGGTATCCAGATGTTCCTTAACAAACGAACGAAAATCTCTGCGCGTAAATGAATTCACGGTTTTATCTGTACCCAGAATATTCATGCCCAGCGGATGACCGGCAAATAGTAAGGCATCAAATTCGTCTTGAAGAGAATCTTCCGGATCATCGTGATACATAGACATCTCTTCCAAAATCACATTCCGCTCTCTTTCTATTTGGGTAACTGGAAAAATAGAATCGAATGTTATGTCCGTTAGCAATTCAACGGCACGCTCAAAATAATCATCTCGTATGGAAGCGTAAAAAAGAATTTTTTCTTTATCGGTAAAAGCATTTAGCTCTCCTCCTAAAGATTCTAACCGATTGAGGATATGAAACGCTTTTCGCTTGCGGGTACCTTTAAAAGCCATGTGCTCCCAAAAGTGGGCAATGCCCTGATTGGCGAGTGTTTCATCTCGACTTCCAATATCGAGCATGATACCACAATGAACAATTTTAGTGGTTGTAACCCGGTTATGTATAACTCTAATCCCGTTCTTTAATTTATAAATTTCGTAGTCTCTCATAAGCAGATTGCAAAGTTAATCTTTAACACAGACTATTGGGCGAAAATTAAATTACATCTAATCAAATAGATTTTGAATTCTGAGCATTGAAAGCAGACATTAAATAAAAAACGACAACCAAATAAATTTGATTGCCGTTGTCGAGATGAGAGGATTCGAACCTCCGGCCTCCACGTCCCTAACGTGATGCGCTAACCGGGCTGCGCTACATCTCGATTTTAATTTTGAGGTTGCAAGTATAACAAAAATCTGAAGGGATCAAAAGCAACCTTCGTGTTACTATTTTTTCTTGTTCTGCTTTAAGTCACGAACAAACCGTGCCCAATTAAAGGGGTTTAAATATGGATTGGTTCGCGGTTGAAATTTATCTACGGCTGAAGTAGACCATTGATCCATGTAATATTTATAGTTGGCCGCTCCATCCATCGGGGTAGTTCTTATCATCAACGCTATGAGCTCCGCATTTAAATTCCGTGGGTCAATACCATTATCCATAGGCATATTGAGCGCCAAAATCGCCTCCTTAAAAACTTCCTCAGTCGGGAAGGGCATAATCTCAACTTCTCTCAAATATGTAACATCGGAAATCATTTCGACAATGATGGTAAGATTATCATTAGCCGCATGAGGCACAATATAATGCTGGCGATTGTAGCCAATTGCACTTATTACGATGCTATCCCCTTCCAACACGGGCATTGAAAAAAAACCTGCCGGACTTGTACTTGTACCCCGGCCCGCTTTGGGCACATAAACGTGCACCCCTGGCAAAACATTTACGCTATCGCTAACAAAACCCGAAAGCTGAATGATTCGCCTTTTGTTTTGAGCCGTTGTTAAAGAAACCGAACATACTGTCAGAATCACCGTACAAAGAAAAAAGCCAATCAATTTCTTCACATCGCTACTGTTAATTTTCAAAGATAAAGATTCAGATCATTTATGCCTAATCAGCCCTGTTTTTCCAACCCCCTCAGTTTTTGCTATCTTCGCCACTTGATAAATTAGTACCCCTCAATTGCCTGATGCGATTAAAACATTTTAATATCGATTTAGGTGCCCAAATATTTCTAGCTTGTTCGGATACCTCGCGCCTGCGGATTTTAAATCTCATTTTAAATAATGGGGAAATGTGTATAACAGACCTGGAGCACATTCTGGAATTTACTCAAACAAAAACTTCGCGTCACTTGCTCTATTTAAAAAATTCCGGCATCCTTACTTCACGCAAAATAAATCAATGGGTTTTTTATCAACTCAAAGATGAGGTATTCGATATCACCAGGCAGATCTTTCAGTTCCTGAGTCGGGATGTTATCCTTCAAAAGGATCAGCAGGTTTTTCAAACACTTTATAGCAATCGTGAATTATCGCTAAACAAACTTAATCTAAAGCCACTCAGTCAGCCTTCATGAAACCGTATCGCTGTATTCTTTTCGATCTCGACCACACGCTTTGGGATTATGATACAAACTCTTCCGAGACCCTTGAAGAGCTTTTTCATCATCATAAGCTAAATGAATCAGGGATGCCTTCGTTCCCTGATTTTCTAAAAACTTTTGAAACTGTTAATACCCACTTGTGGACACTCTATGATACCGGACAGATACATCGCGATGTAATTCGGTATGACCGGTTTCATAAAATTATGCTCGAAATGGGCGTTGATAACTACGAACTATCCCTAACCTTATCCAACGAATATGTAGACCGCTCACCAAAAAAAGGTGCGTTGATGCCAAACGCTATAGAAGTGCTTAAATACTTGCATCCCAAATACCCTATGACCATTGTAACCAATGGCTTTGATGAAATTCAATCTGTAAAAATGGCTTCGTCAGGAATTACCTCCTACTTTAAAAGCGTAGTCACTTCTGCCCGTGCAGGCCATAAAAAGCCTGCCAAAGAAATTTTTGAATTCGCTTTGGCGGAAAATGGCTTTACTGCCCAGGAAACAATTATGATTGGGGATAATCTACTTACCGACATTGGTGGCGCACGAAATGCTTCCCTTGATACGGTTTACTTTAATCCCAATAAAATTCCACATCAGGAAAAAACCGAATTTGAAATAAGTGACTTGAAAGAGTTGCTAAACATTCTTTAAAGCGAATCAATATCTGTAATATTGAATTTTAAATTTAAAACTTATGTCAACCGGATTCTTCAAAATTCCTTCTCCTATTAACGAACCTATTCTATCTTATGCGCCCGGAAGCAAAGAGCGCGTAGCTCTAAAGAAAGCATTAGCAGAAGCGAGAGCTGCAGTGTTAGACATACCTATGTATATAGGTGCCGAAGAAGTTCGCACAGAAAGTAAAAAGACGTTATCGCCACCTCACGATCATAAGCATATTTTAGCACACTATCACGAAGGTGATAAAAGTCATGTTGAACAAGCCATAAACGCGGCACTTGCTGCGAAAGAACTTTGGGCTGGTTTAAGTTGGGAAAATCGCGCAAGCATATTTTTAAAAGCAGCTGACTTGCTGGCAGGACCCTATCGCTATAAAATAAATGCAGCGACCATGCTCGGTCAATCGAAGAATGCATTTCAAGCAGAAATTGATTCGGCTTGTGAACTCATAGATTTTCTGCGCTTCAATGTTCATTTCATGGGAGAAATTTACAGCGAACAGCCAGCATCATCTCCTGGCGTTTGGAACCGGTTAGAGTATAGACCGTTGGAGGGGTTTGTGTTTGCGTTAACGCCTTTCAATTTCACAGCCATAGCAGGCAATCTTCCAACCAGCGCAGCGATGATGGGCAACACCGTGGTTTGGAAACCAGCCAACACCCAGATCTATGCTGCGAACGTAATCATGCAAGTGCTAAAGGAAGCAGGATTACCCGATGGCGTTATTAATTTGGTTTATGTAAGTGGTCCGGATGCGGGTGAGGTAATTTTTAACCATCGCGACTTTGCAGGCATACATTTTACCGGAAGCACAGGTGTGTTTCAAAATATCTGGAAGACGATCGGTAACAACATACATAAGTTTAGAACCTATCCGCGCATTGTAGGTGAAACGGGAGGTAAGGATTTTATTATGGTGCATAAGAGTGCCAATCCTAAAGAAGTTTCAACCGCCATTGCCCGTGGTGCCTTCGAATACCAGGGACAAAAATGTTCAGCTGCTTCGCGTTGCTATATTCCGTCCAATCTTTGGGATGATGTGAAGAAATATCTCCTTGAAGATTTGAAAACATTTAAGATGGGCCCGACTGAAGATTTCGGAAACTTTATCAATGCGGTGATTGACGAGAAAGCATTTAACTCCATCAGCGGCTACATTGATAAAGCCAAGACAAATCCCATGAATGAAATTATTGCGGGTGGCAAGTATGACAAGTCGAAAGGTTATTTTATTGAGCCAACCGTTATTGTTACCAAAGATGCTTCTTCTATTACGATGTGTGAAGAAATTTTTGGTCCGGTAATAACGATTTATGTTTACCACGCTGAGAATTTTGAACAAACCCTTGAACTCGTTGATAGCACATCACCGTATGCACTAACCGGTTCGATTTTGGCTAAAGACCGCTACGCAGTTGAGCTTGCTACAAAAAAATTAGTGAACGCTGCCGGTAACTTCTATATCAACGATAAGCCAACCGGAGCCGTGGTAGGCCAACAGCCATTCGGTGGCGCGCGTGGATCAGGCACCAATGACAAAGCCGGAGCAAAGGTTAACTTGTTGCGTTGGGTTTCTATGCGAACAATTAAAGAAACGTTTGTTACGCCTAAGGATTATAGATATCCATTTTTGGATAAAGAATAAATTTATTCACCCAAAGTAGCTAAACATTTTTCTAAATGTTTAGCTACTTTTCCATTCAATAAATGCTGCCTGCACTTCTGGAGAAGGGCTTGAGGGTTAGGTAATCAATCCGTTGCTAATGATTTCTGATCGTTGTACCACTTAATATTCCGCGAGAAATACATTAGGAATCCAATGATCAGGAATAGGCCCACGCTTCCTATCAGCAAAGAGTAATCCTCAGCTTGGATGATGACATATATAAAAACATAAAACCCACTCATCAATGTTATGAATAACAAAATGATGGATTTTCGTTTCAAAAAACTGGTGGCGTAAAAACTCACCAATAAAATAGTGGCAATCGAAGAAATGGCATAGGCTGCATTATATCCAACCTGCTCGGATAATGATAGCAGAAGGGTGTAATAAATAATCAGCGCCACACCGATTAAAATGTATTGGAAGGGATGTATCCTTATTTTTGTTGTTATCTCAACCAAAAACAAAGCAGTAAAAGCTAAGATAATAACCAGCACCCCATATTTTGCTGTGCGAATACTTTTTTGATATTGATCAGCCGGGATCAAAAGCCGAACCCCAAATTCTGAACCAC
>JAGPBO010000222.1 GCA_018063305.1 Cyclobacteriaceae bacterium
CAAGAGCTGCAACCCACATCCAAAATAATGCACCCGGGCCGCCAATAGAAATAGCCGCAGCCACGCCCGCAATATTGCCCATGCCAACGGTGGAGGCAAGAGCGGTTGACAGCGCTTCATAGGCATTGATTTGTCCCGGATCGTTCGGGTTGTTGAACTTGCCCCTTAAAATCGCGATGGCGTGAGTAAAATATTTATACTGAATAAAGCGTGAATAAAAAAAGAAAAATAATCCACCGAGAATCAGAAGAAATAAAACCGGAGTCCAGACACCAGAAGCGATGTTATTGATTAATTCACCCATCAGAAATAGTTAAGGTTATATTCTTTGGGGGCTAAAGTAGGGAATTAATAAATCTTTACAATAAAGAGCATTAAGAAATGGATGAACGGGAGATTTAGTACGTCCTTCACTAACTCCTACGTTTACTCACTTGTTAGAGGCAAGCATCCATTGACTTAGTTCCCATAACATACGCGCACCAACGTTCGCATCCCATTCGCCTTGGCTGGGAGCCACTTCACATAAATCGAATCCAATTATTTTTCGGCCCGATTTGACTACTTCGCTTATCAAATAGGTTGCTTGTGTAAATTCAAGTCCACCAGGAACGGGTGTACCTGTGGACGGACATAACTTTGGATCAAGCCCGTCAATATCGAAACTGATATAAACCAGGGGTGGTAACTCATTAATAATTTCGGAACATATATCTTTCCACGATTTGCCTTTAAACAGATCTGACTTCATGTCAACATCAAAAAATGTTTTTACGCGACCCATTGACCGATTCATTATACTCACTTCTTCCTCACAATAATCGCGAATGCCCACCTGTACTAATCGCGCAACAGCGGGAAGCTTCAATGCATTGTACATGATGGAACCGTGTGAGTAGGTGAAATCTTCATACGCCTTTCTCAAATCTGCATGGGCGTCAATTTGCAGTATCCCAAAGCGGTCATGCTTCTCTGCTAATGCACGCAATAAACCCAAAGGGGTACTGTGGTCACCTCCAACCAGACCAATCATTTTACCTTTTCTTAAATGATTGGCACATTTATTTTTAATGAAGATATTTAGGTTCTCACATGCCTCATTGATTTTCGCAGGCACCAGCTTAGCCGCCTCTATATCTGAATCTGATTCAAGTAAATGGAGATAACCCCGAACTAGATCGCGCAGCTTATTACTTTCATCCTGTAACTCTTCAGAAATTGGTAAGAGTGCTATTTTATTTTTCCGGGTATCTTTTATCTGATGATGATATAAATCAATTTGAATAGAAGCATCAAGCATGGCTTTCGGCCCGCGTGCTGTCCCCTCGAGATAAGATACAGTAACTTCCCAGGGCACGGGCAGGATGAGCAGCTCTGCTTCTTCAACAGAATACGGTAATCCAAATAAGTTACCTTGTATTCCTAAACCATTGGGATCAAAATCGTTAGGCATGTTAATGAGAGGAAGGATGAAAGGAATAATTTGAAATACCACAACCCGCTGTCACCTCGGCCCAGGGCACATCAAAGACAAGTGAGCACATCTCTGCAGGATTCATATTTTTTTTGGATTCATTCCCTGATAAATAATTATAAAGTTCAACAATGGTGGGGTAGTGGCCAACTAACATAACCTGGTGGATTGTGTCGGCAAGATTTGTAAGCAATTTTAGTATTTCAAGTTTTCGGGCCGAATAAATACTATCTTCTACTTGGATACTTTTTAAGTCAAGGGATAGGTACCGCGCAATAATATGAGCGGTAGTTAATGCACGGGTTGCAGGACTTGAAAGTATTAGATTGAGATTAGAATTTTTCTCCTTTATATAGGTGGCTAATTGCAAAGCATCCGACTCACCTTGTTGTGTTAATGCCCGTAGTTTGTCCATTTCATCGCGTGCTGTTACTGCCTCGGCATGTCTCACCAGGTAAAGAATTCTTCTCATTTCAGGTAAAATTAACTTAGGATGTAAATTTTTTTTGAATTTATATTAAGAATGTGGTATGATCGACCGGTTTTTCTTCACAAAGCAATGGTAATCAAGTCAATTGACTCTTTTTTATTTCTTGTAACATGGTGTTGAATTAACCACAAATAAAGTGAGGTAAATCTTTTTGAGGTTTGAGTTTTTAAAAATTTAATGATATTTGAAGCCATTGAAGTAAAATAGAATCATGTCAAAGAACTTAGTAATAGTAGAGTCACCTGCCAAAGCGAAGACCATTGAAGGGTATTTAGGTAAAGATTATAAGGTCACGTCCAGCATGGGCCATATTCGCGACTTGGCTAAAGGAAATGCAGCGATTGATATCGAAAATAATTTTGAACCGACCTACGAAGTTTCTCCGGAAAAGAAGGATGTCATAAAAAGATTAAAGGAACTAAGTAAGGAGGCCGAAATGGTTTACCTGGCGAGCGATGAAGACCGTGAGGGGGAGGCCATCTCGTGGCACTTAAAAGAAGTGCTTAACCTTAATGATAAGAAAACCCGCAGAATTGTATTTACAGAGATTACCAAGAATGCGATTTTGAATGCGATTCAAAATCCGCGCGGTATTGATATTGATTTGGTAAATGCGCAGCAGGCGAGGAGACTCCTCGATCGCTTAGTAGGCTTTGAACTCTCCCCCATACTTTGGAAAAAAATTAGCACTGGTCTTTCAGCAGGCCGCGTCCAGTCCGTGGCTGTGCGTCTGGTCGTTGAGCGTGAGCGGGATATTGAAAAGTTTGAAGCAAAATCTTCCTTTAAGGTTTCTGCAATTTTTGATTTAGAAAAGGGAAAACAACTGATTGCTGACCTCGCTGAAAAGTTTAGTGAAGAGAAAGAGGCACTTGCTTTTTTAGAATCCTGTAAAGGAGCAACTTTTTCCATTTCAGATCTGATTAAGAAGCCGGCTAAGAAATCGCCCGCACCTCCATTTACAACCTCAACCTTGCAGCAAGAAGCTGGAAGGAAATTGAGTTTCTCCGTTTCGCAGACGATGATGGTTGCGCAGAAGTTGTACGAAGCAGGTAAGATCTCGTATATGCGTACTGACTCACTCAATCTTTCTGAAGAAGCAGTGAAAGGTGCGGTTAATCAGATTCAATCGGCTTATGGAAAGGAATTTGTTTTTACGCGTAAGTTCAAAACGAAATCAGCCAACGCCCAAGAAGCTCACGAAGCTATTCGGCCAACGGATTTTTCTGTGATGAGCCCAGGCATGGACCGTAATGCGGAGCGTTTGTATGATTTGATCTGGAAACGAGCGATTGCTTCGCAAATGGCGGATGCTGAATTAGAACGAACAACGGCAACCATTTCAATCTCAACAAATCCAAGAACGTTAAGCGCCACTGGTGAAGTGATTAAGTTCGAGGGTTTCTTGAAAGTGTATATGGAATCGAAGGACGATGACGATACCGAGGACGAAGAGAGTGGAAAAGTTTTACCTCCATTACATGTCGGGCAAGCTTTGAATCTCGATCAGCTTTCCGCTACGCAAACTTTTTCTCGTCATCCGGCTCGCTACACAGAAGCAAGTCTTGTAAAAAAATTAGAAGAGTTAGGTATTGGTCGGCCATCAACGTATGCACCCACTATTTCAACGGTGCAAAAGCGTGGTTATGTAGTGAAAGAAAGTAGGGAAGGTGTGGAGCGCCACTACAAAGTGCATGTGTTAAAATCAAATATCATAGAGTCAATCAACAAGACTGAAAATACGGGTGCGGAAAGCAATAAATTATTTCCGACAAACACAGCCATGATTGTGAATGACTTTTTGGTCGAACACTTTCCGGATATTACGAACTATTCGTTTACAGCAGAAATTGAACAGGAGTTTGATGAGATCGCATCTGGAAAATTGGGATGGAAAAAGATGTTGAGTCGTTTTTACAAACCTTTTCACAAGACAGTTGAAAAAACTGAATTAGTAGAACGATCTTCCGTTGCCAATAAGAGCAAGGAGTTAGGTGTTGACCCGAAGACGGGCAAGAATGTATATGTAAAGCTTGGTAAGTTTGGTGCCTATGTGCAGCTGGGTGAAAACCCAGATGACAATGGTGGTGAGAAACCAAAGTTTGCACCTTTGCGTGTTGGACAGTTTATTGAAAACATTGCACTAGCTGATGCGATAGAGTTGTTGAAGCTACCACGTACCTTAGGCGACTTCGAAGAAAAAACTGTAGTTGCTAACATTGGTCGTTTTGGGCCTTATGTTTTGCACGATAAAAAATTTGTTTCCATCCCGAAAGGGGAAGACCCTTACACGATTACATATGATCGGGCAATAGAATTGATTCATGCTAAACGTGAACTCGATGCAAATCGGTTGATAAAATCGTTTGCTAGTGAAGGCAATACAGAGATAGAAATTTTAAATGGTCGCTTTGGACCTTATATTAAAGCAGGTAAGAAAAACGTAAAAATCCCGAAAGGAAAGGAGCCATCCGAGCTTACGTTGGAAGAATGCATTACACTCGCAGCCAATGCGCCTGAGAAAAAAGGTTGGGGTCGCTTTGGTAGAGGAAAGAAAAAGGAAGATGCAGTTCCGGCTAAAGCCGCTAAGAAAGTAGCGGTAAAGAAAGTTGCACCTAAAAAGGTAGCCAAAAAAGTTGCTGCTAAGAAACCTATCGCGAAGGCAAAGAAGGTAGCCGTAAAAAAGGTGAAGAAGAAATAACGAAATTAAGGGTTGCCACTATCCAGCGACCAGTAACCGGTATAAACGATTCGACACTTTTTCTTACCTTGTTCAGCATGAAACAAATATGCTTCGTGCTCTTGCTGCTTGTGGCAGCAAACACCATTGCCCAAACTAATCTCGAACAATTTCTCAGCCATCCGATTGAATCAGGGTTTGCCGCATCTGCGGATGGAAAAAATCTTGCCTGGGTAATTAACGATCACGGCAAACGCAATATCCTGATAAAGACAGGCATCGACTTGCCCCGCTTTCTTACTGATTATCAGCAAGACGATGGTCAGGAAATTTCGCAGTTGGTTTTTTCACCCAACGGAACGAAGTTGTTGTTTGTGCGAGGCAATGAAGCGAATCGATATGGCCAACATGCTAATCCGGCAAGTTTGGCTGAGGGTGTAGAACAAGCGATCTATTATAAGGAGCTCACTTCAAAAAGTCCACCTTCAAAAATTACCAATGGCAATAGCCCCGTCATCTTTAAAGATGGAATTCGTTTTTTGTTTAGCAAAGGTGGCCAGATTTATGAGTCACCGATGGATATTAATTCTGTACCGAAGCTTTTGTTTTCAGCACGGGGTAGTAATGGTAATCCTAAATTTTCTCCCGATGCCAACGAAGTACTCTTCACCAGCGATCGGGGAGATCATAATTTTATTGGTATCTATAATCTTAACAGAAAAGCTATTCGCTGGATAGCACCCGATGTATCGCTGGATGAATTTCCGGTTTGGTCACCGGATGGCAAGCAGGTTGCTTTTATTCGTAAGCCAGGTACCAAGGTGGATGAGTTAGATGACCTGACTGGTGGAACAAAATTTTCTATTTGGGTGGCTGATGCAGGAACAGGCAAGGCGGTTTCTATTTGGAAATCACCAGCCGATGATGGCGGGTTTTCACAATATTATCCCAATACGCCATTGGCCTGGACATCCACAGGAAGAATTTTATTTTTCTCTGAACATACGGGCTGGAATCATCTTTTTTCAATCACGCCTTCAGGCGGAGATATGAAAGATATTACTCCAGGTAATGGTGAAGTAGAGAGTTATATCATGGATGCCTCCGGCAAGTTTATCTATTTTGATGGCAATCGCGAAGACATTGATCGTAGACACATCTGGAAAACGGAAGTAACAGGAGGAACTCCGGTAGCTGTTACAAGTGGCGAGGGTATTGAAATGTATCCGGCCTTAGCGGGAAATGTTTTGTATGCATTTCGATCAACAACCAATTCGTCTAAGACATTGGTGCGCATCGATGAAACAATTAAATCGATGGTGCCGGTTTACGGACAGAAGCTAACGGTATTTGCGGCAGCAGGTTTTGTAAAACCTGAGCAAGTTATTTTTAAAGCAGCCGATGGAACAACTATTCACGCGCAACTTTTTATAAATCGTGAGAGTACAACGAAGCAACCGGGCATTGTTTTTATGCATGGAGGTCCTATCAGGCAG
>JAGPBO010000223.1 GCA_018063305.1 Cyclobacteriaceae bacterium
TAGGAAGAATTATATTATTTCATTTTCGATGAAGCGAGCGGCCTTGACTGAGCCGGATTTTGAAATACCGGTTGAAGCTCAATAGGATTATCGGTGCGTGGTTTTCTGGCGATTATCGATTGCTCAGCTTCCCAAGCTTTCCAATTTTCTACTAATTCAACAAGCTCTTCTTCAAGGCACGGATATAAACTTGATTTAGGGACTTTGGGAAATAATCCATTTGCCAAGTGATAACTACTTAATCCTCCGCTCCATTCAAAATGTCCTGGGTCGTAGAGTTCTTTCCATCTTCCGCCCCAGCGCAGGCCTAATTGCTCACCCACAGCACCAACTCTTCGCCAAAGTTTTGCATTATCCCATTGTGCTACCGAGTCAACTACGGGAACAACATCTACCGCTAACCCATACTGATGTTTAGAGCCACCACCACCAGTGCGGGTATATCTTTTACCCATGTATTTATATTCGTTTTGCTTGCTATGGGTGCGGAAAGATTCTACTACGGCCAGTTCGATTCCCTTAGCCTTACACAAATTGATAAGTGTTATTATTTTTTCTCTGAAGTAAGGATGAAGCGCATTTAAATCTGCGATCATAGTTAGATTACCACGGTCTTTGCCAAACGTATAGTTCTCCACCGTCTTCCAGTTCTTCCAATTATCGATTGTTTCTAGAACCGGGGCAGGTGTGGAAGTACTTTCAGAAATAAAAAAATCTTTAGCGAAACCATCCACCTGCAAACGTTGACTATCGGTATAAGGTGCTGACCCAAGAGACTTGGTAAAGTCAACTTGCGCGAAAACCGCAAACGGAGAAACCACTAATAAGCCTAAAAATGAAGCAATTTTGAGCATTTTCTAAAAATAAAATGCAAAGGTATAACATTTCTTTTATATGAGATTGATGAAGGAGAGAGCAGACTAAGTCTTACATGTGAAAGCCAGTCGTCAATGTTTAAAAAATTAGCTGTTGCAACAGAATACTTTTCTTACACCCAGATCCGAGTTTCCGATGTAATCACATAATTTTTTGTGTCATGTATCTTTAGTTACTTTGATCTTACAACTTTTTGGATTTATTGTTAATGGATGAAATCACGAGAAACAAACTTCTTATCAATCACTTCTCCACGTACTTAACCGATCATCGAAAGGAAGTAGTAGAGCAGGTTTTAAATTTTCGTACCCGGCACATTACGCTGGTGCTGGAAGAGATTTATCAACCGCACAATGCCAGTGCTGTTATACGCACGTGCGAATGTATGGGTATTCAGGATATTCACTTTATTGAAAATGAAGTTAAGTATGAAGTGAATAAGCGGGTGCTTAAGGGGTCGCACAAATGGATAGACCTGATAAAGTATAAAGAAAAAAATGCTGTGGCTACCTGCTTTAGCCATCTGAAAAGTCAAGGTTATAAAATTCTCGTCACGGATCCCTCACCCGATGGAGTTTCTATACACGATGTACCCATCGATAATAAAATTGCCCTGGTAATGGGTAGCGAATTACAGGGCATTTCAGCGTTTGCTTTGTCACAAGCAGATATGAAAGTGCACATACCCATGTACGGCTTTACTGAAAGTTTAAATATTTCAGTGAGTGCGGCCATTTGCCTTAGTACATTAATTTCCAAACTTCATAAATCGGAGATAGATTGGCGGCTATCAGAAGATGAAAAAGAAGAGATTCGGTTGCGATGGATTAGAAAGATGATGAAACGACCGGATATTATGGAACGCGAATTTCTAAAGTCTATTGAGTAACTTGCCGCAGCTTTAATCTAATACTCATGATTTTTTTGAAGAGGATTCTGCGTGTGGGGGTGTTTGTACTGATAAGTACTCTTCTGTTTGTATTAATAACCAATCTCTGGGTCGTCAATAGCACACAGAGTGAGGTATTGACGGATTTCAGATTATTGCCAGATAGTGGCGTGGCACTTGTATTAGGCACCAGCCACCGATTAGTTAACGGATCACCTAATCCATTTTTTCATAACCGAATAGCTACCGCTGCCCAACTCTACAAGGAAGGTAAGATTGTACACTTTATTGTAAGTGGCGATAATCGCACAAAGTACTATAACGAACCTCTGGAAATGCAGAAAGCATTAATAAAACTAGGCGTTCCCATCGAAGCGATTACTCTGGATTATGCAGGCCTTCGCACGCTCGACTCTATAGTAAGATGTAAGGAGATTTTTGGACAATCCAAGATCACCATTATCACGCAACCATTCCATAGCTATAGAGCCTTATTCATCAGCAGTTATTACGATATGCAAGCTGTTGCTTTGGTGGCCGAAGAACCCAATAAGGACAATGCCTTTCCGGTGTATGTACGCGAATATCTGGCGCGAACTAAAGCTATTCTGGATTTGTATGTATTGGGAACTACCCCACGCCATTTAGGGAACAAAGAACCTATTGGTGTTTAAAAGAAATATTCCAGCAGGCGAACTATCTTCATCCTATTAGCTCCGTATAAATTATTAATTTTGCCTTTAAACTTTGATTGTGACCAGTAGATTTAGTTTTAAGGGCCTGCTTTTTATTTCTGGTTTACTACTGATTGTTGGGTTCGCTCAGGCGCAGGAAACGATCATTCAGGGTAAAGTAATTGATGCTGCCTCAGGCGACCCTATTCCTTTTGCTAATATTATCTTTAAAGGAACATCCATCGGTACAACAACCGATTTCGAGGGCAACTATTTGCTTAAGACCCATAATTCTACTGACTCAATTTTGGCTTCTTACATCGGATATAAGCCCCGAAAAAAGGCTGTTGTAAAGGGCATAAAACAGGTAATAAATTTTCAGCTCGATGAAGATATAACCAGCTTACAGGAAGTGGTAATAAAAGCGGGAGAGAATCCGGCTTTTGAAATTCTACGAAGGGTAGTGCGCAACAAGAACAATAACGATAAACGCAAGCTCATCGCCTACGAGTATGATACGTATACCAAAATTGAAATTGATGTTGATAACCTCTCTGATAAATTTCGTGAGAAGAAAATCATCAAACAAATAACCCAGGTATTAGATAGCATCGATCGTATTGCCGGAGAAGATGGTAAGCCGATCCTCCCGATATTCATGACGGAGAGCATATCTAAGATATACTATCGCGATAATCCATCCTTAAAAAAGGAACATATTCTAAAAACCAAAATCAATGGTGTGGGTGTGGAAGATGGTACCACGATTACACAGATGATTGGATCATCGTTTCAGGAATATAATTTCTATCAAAACTGGCTCAATATTCTTAACAAGGAATTTGTTTCGCCCATTGCCGATGGTTGGCGCATTTATTATGACTACGATCTCACCGATAGCTTGTACATAGGTAATGACTACTGTTACCGACTGGATTTCTTTCCAAGAAGCCCGATGGATCTTGCTTTTACAGGAACGATTTGGATTACCCGAGATGAGTACGCCCTTAAACAGATTGATGCTTCCATGGGCAAGCAAGCCAATCTCAATTTTGTCGATAAAATCAGGATACAGCAAGAGTTGGGAAAGACTGATTTGGGTCCGTGGCTTCCAATTAAAAACCGGGTACTTATAGATGTGGGTCAGCTCGGTAAAGAAAATGCGGGTATGCTGGCAAAGTTTTATACGAGCAATAAAAATATAATCACCAACCAGCCCAAGCCCCAATCCTTTTATGGACGTGCAATCGAGATGGCAGAAGATGCCAGGATGTTTGAGAATGATCAGTATTGGGACACGCTGCGGCACGAGCCCTTAAGTGAAACAGAAAAGAATGTCTACAAAATGATGGATACCCTTCGGAATATTCCTGTAGTAAAAACCTATACCGAAATAATAAAAGTTGCTTTAGATGGATACTACCGGTTTGACAAAATAGAAGTTGGATCCTACATAGGGTTGCTGGCATGGAATGATATTGAGGGAGTAAGAGTACAGGCCGGAATAAAAACTTCGTATACCTTTAGCAAGAAATGGGTGCTGAAAGGAAATTTAGCCTATGGATTTAATGACGAGAAAATTAAGTACATGGCTTCTGTTCAACGGATTTTATCGCGACACCGGTGGACAACGTTAACATTCCGGGCTCGCAGTGATATTGACAGGATAGGTGTGGATAGTGAGAGTTTGGATAATAACTCCATTCTTTTAGCATTAGCCCGATGGGGGTATTTTCGAAGGGGTTATTATTCTGATGAATATCGGGTGGGGTTAAATCGTGAATTATTTAAAGGGTACTCTCAAAAAATTTCTTTTCGATATTGGACGTTTGATCCCACCTTTCAATTTGGATATCCGGCTAATCCCGAAGATACGAACTCTGCTATTCTCGATAGTTTTCAGAATTCTGAAATTAGCATTGAATCGCGCTATGCTCGTGACGAGGTTTTCCTTCAGGACGACAATGAGCGAATCAGTATGGGTACAAGTAAATGGCCCATCATCACTTTAAAATATACACATGGGTTTAGTGGCGTATTCGGTAGTGATTTTGAATACGACAAATTAAAGTTGGGCATTTCGAAAAGAATTAAAACCGGACCGTTGGGTGTTGGGTATTTAACCATTAGTGGTGAGTACATTTTTGATACACTTCCTTACCCGATGCTTGGAATTCATTTGGGGAATCAATCGCCTATTTATTCATCCGTGCTCTACAGTTTAATGAACTACGGAGAGTTCGTGAGCGATCGGTTTGCCGCACTTCAATACCAGCAATATCTTGAGGGCTTTTTGCTTAACCGGATCCCTCTATTGAACAAATTAAAATGGCGGTTGTTGGCAACGTCCAATGTTATTGTGGGTGGTATGCGCGACTCAAACAAAAACCTTATTTCAACAACCACTCCTGGTGGTTCCGACACATTACCGGTCGGTTATTTTCAGAATGGCAAACCCTATGTTGAATTGGGATACGGGGTAGAGAATATTTTCAAATTTCTTCGTGTTGATTTCGTTCATCGCTTGTCCTATCTCGACAATCCCAATGCCCGCAAGTTTGGCGTGCTGTTTACCATTCAGCTTCAGCTTTAGCGGTTTCTCTTTTTTCTTTAAAACTTCCTCTTAAAGAATGCTTTAAAAAAGCGATATTTGCATTCCAAAAAAAACGAAACGATTCAATGAGTTCTGTTAAAATAACCTTACCCGATGGCTCCTCAAGAGAATATCCACAGGGAGTAAAAGGTCTAGAGGTTGCAAAAAGTATTAGTGAGGGTTTGGCCCGAAACGCCCTTGCTATCGAGGTTAATGGTGAGATTTGGGATTTAAGTCGTCCAATAGTAACGGATTCATCTGTTCGTATTTTTACCTGGAATGATAAAGGCGGCAAGTATGCATTCTGGCATTCCTCCGCACACCTTTTTGCCGAAGCTCTTGAAGCCCTTTATCCTGGCGTTAAGTTTGGCATCGGGCCACCTATTGAAAATGGTTTCTACTATGATGTGGATTTAGGTGATATTCCCTTTGGTGATGAAGAGTTAGCAGCTGTAGAGAAAAAGATGGTTGAACTTGCCAGACTCAACAATGAATTTGTGCGCACCGATGTTTCAAAAAAGGACGCAATTGAATATTTTAAAAAGAAAGGTGACGAATATAAACTGGAGTTGATCGATGGCCTTACCGATGGTTCCATCACTTTTTATCAGCAAGGTAATTTTGTTGACTTATGCCGCGGGCCACATATTCCAACAACGGCCCCTATTAAAGCAATTAAACTCTTGAGTGTTGCCGGTGCGTATTGGCGCGGAGATGAGAAAAATAAAATGCTTAAACGCATTTATGGAATCACCTTTCCAAAACAGAAAGAATTGGAAGAGTATCTCTTCATGTTGGAAGAAGCAAAGAAACGGGATCATAGAAAACTCGGAAAAGAATTGGAGCTATTTGCCTTCTCTGAGAAAGTAGGGATGGGGCTTCCACTTTGGTTACCCAAAGGAACGATACTTCGTGAAAGGCTCGAGCAATTTATGCGCAAAGCGCAGGTGCGTGCTGGTTACGACCCTGTGGTTACACCACACATTGGAAGTAAACAACTTTATGTTACTTCAGGGCATTACGAAAAGTATGGTAAAGATTCTTTCCAACCCATTCATACGCCCG
>JAGPBO010000035.1 GCA_018063305.1 Cyclobacteriaceae bacterium
TCGGCCTATCTTTTTCAGCATTTACGTCCTGTACCGAAGAAGAAGTAAAACCACAGTCTGATAATACAAACGCTGGCGGAATTGCAATCAGAGAATAATTACTAACCCTAACCTAACTACTAAATTACCATGAAAAAATTCATCTACTCACTTATCCTGGTCGGCCTATCTTTTTCAGCATTCACATCCTGTACCGAAGAAGAAGTAAAACCACAGTCTGATAATACAAACGCTGGCGGAATTGCAATCAGAGAATAATTACTAACCCTAACCTAACTACTAAATCACCATGAAAAAATTCATCTACTCACTCATCCTGGTCGGCCTATCTTTTTCAGCATTCACATCCTGTACCGAAGAAGAAGTAAAACCACAGTCTGATAATACAAACGCTGGCGGAATTGCAATCAGAGAATAAGTTTAATCATCAAACGAAAATCTAATCACTATGAAAACAAAAACAATAATTTTCTTTGGCGCACTGGTAATCGTTTTATCAACTGCATTTGCCTTCACTAATAATTCATCTTCCCCTAAAAAAATAGCAAAAGAGGAAACAACATCTTCAAAGAACAGTAGTGGCTTTGTATTAGAAGACGCTGATCAGTGGAAATAAAGCTGATCTAAATTAGTTTCTTCTTCAACAGCCTGCTCAATACCCAACATTAAAGGTATCGAGTAGTAGCCGGGTTTTTGGATAGAATAATCACAAGTTACGAGTGTGGGTAAACTATGTGTGCAAACTTCGTTTAAGTTGTTGGATTGGTCGTCTAACGTCCTGATCTTCTGTCCAATTACCAATTAATGACTTAAACCTTAAGGTTTGATTTCCTTCCATTTTGTAAAAAACATACCTTTTTATTGCATTTTGGGGTAAAATGTTACACCTATTTTTGACGGAAAGGTCTGCTATTCTATAATTAATTCGAAGGGCATTCGGGTCTGAACTCCTTGCAAAGACTTTAATTTTTTAAGTTGCTGATAGGTGCCGTAGTGATTACCTAAAGTCTCCTTCAGTGCTTTTGTTTCTGCATTTTCTTCCATGCCTGTTAACCACTCCTGGATAAATGATTTTTGAACCGGGTAGTACTTCAACTTATAATCATTCGACACACCAGCCTTAGCCGTTGCTATGGCAACAGCGTCATTAAAGTTTCCTAATACATCTACCAAGCCTCTTTCTTTTGCCTGGGCACCAGTCCAAACCCGACCCGAAGCAACTTTTCTTAATTCCTCCACGGGCATTCCCCGACCTTCAGCAGCCTTGGTCGTAAAGGATCCATAAATATCTTCTGTCCTTTTTTGCCAGATTGATTTTTCAACAGCTGTTAAGGGCCTGGTAACAGATAACCCACCAATGTCACCCGTCTTAACCTCCTCAAAAGTGATTCCCAACTTATTATCAAGGAAACTACTTAGATCAAATAAAACACTAAACACACCAATCGACCCCGTTATGGTAGTAGGCTGAGCTACAATGGTATCGCAAGCCATGGCCAAATAATAGCCGCCCGAAGCTGCGTAATCAGACATAGATGCAATAACAGGCTTAACCTCTGTGGCTAGTTTTACTTCTCGCCACATCACATCCGATGCCAGCGCACTGCCACCCGGTGAGTTAATACGAATTACAATAGCTTTCACTCCGTCATCAAGGCGGGCCTTTCTAATCTCTTCAGCAAACGTATCTGAGCCGATCATACCTTGTTGTGCCTTGCCCGGTATAATATCACCATCGGCTACAATAACAGCAATTTCATTTTTTGAGCTGGTGTAAGTCGAATAACTCTTTTTGTACTTACTGTATTTAACGAAGCTTATGTCCGAATTTTCTTTTGCCCCTAATCGGGTGCGCAATTCCTTTTGTACCTGGTCAAAGTAAATCAATGAATCCACCAAACCTTGTGCAACGGCTGTGGTTGAGTTCGTAACCAACATTTTGTCTGAAATTTCTTTTAACCGGTTTACTTCAATATTCCGGCTTTGCGCGATGTCCCGAATCATGGAGTTATTAATGTCTGAAATCAATTCGTTGAGTTGCAGTTTGTTCTCGGCACTCATATGGTCAAGCATAAATGGCTCAACGGCACTTTTAAAATCTCCTACCCGAAAGATTTGTGGTTTAATCTCAAGCTTATCAAATAATTTCTTGAAGAAAGAAACCTCTACCGACAATCCATTAAATTCGAGATCACCTTCTGGGTTTAAATAAACTTTATCCGCAGCGGAAACAACATAATAGGCTGACTCAGTATAAAGCTCGCTATATGCAACAATCCATTTGCCAGAAGTTTTAAAATCTAGTAAAGCTTGCCGGATTTCCCGGGCCACGCCAAATCCACCCATAAATACACTAAGATCCAGGTAGATTCCTTTAATGCTCGGATCTTGTTTAGCCTGCTCGATTGATTTTTTTAGCGGCAATAATCCAATCGAGGAGACCGCGCCCGGTATTGGCAGACCTTCAAAAGGGTTTTCTATTTCGTTCTCTGTTATGGGGACATCCAACTTGAGATGTAGAACTGAGTTTTCTTTTATAGTCGTTTGACTATCTCCGTTGGATAGGCTTGAAACGAGAGCCGTAACAGAGAAAATTATCAATCCGATCAATACGATAAAAGCGAGCAACGAACCCAGGCATGACGCCAGAAAAGTTTTGAAGAAATTCATGAAAATAAAATTAGGTACAAAAATACTGAAAGGGCATCCGGAAAGGAAACGACTTGGCTATCTTTCGAATGTATGGAATTGAATAGAACATTTCTGCTACTGGGCAGTAATTTGGGCGATCGGGTAAATAATTTAGAAAAAGCAATTGCGTTAATTGATCTTCATATTGGCCTTGTTCTTAAAAGATCATCGGTTTATGAAACTAAACCCTGGGGCAAATCTGATCAACCTGATTTTTTGAACATGGCCTTAATTATTAAGTCTTTCTTAGGGCCGGAACAGATTTTGAGTCATGCGTTATCAATCGAACATAAAATGGGGCGTAGCCGCATAGAAAAATGGGGAGCCCGACTCATTGATATTGATCTATTGTATGTTGAAAGTGAAATTATTAATACAGCAGAGTTAACCCTGCCCCATCCCGGTATTGCTCACAGGCGATTTGTACTTGAGCCGCTTACCGAAATCGCTCCAAAATTTATTCATCCCGTACTAAACAAAAATCACATTAAACTTTTAGAAGTGTGTACCGACAAACTGGAAGTGCGTAAACTTTAAAGGCTGGCAACTTCTACCTGGGGTGCTATTTTTTTTACTAACCCTTGCAATACTTTGCCTGGCCCGCACTCAATAAACTTACTTCCACCATCACTCACCATGTTTTGCACCAGTTGCGTCCATCGCACCGGGGCGGTTAACTGATCTATTAAGTTCTTCTTGATCACATCAACATCCATTGAAGGTAATGCATTAACATTTTGATAAACCGGACAAATAGGAGTATTAAAATTAGTAGCTGCAATAGCGGCTGCAAGTTCCTCGCGGGCAGGCTCCATCAAAGGCGAGTGAAAGGCACCTCCTACCTGCAAGGGCAAGGCACGTTTTGCACCTGCTGCTTTCATCTTTTCGCAGGCAATCTCTATCCCCTTCATGGATCCAGAAATTACCAGTTGACCCGGGCAATTATAATTAGCAGCAACCACAATTTCATTATCAATGGATGCACATATCTCTTCTACTTTATTATCCTCTAGCCCAAGAATGGCTGCCATGGTGGAAGGATTTATTTCGCACGCCCGCTGCATCGCCAGAGCGCGTTTGAAGACCAGGCGCAACGCGTCATCAAAAGAAAGAGTTTTATTTGAGACCAATGCCGAAAACTCTCCCAACGAATGTCCAGCCACCATCTGCGGGTGAACTTCATTTTGTGATGTCGACACGGCCACCGAATGAATAAAGATGGCGGGCTGCGTTACCCTCGTTTGCTTTAATTCATCGGCTGTGCCTGTAAACATCGTTTGACTTATCTTGAATCCAAGAATCTCATCAGCTTTATCAAATAAGGCTTTGGCCTTTTGATTACTTTCATAGAGCTCTTTACCCATGCCTGTAAATTGTGCTCCTTGTCCTGGAAATATAAATGCATTCATGATTGTCTTTTTTATAAGTAATAATTTTCGATTTTACATCATGCCTTGTTAAGATCAAAATAATCCATAAAAATCATCCAACAAATCGCGCTTTTAAATCGGGTGTTGGAATCATGCAGGCATCTTTTTTACCGAACCATCGATAGCGATTTCGGGCAATGAAATCATAGATGAAATCGCGCAAAAACTTTGGTACAATTATGAAAATGTAAAGCGCAGGCCAAGCGCCATTCAATTTTCGGGCAATCTTTAGCGCGGCAGTACTCTTTTGGTATAACTCTCCGGCTTCAAGCAATAAAACACTTTCTGGAGGTGCCGATGAAATTCCATATTCACGTAACTTCGCAATACCAAACTCAGATTGTAAGGCTGCAAAATAAAATCGTGCTTTGATATCTCTCTTAATTATAAACAGAACAGAGCTGTTACACAAATTACAGACACCATCAAAAAGAATAATGGAGTGATTATCTTTTACCGGATCAGGTGAACCCATCCTTTAATATTTTTCTTCTGTTTAGAAGGATCAACGGCTTCAAAAGTAACTTCGGCATTGTAATAATAGATGGCACTCGCCAGTTCTTTGCCATTATTATCTCTTCCATCCCAATCAATATAAATTGATCGCTCGCCTCCGGATTGGTAACTATATACTTGCTTTCCCCAACGATTGTATACTTTAAAATCAACGGTTAACACAAATCGAGCACACCGTTTTCTTAAATCATTTAAATCTTGTCCACAAGGTGCTTGGCCATCTTCGCCAATCTCAGCGGAAACACGATCGCTGAAAGCGCTGAATAAGTCATTACATTTGTCATCGTTAGGGGTAAACACATTAGGAAGTTCATAATAGGGGCAATTGTCAAAGCAGTAACTCTCGCTAAGTTTGCTTTCATTGCCGGCACGATCAACCGCTGAAATTTTATAGCATGCAGCAAACGATGGCAAATTAGAATCAACAAAGAACGTATCGGCTACCATAGCAATTTCCGAAAATTCACTTTCAGTCGTGGTTGCTTTATAGATGCGATATTTCTGAATATCATCACGGCATTTCTGATCAGCCGGTCTATTCCAGGTAAGCACATTACTATACACATTCACTCCGCACGAAGCTGTCTGGATATATTCTTCACAATCCCGGGCTTCTATGGTAAAACTTGGCGCACAAGGTGCAACATCATCGTTGGGTTGAGCACAAATTATTTGTGAGAAATTAATAAGCGGTTCTATGATTCTGGGGTTTCCATAAGCACCACGGGTCATCACCCGATAACAGTAAAGCTCTGTATCAACGAGCGGCTTGTTTAGGTATTGACCCGAGTCGATATAGTTAAGCTGAAACTGATTTACGTCCACACTATCAATGAGTACAAGATCGCCTTCGGTAGAATTGGCCGGACCCCGAAAAATTAAATGCCGGGGATAATCTTGTGTTATATTAGACCAGGAAACATCGGCATTCCATGAGAGGGCTATTTGTAGAAACTGAGGCGTGGTCTCCAACCGAACGGTGGAAGCTGTAGGCGATACACCTACCTTGGTATTATCACTTGCATAGGCGGTTACCCGATAATTAAACACGGTCTCCAGGGTGTTAATGCCTGTATCTATTAATACCGTATCGGGTCTCTTACCCGGAAACACAGACGTAAGTTTTAAATCCCCAGAAAAACCTTCTGCCCGTTGAACTTCGTAGGTATAAGGTGGCGGGTATTGTCCCGGATCAGCCTCAAAAGGAGGTCTCCATCGAATAGTTACCTGACCATCTGTGCGATTAGTAATGTCCACCGTTACATTCGTAACAACAGGAGCATCGGCCAAAATGGGAGGCAAGCAAACTTCCTGCGATACATAACTTTCTCCTCCGCCTGGCTGAGGAAATACCGCGACAAGCCTGTAACAGTATTGAGCGCCAACGGCTAAACCCCGGCCGCCATTATTATCGGTAAACGTGGTGGTACCTATGGGCACAACATTTATTAATGAGTATCCAAGAAAATCGGGCATGCCGGTAACACACTCAGGTGGCGTAAATACATACTGATCCACTCTGCGCCAAATCTGCATTTGCGATGCGTTATTCTTACAAGCATAATCATCCCAGGTAAGAATTGCGGAACGCGTACCCAAATCAACTTGCGGAGGGTGCCATACCGGAGCTGGTCCAACAACCGTAATGTTCCACGTTTTAAACTGTACCAGCGAGGGGCCCTTACCTGACTTATCGGTAATTTTGAAAACTACCTGATAGGGCTGAGCCTGAACATGATTGCAGGTGGTTTGCCATGATAAGGTAAGTTTTGCATCTAAGCCCGGAGCTGTCTTTTGAAAAACCGGAGGCCGTGGACTGTAGTTCGCTGGCGATGGGTTGATACTGAAGATTTCAGAAAAGGCTTCCAGTTTTACACTATCATAATCAGGATCAGTTCCAAACACATCAATGTTTATCAATTGACCTGCCTCTACACAAATGTCGGGCGGAACATTTAGCTCGGGTCTTTGGTTAAGACAATCCTCAATAATGATTTGCATATCGCGAACCACATAACCAAGTTGAATCCAAATACCATTAATCTTACGCCATTCTTTAATCAGAAAGGCAACGTTGTATTCACCTGGTGCACCCGGTGCATCCCAGAGTAGTGTTCCCGATTCATCAATCGAAAAAGTGGGTGGTCCATTGCCATCCTCATTGGCTGTTCCGTAATTAAGACCTATGGCATCATAAAATTTCTTTACGTTTGGATCTAAGTATCCATATACACTTGCATCTTTTTCTCTTTTAGGAATAGTTAATTCATACGAAAGACTATCACCATCAGGATCATAAGCACCCGGATTGTGATAGAATGCCGCGCCTGTACAACCTTTATCGATGGGCGGCACGAGAAGTCGTGGCGTATTACTACATCCCAAAAAAGGATCAATAATGATTTGGGTTTCAACATAAAACCTTGTGTCCACAGAATTGGTCATGTTCAGGATACCTGCGTTTCGATTGGCTTCCAGGTAACTGATGGTGTATTTACCAGGCCCCGCAAAAGTATGTTCAACCGTGTACGACACCGTTCCAACTTCAGGTCCTAAATCGGGCCTTAGTGTATTGTCAATTTGAGGGGTTGTTAATGGCTTGCTCCCATCGCCAAAATTGAGTTCACCATCACCAAATTTTATGGGCGACCCGGTATCCGTGTAAACGGTAATCGTAATACGGAACGTGAGGCTTGTACAACTTACTCGTTGTAAGGTAATTTCACCCGCTCTTAAATGGGTTGCCTCCGCATTTAAAAAAGAAATAAGAATCAGTAAAAACGCACCAAGCCAGCTCCCACCTCCTGTAATCAATTTATTGTTCATACTTCTTTAAACTACTGAATCGCAATAATTATATAGGATTAGGTTACAAGTAACAACAAATAGTCTGCCTGTAAAAGCCTTTTTTGAGACATAAACGCTCAACCCTGCCAAATATTTGACGAGTAAATAACTATTCATTTGAACGGGGCTTTGAACATTGTAATTTATTCTAAATTTAGGCGTAAAGTAAACATGAGAGTAATTAAAGAAATACCCTACGCAAACTTCAAAATCACTATTTTTCAATGGAATGGAAAGTACCTGATAAAAATAGAGTCTGGCCAGTTAGAGCAAACTTTTAAAATGAATGAATTAGATGTTACCTCTGAAGAGGATGTTTTAAGGTTACTGGACGAGCCTTTTATTGAAGAAGTCATGAATCGTTTTCATGAAATGTCTAATAGTTTGGGCGCAGCCTTTGAACGACACCTTTAAATGATTTTTTGGGTTTGACCTTGCACCCGATTAACTTTGACACCCCGTTTTGGCTAAGATCTGGATGATGGAAATACTGGAAGAAAAGAAAAATAAGAACAGACCTTACAAACCCATTCTCGATGGCATCCCCGAATGGCCCGTCTATCGACTAAGCAAAAACCGAAAAGAATTTGTTGAGGAAGTGGCGCAAAAAACCATTGAACGGATTAAGGAACTTCGGCCTACCCGTAAACAATTAATTGATGAGCTGGAAACAACTGCTTACCGCGAGCAAAATCGCATTAAAAGAAACCGCTGGCGGGTAGATCCAAAAGATGATTCAAAATTCTGGGCCCAGGTTAAGAATGAGCTGGTAGAACTCAGCTCCAAACCACCCGAAGAATCCAAACTCATAGAAGACGAAATTCTTCAGAAAATTGTTTTGCGTTATGTAAATGAAATTGCCGGTAATTTCAAGCCTAACTCGTATCGGGTAACCCGCGAAGTTGTAAAATTCTGGTTTCAGCGACTTCTCAATGGTGCCCGTGTAAAAAAATTCGGAGCCTTCTTCAGAAGTCAATATACCTTACGGGATAAAATTCAAATTGTTGGTAAAGTGAAGATGCTCCGCAAACTGGCAACTCAGGGAACGGTGGTTATGGTACCTACGCACTTTAGCAATCTGGATTCCATTTTAATTGGATGGGTGATCCATTCCTGTGGCTTACCGGCCTTCATCTATGGTGCTGGGTTAAATCTTTTCAACATAAAAATCTTTGCCTACTTTATGAACAGCCTGGGGGCTTATAAATTAGATCGTAGAAAAAAGAATCTCCCCTATCTGGAAGCGTTAAAAATGTATTCTAACCAAGCCCTTCAAAAAGGTGCCCATAGTTTATTCTTTCCGGGTGGCACCCGATCACGCTCGGGCTTGCTTGAGAAACAACTCAAGTTAGGTCTGCTGAGTACCGCTATTGAAGCCCAAAGAAATTTGTATCAGGAAAATCCTGGCGAAAAGGTTCGTAAAATTTTTATCGTGCCCGTAACCCTTAATTATAATTTCGTGCTTGAAGCACCCGATCTTATTGAAGATTACCTGCATGTAAAGGGACGAGACAAATACTTTCCAGAACAGGATAAATATGGAAGCATTCAATTACTCCGCTTCCTCTTTAAATTTTTCACTAAAGGTTCTAATATTTCAGTTTCCATTGGTCCGGGGCTTGATGTTGTTGGAAATTATGTAGACGAGGATGGCCATAGCCTGGATTCTCATGGTAGAATTATAGACACAAGAGATTACTTCGTATCAAACAGTAGCATTACCGATGACAAGCAGCGGGAAGATGAATACACCCGCATGCTCAGCCAACGGATTGTATCGGAATATCATCGTATCAACCGGGTATTTAGCAGTCACCTGGCTGCGTTTGTTGCTTTTGAAATGTGGCAAAAGAAGTTTCCGAAGTTAGATCTGTTCAGCCTGTTACGTTTGCCTGAGGAAGACCTCGAAATTGAATACTCAGAATTTAGAGAAACCTTTAAACGAATTCGAAAAAAAATCTACAAACTGAAAGACGAGGGCAAAGTGTATCACGCAACACACCTAAAAGGCAAAGTAGACGCGGTGATAAAATTAGGAATTGAAAACGTAGGCATCTTTCACCTGAAACGTCCGTTGTTATTAAATAAGAAAGGAAATATCATTACCAAAGACCTAACAGTATTATTCTACTACCATAATCGATTGGTTGGCTATGACCTTGAACAGTATATCTGAAAAACCAGTTGGCGTAATAGGTGCAGGTAACTTCGGAACGGTGATTGCCAATATTCTGGCTTTACAACGAAGGGTACTTCTCTATGCACGCAATGAGCAGGCAGTTGCCCACATGCGAGAGGCAAAAGAAAACAGAGGATATCCGCTTCATCATAACGTTGAACCAACGCATGACCTCGCCTATCTCGCCTCAGAGTGCGATGTCATATTTCCTATAGTGCCATCCGCACATTTTCGCACTATGATGAAACAACTTTCTCCTCATCTGCATCCCTACCATATACTTATACATGGTACCAAAGGATTTGACATTACACTTCCTGCAGGAGAGACCATCGAAAGCATTCCCAAATTATCCCGCACGCAAGTAAAGACGATGAGCGAAGTGATTCAGGAAGAAAGTGTTGTTGTTCGCGTAGGTTGTTTGGCTGGCCCTAATCTTGCCAAAGAGTTAGCTCAACGTCAACCTGGTGCAACCGTAGTAGCCAGTCATTTCAATGAAGTAATACAACTGGGCAAACGACTCTTACGCAATGACCGGTTTCAGGTGTATGAAAACAGTGACATTGTTGGTGTTGAAATAGCGGGTGTTTTAAAAAATATAATCGCTATCGCCTCCGGGGCATTAAGCGGCCTTGGGTATGGCGAGAACGCAAAAGGTTTGCTAATAAGTCGAGGTGCTGTAGAAATGGTTTATCTGGGGCGGGCGCTGGGTGGCGATCTGAAAGCTTTTCTGGGTGTTGCCGGCATTGGCGATCTGGTAACTACCTGCAATAGCCCCATGAGTAGAAATTTTACGGTAGGTTATCGACTTGCTAAAGGTGAAAAACTGGCCGATATTTTAAATGATATGTCGGAAGTAGCGGAAGGGATTAACACGGTGCGTATTGCCAAGAAGTGCGCAGATCATTATAAAGTACGCGCCTTAATTACCGATCGCTTATATAAAGTGCTATTTGAAGGAATGACAGTAGAGGTGGCGCTGGATTTTTTAATGCGCTATCCACTTAACGTGGATATTGATTTCATTTGATACTCCAATTTATCCTAGTGCAGTTCGAATTTTTTCTGCGATCGCTTCCATTACTTCAGCGGAAAGTGAAAGCTTTGGTTTAGTGAAATTTATATCACCCATTGTATTCATGGGCACCAAATGAATATGTACATGGGGTACCTCAAGCCCTATAACAGCAATCCCAATGCGCTTACACGGAACCACTTGCTTTAAGGCAATAGCAACTTTTTTTGCAAACACTGTCAAATCAGCTAGCGTTGCATCATCAAGATCAAAAATATAATCAACTTCATTTTTGGGCACAACCAAAGTATGGCCTTCCACGAGTGGCATTACATCAAGAAAAGCAATAAAGCGATCATCCTCAGCCACAATGTGTCCGGGTATTTCGCGATTGATAATTTTTGTAAAGATGGATGGCATGATTGATTCTCTTTTTAAACTCCAATATCAAGAACCTCAAATTCAATCTCTCCGGCTGGAGTTTTTATAACAGCCACATCCCCTTTCTTCTTTCCAAGCAAGCCCTTCCCTATTGGCGACTGGGTAGAAATCTTACCTGCCTTAAGATCAGCCTCTTCTTCTGACACTAACATGTAGGTCATGGTAGCCTTATTTTTTTTATTCTTAATGGTCACTTTCGACAGTATAGAAACAGAAGAGGTATCTATTTTTGTTTCATCTAATAAACGAGCTCCACTTAATAAATTCTCTAATTGAGCAATCTTGGCTTCAAGGTGTCCCTGTGCATCTTTGGCGGCATCGTATTCTGCATTCTCACTCAAGTCACCCTTATCACGGGCTTCTGCTATTTGTTTAGCAATATCACCGCGACCCTTACTTTTGAGGGTGCTTAATTCATTTGTAATTTTTTCTAACCCTTCCTTGGTATAATAAGAAATTTTTTGGCTCATAATCTGATATTAAAAGTATTTTGCCCAATCGTACCCACATTCAATCTTAAACAAAAAGAAACAACGACCTCGGGGCGCGAAGCCGTTGTTAAAACATGACTCAAAATTAATTTTTTAATTTACGATTTCAAAATCAGGCACCCACCAGTTCGGGTAAAGTGGTTTTAACCTGATCTAAAATTTCATCGTCAAACTTGGCCAGATATAATGTTTTTGCTTTGGTAAGTTGTTCCAAAGTAAGGCCCTTGGCTCCTCTCAAATCAGCCTTATACAGGCTTGCATTTTCAAAATCGGCACCCATTAAATAGCTACCTGTCAAATTTGCCTCCATTAAAAAAGCATTCTTAAAATTAGTCTTTATTAAAAAAGCATTTTCAAACTGAGATTTAATCAAAAAGGCATCTTTAAAATTTGCACCACTGGCATAGGCACCTTTCAATAGTGCTTGATTCAAATTTGAATTTTCAAAATTAGTTTGATTAAGCCGGGTGTTCTCCAGGTTTGTTTCAATTAGTGAAGAGTTTGAGAAATTAGCTGAATTTAGGTTTGAGCCTTTCAGATTAACATAGTTGAGATTGGTACGTGCCAGAAAGCAATTAACCAGATTAATCTCATGAATTTTATGTCGGTTTAGTCGTTTTATATTACCTACCGTACGAAAGGCAGCTTCGTCAGATTCCCACAATCGAAAGTCATCAATCTCATCTTTATAAAACCGAATGCGTTGCCGGGTTTCTCCATTTTGGTTTAGCCAAAAAATTAGAATACCAATAATGGCGATATCGAAGATCATTCCATGAGCCTCAGCCAAAATCTGAGGCCAGAAATTTTCAAAATCGTTTAGGTAGTATTTAAGGCTTAAACCTATTACAAGGACTGAAACTACGGCTAAAACAAGAGAGGCGGTAACTAACGGCTTTTCAATAATATTATTGAATTGTTCTTGAATTCTTGCCTTTATTTTATTCACACCAGCCATACAAAAAGGCAAATAGCCCTAAAACAATAACTATTAACAATGAATGAAATCAAATTTAATTTTCAAATAAAATGAAAAAAGAAGAATTGATCACAATAAATTAACTTCGGATTGGGCAAGTTCATTACTTCTGTACATTAGTCAACCAATTACTTGAAACTTACAAGAATAGATGAATCGTTGTGAAATAAACCGCCAGCCCCAGTAAGTCGTTGGTGGTGGTGATAAATGGACCTGAAGCCATGGCCGGATTAAAACCCATCTTATTGAGAATAAGTGGTGTAACGGTTCCAATAAAGGAAGCAAAAATTACAACAAAGAAAAGTGCCATGGATACGATCATATTTAATGGATCTCGTCCAAAAACCAGTCGGTTAATCGCAAACACAATTAACGATAGAAACAACCCGTTCAGAAGCGCTACGCTGAATACCTTTAATAGTCTTTTCCAAAGGCCTTCATCTACAAAGCCGGGGCTTACCAAACTTTGAACCACCAGGGAAGAAGATTGAATGCCTACATTGCCTCCGGTTGCCTGTATAAGTGGTATAAAAAAGGCTATGGCTGTTATTTTGGCTATCTCTAATTCAAAAAAGCCCATAAATCGAGCACTCACCATTCCACCCAAAATACCAATAAGCAACCAAGGCAGGCGTGCGCGCGTGTTTCTCCAGACGCTATCATCCTCTTCTATATCCTCCGTTATACCCGACATGAGTTGTCGCTCTTCTTCAGCTTGTTCGGTAATAACATCTACCACGTCATCAATCGTAATGCGTCCAACCAATTGCCCTTGTACGTTAACAACAGGTACCGATTCCAAATCGTATTTACTCATGATCTCGGCAACCTCCCTGTCTTCCATATAGGTTTCTACTACCTCCACCACATCATCTAAAATATCCTTAACCAGTGTGCGTGGGTCGGAAATAATAAGCTTCTGTAATGACACACGGCCTAATAGCTTATCGGTACTATCCACTACATACACCACATAAAACTTGCCTACATACTCTGCCTGTTTGCGAATTTCTTCTACACATTGCACAACCGTCCAGTGATCCAGGGCTTTAATCAACTCCTTGGCCATCAACCCACCAGCCACATTTTCGTCATACCTCAACAAATCAATAACCTGCGATTTGAGGTCAACATCCAGCTGGGGTATAATCTCTTCACTCGTCTTGATGGGTAACTCGTTTAAAATATCAGCTACATCATCTGAATCAAGCAGATTAAGTACTTGGATTATCTCTTCGGTTGTGTGGTTTGCTAGAAAAGTTTTGCGCGTATCCGAATCCAGATCATTTATAATCTTTGATCTTGTTTCAAGCGGGAGCAAATCCAATACGTACTTTGATTCTTCACCACTGAATTCGTACAATAATGCCGTGATGTCAGCTGGATTCACCTCCTCCAGGCTTTGACGAATGAAATTATCATCCTGCTCATTCAGGGCTTCCTGAAAGCGATCCCTAAACTCTCTGTTCAACTCAAATTCCATGGGTTCCTCGAAAATCTTCTAATTGTTTTGTTAGAAAAACAAACTGTTCTACCCCTAATTGTTCAGCTCGTTTATCCATAAGCGGATGGCTTATCAGAGATGCAGGCAAATTTAAAACTTTCAATGCGTTGCGCAAGGTCTTACGTCTGTTTTGAAATGCTTGCTTCACCACCACTTTAAAAAGTACTTCATCACAATCCAATCTCACCCGGTTGTTACGGGTTAACCGGATTACCGCAGACATTACTTTAGGTGGAGGAAAGAAAACTCCGGGTGGAACTTTAAATAAATATTCGATGTCGTAATAGGCTTGCAACAAAACGCTAAGAATGCCATATGTCTTGCTCCCCGGTTTCTCAGCAATCCGGTCAGCAACTTCTTTTTGCAACATGCAAACCACTTGCTTTACCTGCAACCGATGATCTAAGACTTTAAAGAAAATCTGAGAGGAGATGTTGTATGGAAAATTACCAATGATATGCAGATCGCCAGGAAATTGTGCTTTGAGGTCGAGCTTTAAAAAATCACCCTCAACAATCTTATCCGCAAGACCTGCGAAGTGCTCTTTCAGATAAGTGATAGATTCCCGGTCAATTTCTACCAGCGTTAAATCCACCGAATCCTTCTTTTGTAAATATTGGGTGAGCACGCCAGTACCCGGACCAATCTCTATTACTGTATTTCTTTCTGAAGAAAGTTGAAGAGCATCCACAATCCGTAAGGCGATGGTCTGATCCTTTAAAAAATGTTGCCCAAGATGTTTTTTAGGACGCACCATACTACAGAATTATTTGGATCAACCGAGTTAGCACAAAATTTTACCAAACTACAAAGTATAAAATCAAAACAAGAAAATTACACTAAATTGCGAGTGAAGTAAATTCAACTACTAAATCATGATTCAAACACATCCTACAGATAAACCTCGTATTGGAATAACGCTAGGCGACCTTAATGGCATCGGTCCGGAAGTTGTTATTAAGGCATTGGCTGATCATCGACTTCATACTTTATTAACACCCGTTATTTATGGGTCTACCAAAGCGCTTTCTTTTTATAGAAAACTAATGAACCTCGAGGAGTTTAATTATAACGTAGTTAAATCAAAAGGACAATTCTTTCCTAAAACAATCAATGTTGTTAATTGCTGGGAGGATATGATTGAAATTAACCCAGGCCAACCTTCGCGCCAAACGGCCAAGGCTGCTTTGCTCTGTTTAAAAAAAGCGGTTGAAGAGGTTAAAGAAGGTTTGATTGATGGGTTTGTTACGGGCCCCATTGATAAAAATACAATTCATGGCGAAGACTTTCCGTTTCAGGGACACACGGAATACCTGACCCAAGAGTTTAATGCAGGAGAAAGCCTGATGTTAATGGTGGCGCAAGATCTTAAGGTAGGTTTGGTAACTGAGCATATCCCTGTCAAAGATATACCAAACTTTATAACCCGCGAGCGTGTAGAACTTAAAATACGGCTGTTGGAACTGACGTTGAAAAAAGATTTTATGATCAGTAAACCAAAAATTGCTGTGTTAGGATTAAATCCCCATGCCGGAGATGAAGGCCTATTAGGTAGTGAAGAAAATGACGTGATAAAGCCTGTTATTCAGGATCTTAAGAATAAAGGAAAATTGATTTTTGGTCCTTTTCCTGCCGATGGATTTTTCGCATCGGGCCAACATACAAAATTCGATGGAATTATTGCTATGTACCATGACCAAGGCTTAGTAGCGTTTAAAACACTTTCTTTTGAATCTGGCATCAATTACACAGCAGGATTACCGTATGTACGGACTTCCCCCGATCATGGAACGGCTTATAATCTTGCTGGAAAAAACCTTGCCAGCGAAAGTTCTATGAGACAAGCCATGTATGTTGCCTGCGAAATAATCAAGAATAGGAGATCACAATTGGTAGAAAGCTAAAAAAACTTACATGGTTTTTTAGTCTATTGCCATCTTTGACCGATTAAAAATGCAATTAATGTTAGATTTGAGTTTCACTGAGGAATGAAATGGATATTGTTACTAAAAAAAAGCTAAACATACTTATTCAACTAGCAGAGGCTGATAAACATTTTGCTAAAACAGAGCGCGATATGATCCTGAAGATCGCGCAGGACCGCAAGTTTCCTGAAGAAGAAGTGAACCTATTAATTCGCAATCCCGAACCGATTGACACATTGGGTGCACTTTCAAACGAGCAGAAATTCGATTACTTAATGGATTGCATTGAACTGATTTTTGTTGACCAAAAGGTATTTGAGAGTGAGGTCATTTTTACAAAGAGTATTGCTATCAAATTAGGTTTCAAAAAGAATGTAGTTGACTATTTAATCGAAAATTTGGAGAATAAATCAGCTTCTGAATTAAAAACTGTTGCCTTTACGCAGTATTGGTAAAAAAATGCTCTGTTTTTGACGTAAAAATTGCGTCTCCCTCAAAATTATCGCGGTTAAAAGGCATAAATTCAATAAATACTGATAAATTTGCCCGCTCATTTTAAAAACCCATTGGGTTGAAAGAATTTAGCATCAATATCATCGGGCTCAGCAAAAAGGCCCATATTTTCGATTTTAAGCTATCCAATAGCTTTTTTGAAAAGTATGGGAAAGAGGTGATTTCGGGCGGAGATTTTGATGTACGGATTGTTTTAGACAAACGGGAAACGTTCATTGAGATTGATTTTAATATTTCTGGTAAAACCTCTTTGGTGTGCGATCGCTCGTTGGAGCCTTTCGACTATCAAATTGAAGAAACTAGAAAGATTGTATTCAAATATGGAGATGAGGCAAAGGAAGTTAGTGATGAAATCGTAATCATTACCCGCGATCAGGATAGCATTGATATCGGGCAGTTTATTTACGAATTCATTGTTTTAGCAATTCCAATAAAAAAACTTCATCCCAAATTTGAGAATGAAGTAAGTGAGGAAGATGAAGCAGAAGTGAAAATTGTTTATAGCACGGAAGAAGCTAAGGAAGAAAAAGAGAACATAGACCCACGGTGGGAAAAATTAAAAAAATTAAAATAAATTAGAATAGGTTATGCCAAATCCGAAACGAAAAACCTCGAAAACCCGCAGAGATAAAAGAAGAACCCATTATAAGGCAACAGCCAAGCAAATGGCGGTGTGTCCTACAACGGGAGAAAACCACTTGCCCCATCGCGCCTTTTGGCATGAAGGAAAGTTATTTTATAAAGGCAATGTGGTGATGGAGAAGGAAGTATTGGCTTAATACGCCATGATCGTATCCTTTAAGTTAATGATTAATTTTTGCTTTGTCAGTCAGCACGGCAAACAAAGTAGTTAACGTACGTACAATTGAAAGCCCGGTTGAAATTTCAATCGGGCCTTGTTTTTTTTACACATGGCCAACCAAACCGCCAACTATCTAGTATGAATAAAATAAAAGCCGCGATTACAGGTGTAGGGGGTTACGTTCCCGACTACATTCTTACAAACAAGGAGCTTGAAACGCTGGTGGAAACCAACGATGAATGGATTACCTCACGAACCGGTATTAAGGAAAGAAGAATTTTAAAGGGTGACAACCAGGGAGTTAGTGTTATGGGTATTGCAGCGGTTAAAGACATGCTTGCCAAAACTAAAATAGATCCCAAAGAAATAGATCTGATCATATTTGCTACCGTTACTGCAGATATGACTTTTCCGGCTACGGCCAACATTGTAGCCTCTTCGGTAGGTGCAAGCAAGGCATTTAGTTTTGATATGGGGGCAGCTTGTTCAGGGTTTATCTATGCCTTAGCAACAGGAGCCAGCTTCATTCAATCAGGCGTATACAAAAAAGTAATTGTCATTGGTGGCGATAAAATGTCGTCCATTGTTGATTATACCGATCGCACCACGTGCATCATATTTGGAGATGGCGCTGGTTGTGTTTTATTGGAACCTACCACAGAAGATGTAGGGGTTATGGATTGGATTTTGAAAAGCGATGGCGGTGGCGAATCGTATCTCCATATGAAAGCAGGTGGTAGCCGGATGCCCGCTAGTACACAAACCGTAGATGGAAGACAACATTTCGTTTATCAGGAAGGGGCCGCTGTTTATAAGTTCGCAGTTACCAATATGGCGGAAGTAGCTGCACAAGTTGCCGAACGAAATAAACTCACAGCCGAAACCATCGATTGGCTCTTACCGCATCAAGCCAATAAACGTATTATTGATGCTACGGCAAGTCGTGTAGGAATTAGTCAGGAAAAAGTACTTATGAACATTGAGCGCTATGGAAACACGACCGCTGGTACCATTCCTCTTCTGTTGTGGGATTTTGAAAAGAAATTAAAAAAAGGTGACAACTTGCTAATGGCCGCTTTTGGTGGTGGATTTACCTGGGGTTCCGTTTATGTAAAGTGGGCCTACAACAGCTAACGCCAACTTACCGCTCGTATTTAGATAATTGTAATTAATCAATTCATTTGTAAATTAAAGTCTGATTTTTTTTATGGCAACAGTTTCTGACCTCAGTAAAGGCAATTACATCCGGTACAATGGTGAAGTAGTTCAAATCGAAGAACTTCAACATCGCACACCCGGTAACTTACGTGCTTTTTACCAGGTAAAAATGAGAAGTGTAAGAACAGGTAAAATCGTTGAGAATCGTTTTCGTCCTGGTGATTCGGTAGATCAACTTCGTGTTGAAACGAAAGAGTATCAATACCTTTATCAAGATGGAGATAGTTTGGTGTGCATGGACAATGTAACCTTTGAGCAAGTTTATCTTGATAAAGTACTTTTGGGAGACTCCGTAAAATACATTAAAGAAGGTGTAACGATTCTAATCGCATTTGAAAATGGCACCTCTCCCATTACCGCTGAACCTCCTTCGCATGTTGTTGTAAATGTTACTTACACAGAACCGGGCATGCAAGGCGATACCGCGACTCGTACACTTAAGACAGCAACCATTGATACCGGTGCTGAAATTCGGGTACCTTTATTTGTTAATACCGGAGATAATATTAAGATTAAAACAGATACTGGTGAATATGTAGAACGGGTTAAATAAAAATCATGGCAACAAAAAAAAATATCACTTCAAAATCCAGTACTACTGGATCATCTGAAACAAAAAAACAAAGTGAAATGAAAACTTCTGAAATTAGAGACCTTATCGACTTTATCGCTCAATCGGGTCTTAACGAAGTAGATATTGAAACCAAAGAACTTAAAATCCATGTTAAGCGAGAGCCAGATCAGAAGGTGATGAAATCATCCTCTCCTACCCATGTAATGGCTGCCCCTGTTGCAACTCAAGCCGTACAGGCACCTATAGCTGCCCCAAAAGTTGATCAGCCAGTATCAGTCAAAACAACCGTGGAGATTAAATCACCTATGATTGGTACTTTCTACCGATCATCAAATCCCGACTCACCTCCACTCATTTCAGTGGGTGACAAAGTGACCAAAGGTAAAACGGTTTGCATTATTGAAGCGATGAAGCTCTTTAACGAAATTGAATCAGAAGTTTCCGGAACTATTGTAAAGGCGATGGTAGAAAACTCATCACCGGTAGAATACGATCAGGTTCTCTTTGTTGTTGAGCCCGATTAACTTATAAGATTTAACATTCAATGTTCAAAATCAGTATCCTAATCTTGAATTTTAAATTTTGAATTACCATTATGTTTAAGAAAATATTGATTGCTAACCGTGGCGAAATTGCCTTACGAATTATCCGCACCTGCAAAGAAATGGATATCAAAACGGTAGCGGTATACTCAACAGCGGATCGTGAAAGTCTCCATGTTCGCTTTGCGGATGAAGCCGTTTGCATCGGTGCTCCACCAAGCAAAGAATCTTACCTGAATATTCCAAGAATTATTTCTGCTGCCGAGATTACCAACGCAGACGCGATTCATCCGGGATACGGCTTTCTTTCAGAGAATGCTGAGTTCTCATCCGTATGCCATGAATATGGTATAAAATTTATAGGCCCCACGGCTGCCATGATTAACTCCATGGGGGATAAGGCAACAGCCAAGGCAACCATGATTAAAGCAGGTGTTCCTTGTATTCCCGGTTCGGATGGATTATTGGAGTCTGTGGAACAAGGGAAGAAGATCGCCAAAAAAATTAAGTATCCTGTTATTGTAAAAGCTACGGCTGGGGGTGGCGGTAAAGGCATGCGGATCATCAATGATGAATCTGAATTTCAAAAGGCCTGGGATGATGCCAAACGAGAAGCAGGGGCATCCTTTGCTAACGATGGCCTCTATCTTGAAAAATTTGTTGAGGAGCCTAGGCACATTGAAATACAGATTGTTGGTGATCAATATGGAAAGGTTTGCCACTTGTCGGAACGCGATTGCTCCATACAAAGAAGACATCAGAAATTAGTAGAAGAAACGCCCTCGCCAGTAGTCAGTCAGGAATTGCGCGAACGGATGGGCGAAGCCGCTATTAAAGGTGCCAAAGCAATTAACTATGAAGGTGCAGGCACGATTGAATTTTTAGTGGATAAGCATGGTGATTTTTACTTCATGGAAATGAATACCCGTATTCAGGTAGAGCATCCTATCACAGAAGAAGTAACCAATTACGATTTGATCAAAGAACAAATAAAAGTCGCTGCTGGGGTTCCGATCTCAGGCACTAACTATTATCCTAACTTATTTGCCATGGAATGCCGCATCAATGCGGAGGATCCCGCCAATGGCTTCCGCCCTTCGCCAGGTAAAATTATAAATATGCACAAGCCGGGAGGGCATGGCGTACGTATTGATAGCCATGTTTATGCGGGTTACACCATTCCGTCAAACTACGACTCGATGATTGGTAAACTAATTGTAACCGGTCAGTCGCGAGAAGAAGTGATTACACGGATGAAGCGGGCCCTGAGTGAATATATTATTGAAGGCGTGAAGACAACCATCCCCTTTCATTTAAAACTGATGGATAATCCAGTCTTCCGGTCAGGTAAGTTTACGACTAAGTTTTTGGAGACTTCGTTTAACTTCGATGACTTGAAATAGTTTTTAAGCTTACC
>JAGPBO010000036.1 GCA_018063305.1 Cyclobacteriaceae bacterium
GCCATTTTATAGGTAAAATTTAAATTGTTTCGAAAACCTTAATTCGGGCGCAAAATTAGCTTTTTAGATAACAGTCCATAGTCTGGCGCGCAATGTTTTTTGTTATAATTCAATTCAATCTTACACTAAAAACTTAGTGTTATGCACTCCCAATTAAAATTGCCATTTTTGCGGCTTCGATGAAAAATTTATCGGCCTTTAAGTCATTAATTAGTCAGCCCAGGCGGGTGGTTATCGTTACGCACTTTAAGCCCGATGCCGATGCTTTGGGCTCATCGTTAGGTTTAGCCGGATTTTTGACTAAAAAGGGGCATCAGGTTTCGGTAATAACCCCTAGTAATTACCCGGATTTTTTGGCTTGGATGCCAGGAAATCAAACGGTCTTGGCATTATCTCCGCAGCAGCCCGGCAATGAAACAAAGGCAGCTGCACTGATCGCGGATGCGGAAATTATATTCTGTCTCGATTTTTCGAGCCTGAGCCGGATCAATTTGCTGGGGGATATGGTTAAAAAATCAGGTGCCGCTAAAGTTTTGATTGATCACCACCTGGAGCCTGAAGCTTTTGCTGATTTTGAAAAATGGAGTACCGAGTCGGCATCAACCGCGGGACTTATTTTTGAATTAATTGAGGACTTACAGGGACAAGATCTGATCGACAAAGATATTGCAACGTGCCTGTATTCTGGATTAATGACCGATACGGGTGGATTCAGGCATAACAATACCCGGCAAAGGGAATTTCAGATTGCCACTGCTTTGGTGGGGTACGGGGCCGATCCACATAAAATTGCATTCCAGATTTACGATACAAATTCACTCGAGCGGTTGCGCCTTACGGGATTTGTACTGAGTCAGAAATTAATAGTGTTACCAGAATATCGCACGGCTTATATGACCTTAAGTCAGGAGGAGTTGAAGAGCTATGGTGCACAGACTGGCGATACGGAGGGCCTTGTAAATTATGGTCTTTCTATCAAAGGCGTGGTAATGGCTGTATTGATGTACGATCGCAAGGAGGAAATAAAATTGTCGTTCCGGTCGTTAGGAAGTTTTTCTGTGAATGAATTAGCCCGTAAATATTTTGAAGGAGGAGGGCATCGTAATGCCTCGGGAGGGTCAACGAAATTAACATTGGAAGAAACCCTCAAGAAGTTTTTAGCAATACTACCTGAGTATAAAAGTCAATTATTAAAAGAGTAACAAAAACAATCTAAATCTATAAAATGAAAAATTCAGTTTTGCTGATCGCGCTTATAGCGATTTTAAGTGTATCGTGTTCCGATTCAAAAAAAACTCCATCAGGTTATGAATATACCGTATTGCGCAAAGGAGCGGGTGAAGTGGCTAAGCCGGGTCAAATCTTAGTTATGGACTTTGTGTTTATGGATAGTAAAGATTCTGTGTGGAATGACAGTCGTAAGAATGATTTTCCTACTATGGTTATGGCACAAGATTCTGTACCGAAAGGCGATGGTGTATTGGAGATATTTCAATTACTTGCTAAGGGAGATAGTGTAACCTTTAAGATTCCGACTAAGATACTTTTTGAAAAAACATTTCGTACTTCGCCTCCTCCAGGGGTTGATACTACCGGCTTGTTTACCTTTTATATAGGAGTTACTGATATCGTTTCAGAGGAAAAGGCCAGAGAAATGCAGACTGCACTGGTTGCCAAGCAAAATGAAAAAGCTATGAAGTTGGAACTTGAGCAACTGGCGAAAGACACCGTACTTATTGCCAATTATTTGCAACAAAAATCTTTAGTGGCTTCAACCACCCCATCAGGTATCCGATACATCATTACCAAACCAGGGAAGGGAGAAAATGCCAAACCCGGTCAAACCGTGCGTGTAAATTATGCCGGATTTTTATTAGATGGCGCTTGTTTTGATAGCAGCATTGAATCGGTGGCACGTGCTAACAATGTATTCAATGAAGGGAGGAGACCCTATGAGCCTTTAGAGGTAACGCTTGGTGCTCAACAGGTAATTCCAGGATGGGATGAAGCGTTGGGATTGATGAGTGTGGGATCAAAAATGACTGTATTTATTCCTTCTCCTTTGGCCTATGGTGCGCAGGGTAGAGGTCAGGTAATTGTACCTAATTCTATTTTGAAGTTTGACATGGAAATGATTGATATCAAGTAATATGAAAAAGTTTGTTTTGTTGATTTGTGTTGTTGGATTAAGTCTGAGCAGTTGCTCAAAAGATGAACCAATTAGTTTCCAGGAGCAACTGGAAGCAGATGGAGTGGCTATTGATGGCTATTTAGCAGCCAATAACATTAGTGCGCAAACAGATCCGTCCGGATTACGCTACGTGATTACTTCTTTAGGTACCGGAGCCAAGCCAACATTGGACAAATCAATTAAAGTGAAGTATAAAGGAATGTTGTTATCCAACGGCCAGATTTTTGATCAGGCGAATAGTGCGGTTGTGTTTAAACTTAATAACCTTATTCAGGGGTGGAAAATAGGCTTTCAACTTATGCCTACAGGCTCTAAAGCAACGTTATATATTCCATCGGGTTTGGCTTATGGCGCGCAGGCAACGGGGTCTATTCCTCCAAACTCGAATCTGATCTTTGAAGTAGAACTCTTTGAAGTGATTTGAAAATAATTGAAATTAAGTAATATGAAAAAGTTTGTTTTGTTGATCCTGTGCGTTGGATTGTTTTTGGAAGGTTGTAAGAAAGATGATGATCCAACATGCACTAAAATGGTGCCTGCTGCCAGAGTGTCCGCTGTTAATCAGGATCAATTGGCAATTGATATAGGAAAGATCAATGAGTTCTTATCATCGAAAAGTATACAAGCTGAGGTTGAACCAAATGGTACACGGTACGTCATAAATTCCTTAGGTGATGGTCCTACGCCATGCCTTGAAAGCAGCATAAATGTTGCTTACACAGGCTGGAATATGGTAAGTACCAAATCGAATTCATTTGATTCTTCAACCAATGCTACATTTCCTTTGTCCGCATTAGTATTGGGATGGCAATTAGTACTTCCTCTTATTCCAGCTGGTTCTAAAGTGACGCTATACATTCCATCAGGGTATGCATACGGAAGTTCAGGTGGTGGAAAGGGTGTTATTCCGGCTGATGCCAATCTAATTTTTGAGGTTGAGATACTAGGTATAAAATGATTGCAACCATTTGCTTTGCTACAAACAACAAGCATAAACTAAAGGAGATCAATGCTCTTTTAGGGAATGTGTTTAAGGTTGTTGGGCTTGCAGAAATTGGTTGCCATGAAGAGTTAGCGGAAGAACAAGAAACATTGGAAGGAAACTCTCTTCAAAAGGCACAGTACGTGTTTGATCGTTACAGTGTTTCATGTTTTGCCGATGATACCGGCCTCGAAGTGGAGGCTTTGCATGGTGCACCGGGTGTTTATTCTGCCCGGTATGCTGGCGAACAACGCAATGCAGCCGAAAACATGAGATTGTTATTAGAAAATTTGAGAGGCTTAGAGAACAGAAAGGCTCGGTTTAGAACAGTAATCACGCTAATCACATCATCAGGCCAAAAGCAATTTGAAGGAATTTTGAATGGTACCATTATCGATCAGCAAAGAGGTACTGAAGGATTTGGCTATGATCCGATTTTTTTACCGGATGGATCTGCCAGGACATTGGCCGAGATGTCGCTGGAGGGAAAAAACAAATTAAGCCATCGTGCGCGTGCGGTTGAAAAATTGGTAACACACTTAAAGCATAAAAACTTATCTAACGCTTAACAATTTCTATGAAAAAGCCCTTTACCATAGGAATTACGGGTGGAAGCGGATCTGGGAAAACGTATTTTCTTCAAGGATTGTCGTCAGCCTTTAAAGCAAACGAGATATGTTTGATCTCTCAGGATAATTACTATAAACCACGCGATCAACAACCTATCGATGAAAATGGTGTTAAGAATTTTGATTTACCTGTTTCCATTGATAGGGAAGCATTTCAGCTCGATTTATTGAAATTGAAATCCGGTCAATCGGTATCAAAGACAGAATATGTTTTTAATAATCCAATGGCTGAAAAAAAGCAACTCGAATTCATAGCCGCTCCTATTCTTGTTGTAGAGGGATTATTCGTTCAATATTTTGAAGAGATTTCTAACGAACTCGACCTCCGGATTTTCATTGAAGCCAAAGACCATGTTAAGTTGGGCCGAAGGATTAAACGCGATCAAGTAGAGCGTGGCTACGATATTGATGATGTGCTGTACCGATACCAATATCATGTAATGCCGGTATACGAACAATTGATTGAACCATTGAAACACCAGGCGGATTTAGTAATTCCCAACAACAGCAAATTTGAGCGAGCCCTGGATGTATTGGTTGGGTATCTCAAATCAAAACTGAGGTAGGTTTTACAAATCGAGTCAAAAACACGTTTAAATAGCGATTTGCAAATAAGATTCTAAATACTACTTTTGTGGTCTTCCAAAATTAAGAAGTGCGAAATAGATCTATATACCGGGGTTTTTTGATAGCGGCAGGCTTAATGGCTGCTTTGGTTATCATTTTTTCCCATAGTTATACGCAACGCACGTGGGAAACCAAGAAGGAGAAAACAGAACAGTCTAAGGAGCAATCGGAAAGTAAAACGATTATCTCAGCTCCAGGTGAAGCTTTAACTCAGGGCGCGGTTGTTCGGGTAGATGAACAAGTGGCTGAGAGTGTTATCGAAGTTCTGGGTGAACCTCAAAATCAACGGAGTCTTTTCCCTCAGCCGGAAGTAATTATCCAGGGTCTGTTTCAGACTTTCCTCCGGTTTATTATCGCGCCAAACGCACCCTGATTTCTCAAAGTAGTTCTTTCCTCATCAGAGTGACCATCCTTGGTCAGTCTATATTATTTTAATCATTACTAAATATTAATTTCTTATGCGTAACAAAGGTGTAGTTGTATTTCTAACTGTAGTTATTACGTTGCTCTGCTTGTATTACCTCTCCTTTACATTTGTATCGAGTAGGGTTGAGCAGGATGCAATTAATTATGCAACCGATCAAAGTGGATCGTTGAATCTTTCAAAAAAACAAAACTATCTGGATTCTATTTGGAACCAGCCTGTGTATAACCTGTTCGGTGCAGAGTATACATTTAAAGAAGTAAAAGAAAACGAGTTAAGCCTTGGCCTCGATTTACAAGGCGGTATGCACGTGGTGTTAGAAATTTCACCCGTTGATATTATTAAAGGCTTAAGTGGTAATAGCCAGGATCCTGCCTTTCTCGCAGCCCTACAGCAGGCCCGCGAAATGCAAAAGACAAGTACCAAAGATTATGTGAGTCTATTTTATAAGGCGTTTAAAGATGCTAATCCAGATAAATCGTTAGCGTCTTTATTTACTTCAGCAGCGAACAAAGACCGGGTTAAGTTAACCGATAGCGATGAGGTGGTATTGGCATTTTTGAATACCGAAGTCAATAGTGCTATTGACCGTTCCTTTACTATTCTTAAAACCCGTATCGATCAGTTTGGTACCTCACAGCCCAACATTCAACGATTACAGGATAAGGGAAGAATTCAAATCGAAATTCCGGGTGCCGACAACCCCCAGCGGGTTCGTAAATTATTACAAGGTGCAGCCCGGTTAGAATTTTGGGAAATTGTAGAACCCTTCGATCCACAGTTGAGTCAATCTTTTGCAGGTATTAATGAGTTTCTGGTAAAAGAACAAAATGCAAAGAAGCCACTCGCAATAACAGATACAAATAAGGATGCTATTGCCGCTCCTGCCGACACTACGCAATCGGCATTAGAGAAACAACTGGGTCAGGTGCGCGATAGTTCAATCACCTCATTGGATTCTTTGCGTCAGGCAACCTCATCGCCTTTGTTTTCTTTAATGAATCAGAGCGTGCCATTTTTATATCCAGTAAAAGATACTGCAGAAATCAATCGCATTTTAAGAAGACCCGAGGTTAAAAATTTGCTACCTAGAACAGTTGGGTATTTCTGGGATGTAAAGTCTGACCCTAAAGTAACTCCTGGTGTTGAAGACATTCAATTGAATTTTGTGAATTTGGGCCGTGCAGGAAAGCCCTTGCTAACGGGTGAAGTAATTAACGATGCACGTTTGGACTACGATCAGTTTGCCAGACCTGCTGTAAGCATGACGATGAACGCAAGTGGCGCACGCAGTTGGGCAAAAATCACCGCAGCAGCAGCCAGCAAGCAACCGCAGGGCAGAATTGCTATTGTTTTAGATAACTATGTTTATACTGCGCCTAACGTACAGGGTGAGATTCCTAATGGCAACTCACAAATCTCGGGAAGTTTTGAATTGGAAGAAGCAAAAGATTTAGCAAACGTATTGAAGGCTGGCTCCTTGCCTGCACCAACGCGTATTGTTGAAGAAGCTATTGTAGGGCCAAGCTTAGGTAAGGTTGCTCAAAATCAAGGTTTCATTTCAATGGCTTGTGGGTTAGGTCTTGTTGTACTCTTCATGGTTGCTTATTATTCGAAGGGCGGTTGGGTTGCCAACATTGCTTTGTTGTTTAACATTTTTTTTATTCTTGGAATTTTAGCACAATTAAACGCAGCGTTAACATTGCCGGGTATTGCGGGTATCGTGTTAACTATGGGTATGGCGGTAGATGCTAACGTTTTGATCTACGAACGAATTAAAGAAGAAATGCTTCATGGTCGTAAACTGAGAGACGCTATCAGTCAGGGCTATTCCCATGCCTTCACCACCATCTTTGACTCTAACCTTACTACGTTAATCACAGCGGTAGCGCTGTTTGTTTTAGGTCAGGGTCCGTTAAAAGGATTTGCTATAGTGTTGATGATTGGTATCGTCACCTCATTTTTCTCTTCGGTTTACATTTCGCGTGTAGTGGTAGAATGGATGGTGCGCAAAGGGGATGAAGCAAAACTTTCGTTTGACAGTCCTTTGGCTAGAATGGTGAAGAAACGCAGAGAATTTGATTTTATCGGAGTTCGTAAAAAGGTATATCTGATTTCCACAACCATAACAGTTATTGGGTTTGTTCTTATTGCTATACAAGGGTTGAATCTTGGTGTTGATTTCAAAGGAGGGCGTTCATACGTAGTTTCATTCAATCAGCCGGTGTCACCTACCGAAATGAAAGTCGCGCTAACCCAAAGTTTTGAAAACAACGGCCTGGAAGTTAAAACGTACGATAGCGATAAGGTATTAAAAGTAACCACGTCCTATCTGGTGGATGATGAGTCAGAAGCAGCAGACGATAAGGTAAAGGCGGCCCTCATTCAGGGAATCCAGAAATTTAAAGGATTGGAGTTTGCAGAACATGATACCCAGGTAGATGATAAACATTTTACTATTTCATCTTCCTCAAAGGTTGGGGCTACTATTGCCGATGACATCAAGGGATCTGCTTTTGAAGCAGCCATGGCATCGTTAGTATTGATATTCATTTATATTTTGATTCGCTTTAAGCGGTGGACATACAGTGCCGGAGCCATTGTGGCAACGGTGCACGATACCTTATTTGTGGTTGCTTCTTTTGGTATTGCACGCGCCTTCGGTATTTCGTTTGAAATTGATCAGGTATTTGTAGCAGCCCTGTTAACGATTATCGGATACTCGATTAACGATACCGTAATTATTTTCGACCGGATTCGGGAATACCTTGGATTTGGTGCCACCCATGACCGTGCTAAGGTATTTAATGATGCGATTAACAATACACTAAGTCGTACGTTAATTACATCGGGTACCACCTTGATTGTGGTTGTTATCCTACTCATTTTTGGTGGTGAAGTATTACGTGGATTCTCATTTGCCTTATTTATAGGTATCGCAGTTGGAACCTTTTCTTCTATCTTTATTGCAGCACCGGTTGTATTGGATTTGGAAAGCACTTCGTCAAAAACTGAAAGGAAGCAGCAAGCAAAAGTCGCTGCGTAGTTCAGTATATTTCCTTAAATCAAAAGGCAGATCCATGGATCTGCCTTTTTTTATGGTTTTCAATTGAGCTTTTTGAATAGCGAGGGTGTAAAAAATCTGGTGGCTTTTAGAGTTAATATAGGTAACTTTGGTTAATGAATATTTTATTGGTAGAAGACGAACGAAAGACAATTCAGTACATCAAAAAGGGACTAGAGGAACATGGCTATGAAGTTGATACCGCTGAAGACGGTAAGTCCGGAAAGAATCTTGCCTTTAGAAATGAATACAACCTCATCATTACCGATGTAATGATGCCCCACCTAAGCGGAACGGATCTTTGTAAGGAATTACGTAAAGCAAAGAATGAAACGCCTATATTGATGCTGACCGCGTTAGGCGATACCGATGATGTTGTTGCAGGGTTAGATAGTGGTGCCGATGATTACCTGGCTAAGCCTTTTGAATTTAAGGAACTGCTGGCGCGTATCCGGGCTCTTACCAAGCGCCAGCCTAAACTTCCGGTTAACGAAAATCAAATACGTTTTGCGGACCTCACACTGGATTTAAACAGTAAAAGTGTGGTGCGTGCCGGAAAAAAAATTGAACTCACATCGAAAGAATTTTCTTTGCTCGAATATTTTCTACGCAATCAGGGTCGGGTAATTCCGCGTGCTGAATTATCAAAGCATGTTTGGAATGTAGATTTTGATACCGGAACTAACATGGTGGAGGTTTACGTGAACTACCTACGAAAAAAAATCGATAAAGATTTTGAAAGTAAACTTATCCATACTCAATTCGGAATGGGCTATATCCTAAAGGAGTCTTAGGCTGTGCAGATAAGGACCCGGCTAACGTTACAATTTACGGTGCTGGTCAGTACCATTGTGCTTCTTTCATTCTTTGCAATTTATTTTTTCACCGTCCAGTTTACAGAGCAGGATTTTGCACGAAGGCTTCGCGAGAAGGCAATTACAGCAGCAATTCTTTTAATAAAAGTTGATCAGGTTGACACTACGATATTAAAGATCATTGATCGCGCCAAGCGCGACAATTTATATCGCGAAAGCATTCGGGTTTTTGACGAGGCGGGTAAAGAAATATATTTTAATGGTGATACCGTAAAGTTGGGCATTTACGATTCGCTTTTTGAGTACGTAAAATCGGAGGGAGAGAAAAAATTAATTTATAATGAATACACCGTAACGGGCATTCCTTTTAAAGATAAAGGGAAGGAGTATGTTATTATAGCTTCCGCAGAGGACGTAAACGGATACAACAGGCTGATAGATTTACGCAGACTTCTTACTGCGCAATTTATAATTTTAGTTGTACTGGTTTCAATCTCTGGTTGGATTTATGCCGGCCGAGCCTTGCAACCTATAAAAAGAATTATTTCTGATGTGCAGAATATCTCTCCGCAAAACCTGGGTCAACGCCTCAAAGAGAGTCCACATCCGGATGAAATGGGAAAATTGATCAATATATTTAACGGACTGTTGACGCGAATTGAAAACGCTTTTTTACTTCAAAAGATGTTTGTGTCAAACGTTTCGCATGAGCTTAAAAATCCCTTAACCAATATTACTTCACAATTGGAGGTAACACTTTTGAATGAGCGGGAAAAAGAAGAATATCGGGAAACTATAGAATCGGTTCTGGAAGACATAAGAGGGTTAAATCAGCTATCCAATAGCTTGCTTGATCTGGCTAGGCTCGCACGTGAGTCCGATTCGTTTACCATGTCTAAAGTAAGGTTAGATGAAATTCTTTGGGAAACCCGCGAGAGTGTAAGTTTGATCGACTTAAGTTATAAGGTTGAGGTAGAGATAATAGATATGCCAGAAGACGAAAACCGGTTGTGTGTAAATGGTAATCCCTACTTGCTCAAAGTGGCTTTTAAAAACATCATTGAAAATGCCTGCAAATTTTCTGAGGTAGGTAAGGCCCACGTAACTTTATCTTGCCAAAAGGCCAGCTTGATTGTAGAAGTTGCCAATACCGGCTCCGGCATAGACCGCAAAGATCTGGATAATGTATTTCAACCTTTTTTTAGAGCTGATGCTACTTCTAAAATTAAGGGTTATGGCGTAGGGTTACCCCTTAGCCAAAGGATAATTTCAATACATAAAGGACAAATTCACATAGAATCTACACCCGAAACAGGTACACGAGTAACCATTTCCCTTAAAACTGTGGCTGGGTTCTAATTCCTTTCTAATGATTTTTCCTAACGATCATTCTCTCTCCCACTTACATTTGTCTTAATAGTTTTTCAAGGTTGTTTGAGTTTAGTATTAGTTTTCAGGTTTAGAGGGAGAACCGTTCTAGTCAGATGTAAGCCAACGAATGATTATAATCTCTTCCGGAAAAATGGGATCCTTATAAGATCCCATTTTTTATTGGTTTAATTCTGGTGCTTCTTCAACACGAATACCCACTGCAATAACACCTTGGAGTGAATCCTGCCTGTTAAATTGTTCCAGAGTAACCCGATAGGCACCAGCTGCAGTAAAAGAGTGATTACGAAGAAGTAGAAATTGGTTGTCATAAACATCACCAAGTCCGCTTCTGCCTAAAGGCCTTCCGGTTTTTTGATCAAAAAGATAATTGGAGGCTAGCGCAGATGTTAATTCTGTATGCGTGGAGTCTTTTAATGAATAGTTAACAAAAATTCGTGCGTACGGATAGGCTAACGAATTGCGCACATTGTAATATAAGTTGTATTTTTTCGAAGCGTCTTTTATTTCAAAATTGAAATCGATCTGATCATTAATCTTCCACGTGCGATCGTCAAATTCTGCATAATCTTCAAACACACGATTCGAATCGCACCCTGTCAAAAAAAGCAATGCAAATAAAAATATGAAACGACTCATCCTTTTTTAGGACCCTTCGGTCCGCTGCGGGGTTGTGGATTTCTATTTTGCTGATCAGGAGCCTGACCGCGGTTACGGCCTTGATTTTTGTTCTTCTTCTTTCTGTTTTTAGATTTATCCTTGAATTTCCGATCTAAATTTTCGAGATCACTATTAAGTTTTGCCAAAGGCACTTTGGCTTCCTCCTGATTTATCTCCAGACTTGCAGGACGCTTGCCTTCCCGATTCATAGCCAGAATTTCATTTACCCGATCAATGTTTAATGGGAACCAGGTATTTTCTTCTTTATAACCAAACCACATGATCCGCCTGAAGATATCAGTCTTTTGTAAGCGTGCTTCACCACGATCTGTCAATAACGGAGCTTCAATTTCAGGAATGCCTCGAAGCGCCTCCATGTATGTTTCAAGTTCGTAGTTTAAACAGCATTTTAATCGGCCGCATTGACCGGAGAGCTTGCTCGGATTCAATGATAAGTTCTGATAGCGTGCAGCACTGGTAGCCACGTTTTTAAAATCGCTTAACCAGGTAGAACAACAAAGCTCCCGGCCACAAACGCCAATGCCACCAAGCCTTCCGGCTTCTTGCCGCAGGCTTATCTGACGCATCTCCACTCTTATTTTAAATTCGGATGCCAGCTGTTTAATTAATTCTCTGAAGTCTACCCGGTCCTCGGCAGAGTAAAAGAAAGTAGCCTTTGTATTATCAGCCTGATACTCAACGTCCGAGAGTTTCATGGCGAGGTTATACTGCTTAATTATTTCGCGCGTACGGTATAACGTGGGCAAATCCCGTTTTTTTATATCTTCAAATTTTTCGAGATCTTTTTGGTGTGCCAGCCGATAGATCTTTTTAATCTCCTCATCGTTGGCAACCTTCTTTTTCTGCATTTGTAAGCGTACCAATTCACCTTGCAACGACACATGCCCCAAATGATGGCCCGTAGCAGCTTCTATTATGATGGCATCGCCTGTGGTTAGAGAAAGACCATCCGTATTGCGGTAAAAATCTTTTCTTCCATTCTTAAATCGAACTTCCACCACTTCAAAACGGTCTTTAACAGGCATATCCATATTGGAGAGCCAGTCAAATACATTCATTTTGTTACACCCACCTGTGTTACAAGCACCGTTGTTGTTGCAACCCGATACCTTTCCATCCTTCTTAGTTCCACAGGCACAGCCCATCGTGTATATATTAGTTCAGTTTAAACCTTAAAGTTATGTGGTTGGCAGGGTAATGACAAACAGCGGCAAGGCAATTTATGCTTGGTTTTCAATTTTAAGTAGATCCAGACTTATGTCTTTTCGGTAATAGGCAGCTTCCCAGCTAATTTTTGATACAGCCGCATAGGCATTCTTTGTAGCTTCCGCGAGTGTTTGCCCTGTACCGGTAACAGCCAGCACCCGACCGCCATTGGTTACAATCTTATTACCTTGATTAATCGTGCCTGCGTGAAAGGTTACGGCTGTGTCCGATTCATTTAAACCCGAGATAATTTTTCCTTTCTCAAAATTTTCAGGATAGCCACCAGAGGCCATTACTATGGTAACTGCATAGTTGGGGCTAATTGTAATTTTATAATTCTTTAATTGACCTTTTGCACAAGCATCAAGGAGTTCAACCAGATCGCTATCAATTCGAGTCATAACAGCTTCCGTTTCCGGATCGCCCATGCGCGCGTTGTATTCAATTACATAGGGTTCGCCCTGTACATTCATCAATCCAATAAAAACAAACCCTTTATACGGGATACCTTCTTTTTTCAGGCCCTCAATAGTAGGTTTGATTACACGGTCTTCTACTTTTTTCATGAAGACGGAATCGGCAAAGACTACGGGAGAGACCGCGCCCATGCCACCTGTATTTGGTCCGGTATCGCCATCCCCAATACGTTTATAATCTTTTGCCTCAGGTAGAAGTACATAGTGCTCGCCATCCGTAAGTACAAATACAGATAACTCAATACCATGAAGAAATTCTTCCACTAAAACTTTTGAACTGGCCTCACCAAACTTCTTTTCTTCCAGCATCTCTTTAATGGACACCTTTGCTTCTTCGATAGTCGATGATATAATAACTCCTTTGCCCGCAGCCAGACCATCGGCTTTTAATACAATAGGAGCTTTGCAGCCATCAAGATATTGAATGGCTTCTTTACTTTCGTGCGCTTGAAAGGTTCGTGATTCAGCCGTAGGCACATCATGACGAACCATAAATTGTTTGGAAAAATCTTTGCTTCCTTCCAATTGTGCTCCATCCTTACCGGGCCCCACCATGCGGATGGAAGCGAGATCTTTTTGACTTTCAAAATAATTTCGAATACCCATCACGAGCGGACCTTCAGGCCCCACAACAACTAACTGAATCTGTTTTTCAATACAGAATTTGCCTAGTACTTCAAAATCGTCAATAGCAATGGAAACATTCTTTCCTACCTGATCAGTACCCGCATTGCCGGGTGCGATAAAAAGATTACTGCATAATTTACTTTGCTTTATTTTCCAGGCGAGTGCGTGTTCGCGACCCCCATTACCGATAATAAGTATGTTCATGCTTGACGATTAAGCAGCAAAGAACGCAAAAAATGAATTAAAAATTGATAAGTAACAATTGACCATATTGATTCCTATCAATTGTTACTTATCACGTATCAACGGTTAGTTTTTAGTTGGCGTATTCGCTTAAAAATTTCACCCGCATCAGGCGCAGATTATCTTCTGTAAAATCTGTATCCTCTTCTTTGAGTGCATTTACCGCATCTTCAAGGCTATCGGTTTCCGATTCTAAAAAGTAATCGTAAATCTGTTGCTGCTTATCTTCATCCAATACAGAGTCAATATAATAATCAAGATTAAGCTTGGTGCCCGAGTAGCAGATGTTTTCAATCTCGGTCAAGAGCTCATCGAACGATATATTTTTCGAATCAGCGATTTCATCCAGTTCAACCTTTCGATCAATTTGTTGAATGATAAAAATCTTAATCTTCGATTTATTAACGGATGATTTAACAACAATGTCAGAGGCTGTTTCAATATCGTTTTCTTCTACGTAGGTGGAAATAAGATCAATAAAGTCCTTTCCAAATTTATTTACTTTACCCATGCCCACGCCATTTACCGAAGCAAGTTCATCTTTGGTAGTTGGGTAAGTAGTAGCCATCTCTTCCAGAGAGGGATCTTGAAAAATTACATATGGAGGTAAATCTTTTTCTTTGGCAACCTTCTTACGAAGGATCTTCAGCATTTCGAACAACTTCTCGTCATACGACTTAGCGTTGATTATTACGCGTTCGGATGATTCTTCATCTTCGACATCCGTAGTAAAGTTATGATCGAGGGCCAGTTCGACAGCATGTGGCTTTTTAAGGAAAGCATGACCCTTCTTAGATATCTTCAACACACCAATATTGTCAATATCTTTTTCAAGGTATTGGTAGATCAATGTCTGACGAATAACGGATTTCCAGAAGTCGGCATCTTTTTGATCGCCCTTACCAAAAATGGGCAGATCGAAATGTCCATAGCTCTTTACATATTCATCTTCGGTACCCCGGATAACATTTACCAGGTGTGTAAGATTAAAACGCTCGTTGGTTTGCTTGGTAGCTTCAATAGCCATTTTAACAAACTCGGTTCCATCAAAGCGCTCGCGGGGATGAACACAATTATCACACGAGCCACAGTTTTCTTCTTTATACTCTTCGCCAAAATAGTGGAGTAGTTGTTTTCTTCTGCAAACGGGTGACTCGGCATAGAATTCCATTTCCTGTAAAAGGACTCGTGCATTTTCACGTTCCTGTACCGGCTTGTCTTTATTAAACTTCTCGAGTTTACTTAAGTCATTGTGGCTGTAGAACATTAAGCAAACGCCTTCCAATCCATCGCGTCCACCTCGTCCAGTTTCTTGATAGTAACCTTCCAGCGATTTTGGAACATCGTAATGCACAACAAAACGAACATCGGGCTTGTCAATCCCCATTCCGAAGGCAATGGTGGCAACAATAATATCTGTTTCTTCATTCAGGAAGTCATCCTGATTTTTCATGCGAACATCCGGATCCAAACCGGCATGATAAGGGGCTGCCTTAAATCCATTCACATTAATTAGTTGCGCAATTTCTTCAACCTTTTTTCTGCTCAGGCAATAGATAATACCCGACTTCCCTTTATGCTCTTTTAGAAATCGAATCAATTGCTTCTTGGTCTCCTTTTTGGGTCGAACTTCGTAATAAAGATTTTTTCGGTTAAAAGAAGAAATGAAAACATCCGCTTCTTCCATTTGAAGATTCTTCTGTATATCAAGCTGTACCTTAGGCGTTGCTGTAGCGGTAAGTGCAATCACATTCATGTCGCCTAATTGGGCGATCATCGTTTTAATTTTTCTGTATTCCGGACGGAAGTCATGGCCCCATTCTGAAATACAGTGTGCTTCGTCTATCGCGACAAACGACACGTTGACTTTTTGTAAAAACTCAATGTTCTCTTCTTTATTTAAAGACTCGGGGGCTACATATAAAAGTTTTACGGCTCCGGTTATACATTCTTTTTTTAACCGGGTAATTTCACCTTTGCTTAACGTAGAGTTTAAGAATCGTGCATTGATGCCATAGGCGTTTAACTGATCGACCTGATTTTTCATCAAAGCGATTAAAGGAGAAATGACAATAGCCAAGCCATCTTTAATCATGGCGGGTAGTTGATAGCATAATGACTTACCCGCCCCGGTAGGCATTATGACAAATGTGTTTTTCCCACTTAAGATGTTTCTGATTACCACTTCCTGGTTCCCGCGAAATTGGCTATACCCGAATATTTCCTTGAGTTTAACCTTCAATTCATCTTTCTCTTCTGCCACTATCATGTTATCGACTAATAAAATTTTGAATTCATTATCTTTGTGCCCTTTGTTAACCACACATGGCATTGAATATAGGAAAAAATATCAGACAAATCGCCAAAGAAGTTCTAATAAATGAGGCGCGGGCGGTAGAAAATCTTACCCACTTTATTGATAACGATTTCGAGGCCTGCGTGAATGAAATATTGCAATCGAAGGGTCGCGTTGTGATAACCGGTATAGGGAAAAGTGCCATCATAGCAAATAAAATTGTGGCTACCATGAATTCGACCGGTACGCCTGCATTATTTATGCATGCAGCCGATGCTATTCATGGCGACCTGGGGATGATTCAAAGCGAAGATATCGTCATCTGTCTTTCCAAAAGTGGAAATACTCCTGAAATCAAAGTTTTAGTGCCCCTTTTAAAACGAAGAGGCTCCAAACTTGTTGCCTTGGTAAGTAATAAGAATTCTTACCTGGCCGAACATGCCGATTTTGTTTTAAACGCCACTATTTCCGAAGAGGCGTGCCCCAATAATCTGGCACCCACCACCAGCACTACAGTCCATTTGGCCATGGGTGATGCGCTGGCAGTTTGTCTTCTGGAAATGCGAGGTTTTTCAAGTGAAGATTTCGCAAAATATCATCCGGGCGGGGCGTTGGGGAAGCAACTGTATCTAAAAGTGGAAGATGTATTTTCAAACAATCAGCTGCCCCTTGTTAAACCCGATACACTCCTTAAAGATGTAATTCTAGAAATCTCTTCCAAGCGGTTAGGAGCTACCGCGGTGGTGGATGATGCCCAAAATCTTTTAGGGATAATTACAGATGGTGATTTGCGAAGAATGCTGCAGAAAGAAAGTAATATTGCAAAAATTACGGCTGCTGAAATAATGTCCCGAGATCCTAAGTCAATAGATAAAAGTGAATTTGCTGTTAAAGCATTACAAATCATGCAAGAGAAAAGTATTTCTCAATTGGTAGTTAAAGATGGACTGAAAGTAGCTGGCTTTATCCATCTTCATGATTTGCTTAAAGAAGGTATTGTTTAATAATTTTTGTTACTCCTAAACCTTGGAGAATACCATGAATAAAAATCTCTTTGTAGTTCTTATGGCCGGAGGTGTTGGCACCCGGTTTTGGCCTTATAGTCGCAATGCTCACCCTAAACAATTTCTAGATGTACTGGGCGTTGGCAAAACGTTATTGCAGGCAAGCTATGAACGCTTTATTCCGCTTTGCCCGAAGGAGAATATTTTTATTGTTACCAGCGAAGAGCACGCGCAGCTTACGCATGAGCAGTTGCCTGAAATAGATCCAACACAAATTCTGGCTGAACCTATGCGAAAGAATACTGCGCCTTGTATCGCGTTGGCTTGTCTGAAAATTTCAAAATTAAACCCCGAGGCAGTAATTGTTGTTAGCCCGTCCGACCATCTCATTCTCAACGATTCAGATTTTCAAGAGACCATCCGGAAGTGCTTTGAGAAAGCGAAAGACCAGGACAAATTAATTACGTTGGGAATTACGCCCAACCGCCCCGAAACAGGATACGGATACATCCAATACATTGAAGGCAAACAGGAACTTAAAAAAGTAAAAACATTTACAGAAAAACCAGAGCTCGCGTTGGCCAAAACCTTTATAGACAGCGGAGAGTTTGTTTGGAATGCAGGTATTTTTGTGTGGGGCGTGAAGGCCATTCTAGCGGCTGTTCAAAAATATTTACCCGAAATGGCGGAAGTGTTTGAAGAGGCTGCCGCTAAGTTTGATACACCTCAGGAGAAAAAAGCTTTGCAGACTGCCTACCTGCAAACGAAAAGCATTTCCATTGATTATGCCATTATGGAAAAGGCTGATAACGTTTACGTTTGGCTAAGCAGTTTTCCGTGGTCTGATTTGGGGTCCTGGAATTCACTCCATGATAATTCCAACAAAGACGAAAATAATAATGCCGTTAGTGCAGAAAGTCTTATTTATGAAACCAGAAACAGTGTAATTATAGGGCCTAAAGATAAATTGATTGTTGCGCAAGGACTTAATGGCTACCTGGTTGGCGTATTTGACAATGTGGTTATCGTGTGCGAAAAAGAGAAAGAGGACTTGTTTCGCAGGTTTGTTAATGATTTGAAGAGCAAGCCAAATGGAAATGATTATTTGTAATTCTTCTGCCGAATAGCTTCATAAATAGAAATTCCCGCGGCCACGGACACATTAAGCGAACTAATTTTTCCTGTCATGGGAATTTTAGCGAGATAGTCAGCTTCTTTTAAGAGTTGTGGGGAGATACCGTCTTCTTCGGATCCAAGTATTAAGGCAACGGGAACATTCAGGTTTATTTCGTAGAGTATCATGCTTGCCTTTTCTGTACACGCGATAATCTGCACCCCATTATCTTTTAGAAACCGGATTGTTTGCTTCATATCCTTTACGCGGCATACCGGCAAATGACTAAGTGCTCCGGCCGAGGTCTTCATGGCATCCGCGGTAAGCGGAGCATTGCCTGAGTCGCCCATAATAATTGCATCTAAGCCGGCACATTCGGCTGTACGCGCTACAGCACCAAAGTTTCTAACATCGGTAACCCGGTCAACAATAAGAAGAAAAGGCTCCCGTCCTTCACTATATACTTTACCAATAATACTTTCGAGGTTGGCGTATTGGATAGCCGCCAACTGGCAGATAACACCCTGGTGGTTTTTAGATGACAGCCGGTTTAATTTTTCCTGCGGAACAAAAGTAAAGGGAACAGAATTAGTCCTTGCTACCTGAATAAGCTCTTTAATCAAATCGTTGTTTAAGCCGGCCTGAATAAAAATCTTTTCAATTTCTCGTTTTGCCTTTATGGCTTCCATTACGGCACGTGTGCCAAAAATCATTTCCGTTTTTTCCATGAGGTAATTTTATCAAAGATAGGAAAAGCCACGATTGCTAAAACCGGCTCTTTCGTATCAGGTCTACTTTGGCAAACCAGGTTTCCATAAATCGCTTGTCGCGAATCAATACGTAATTTTCGGGGTCGTAAACACTGCCGCTTTTTACGAATGTAAAACTGGTGCGTATGCCTTTATAAAACCAAACTTCGGTACCATCATTCATGCTAACTTCATCGGGCAAGCCAAAAATCAGATAAATCATGCCACGGTCGGTCTTCCAACCTTCTTTAAATGAACTAAAATAAATGTTCGCCAGCTCCACTCTTCTAAAGTAGTTACGGATAAAATTTTTAGCCCGTTCCTGATCTCCGGTTATATCTAAAATTACTTTATCAAATTTGGCCTTATCGTTTTCGGTTTTTAGCAGCGCGTTGTATTCATCCTGCGTAGTTACAAAAATCATGGGCGCAATTAGGTCTGAGATTTTTGAGAACTTAGGGTAGATGTCATTGGCACACCGGTAAGCAAATCCTTCGGCTGCGCTGGTGTCTTGCTGAAACAGATAGAGTCCTTGTTTAGAAGGAATAAATTTATCACCAGAATTAATTTTAAATGTAGAATCGTAGAACATAAACCGATCGGCTTTCCGATCGATATCAGTAAAAGGGGGTGAAGCAGGTGCAAAATTGTCCTTATAATAAGAAACAAAAAGCGATGGTGACTCGGTACTTTTTACGGTGTATTCATTATTGACTGAAATATATTTTTTATTCAATCTTTCATTTTGCTTTTCAAGCCACCCGGTAACCGGATACTTGGATTCGATCAACTTGGTATACATCCAACTTACATTATTCGCGGTGTTCGTAATTTTTGCCACCAACAACCACGACTTAGTTGGAATAGTGAAGGAGAAACTGCCCTGCTTCTCATTACCTGCAACTTTGGTTTTGGTACTATCCAATTCGGTTAGAGGCGTACCCGTCTTCTGGGTAAAAGATTCTCTTTTTTCCCACGAAATGGTGTAGTTCTCTAGCGGTAGCTTTGTTTTTAAATCAAAGAACATGGTAATCTGATTAGCACCTTTCACCAGCATAATCGAAAACTCCGTTTCGCTTTCGGGGTTGTATTGTTCCCTAAAATTAATACCAGTAAGTGCTTGGGCTAAAGCTGGAATAGAGAATAGCGCTGAAAGTATAAGCAGTCCAAATTGTTTCATATCCATAAGGTCACTTAAAGGTAAAACGATAATTCTAATAGATTAAGCTATTTTTGCCCGATTATATTTTTACTATGGCTTCGGTATACACAACAGAAATTGCCTCAGAATCGATTCCCAGCGACAATCCCATCCATCAACGCCTTTTAAAAGCTTACGTGGTGGCCCGGGATTTTGCGTCAGGTAAACTTTTAGAAGTTGGGTGTGGCGAAGGTAGGGGCATTGATTGGCTTTTGCCGAAAGTGGCGAGTTACTCGGCCATCGATAAAATCGAACCGGTTATCGAATTGCTAAAGAAGAAATATCCGCAAGGAAAATTCATCAGTGGAAATATTCCACCGCTTTCTGTTTTTGAAACAAATAGTTTTGATAGCCTTGTTAGTTTTCAGGTAATCGAGCACATTAAAGATGATTTACTTTTTTTGAAGGAAATTTACCGGGTATTGAAGCCTGGCGGCATAGCGTTGTTAACAACACCCAACAGACCGCTGTCGCTTTCGCGGAATCCGTGGCACATTCGGGAATACACGGCCAGTGAATTGACGAATCTGGCAAAAGAAATTTTTCCGAATGTAACGATGAAAGGTATTGCCGGAAACGAAAAGGTGATGCAATACTATGATCGGAACAAAAAATCGGTTAATAAAATTATGCGATGGGATGTGCTCGGCCTTCAGTATAAACTTCCAGCAGCTATGTTGCGTGTGCCCTACGAATTTATGAACCGGTTAAACCGGAATAAACTGAAGGACTCTGCGGATGAATTAGTTACTAGTATCCGTCATGAAGATTATCTGCTTACCGATGCAGCAGATACTGCTTTGGATTTATTTTTAATCGTTAGAAAGTAACAAGGCTTAAGTTGGGGCTGACTAAAAAGTCTTTCTGTCATCGCGGTCCTGAGCCGCGATCACGTTTTCTGAATTCTCAAATGGGATACCGGGTCAAGCCCGGTATGACACTCCATATTTTGAGGACTTTTTGGTCCGCCCAACTTTTATTTTAATACTGATCGCGATTTACGCTATCATTAATTTGCAGACTGCTCAGGTGCTTATTAAAAGCATCTTCATACTTTTTACCTAATTCCGTCTCGCCATTTTCATAGAGTGTACGCTGCAGCGAGTTAAGAATAAAAATGTTTCTTCTTAATTCCTGCGAAAGGCCAGAATTTTCTTCAATCAGGTAAGTCGCCATTTCATCGGCCCGGTCGCCTATGATTTTAGAAAGTTCAAGCGCTTTTTCTTTTTGTCCTAGCTGAAAGAGCAAGTCAACTGTAG
>JAGPBO010000224.1 GCA_018063305.1 Cyclobacteriaceae bacterium
ATACCTACAAGCGCAACAATAGCAATGACAGACCACACCGCATTAATAAGTGTAAAGGGATACGCCTCTTTGTAAACACTATTGATTATTAAAAATATAGCACCCGTTAAATTTAATACTTGGAAAGTAATAGAATCTGATTTTACTTTTTGATAGCTATTAAGCGCATAAGCGGCAATGACCTCAAAGGATCCTACCCAGCCCAATATGGTAATAAGTAATTCCATAAATTTAGTCTCGCATTTTTAAACGTAACAAATACATATCCGATGTGATGTACAACGTCTTTTCATCTGGTGATAAGGCGCAGTTTGCAACGGCTTCCGGTGTTTTTATCTTTCCTAAAACGGTACCCGCGGGGTTGAAGATCCAGATACCTCCGGGGCCGCTGGCAAAAATATTTCCGTCTCTATCGGCTTTAAGCCCATCGGGCAAACCCTTTTCTGTTCCAGCATTGGATGTAGCATTATAAAAAACCCGACCTTGTTGAACTGAATCTTTATCATTCAATTCAAACTCATACCAGATTGCCTTTGCGGGGTCGGAGTTGGAGACTATAAATTTCTTTTCACCTGGCAAAAAGATAATTCCATTGGGTAGGGTTAATGAATCAATCAGTAAAGAAACATCACCTCTGGGCGAAACCCGATAGACTCCATTATGTGGCTGCTCTTTTTCAGGGTCATCATTTTGTTGCCCAAGTCCGTAGGGTGGGTCTGTTAGATATAAATCGCCATTGCTTCGGTAAACCGCATCATTCGGACTGCTAAATCGCTTTCCTTCGTAGGTTGAAGATACCGTACTAAAGTTCGGAGTAGGATTATCAAGAGACGAATTCATTTTAGCAATTCTACGATCACCATGCTGACATAAAACCAAAGAATCATTGTGAATGATTAATCCGTTTGATCCCGGTTCGTGCGAGGTAGTTTCAGTTCCTGTAAAGCCGGAAGGTGTTAAATAAGGTTCTACACCCTTTTCTTCTGTCCATTTATAAATAATATTTTTAGGCACATCTGAGAAGAGGAGCATGTTTTCTTTCCCCACCCAAACAGGGCCCTCACTCCACTCAAAGCCTTCACCAATAATTTCAAGGGTTGCGCTAGAGGAAATCAGCTTGTCAAGCCCGGCATCTATTCGCTCTATACTGCCTACGGTTTTTGATTCTCTCGATGTACAGGCAGCTAGCAAGACAACCAGGAATACCATGGATCTCATCGGTTTCAATTTTGCGGTGGAAGTTAAGAAAAAGATCGGACTATGGTTTTCTTATTAGTTTCGGGAGGAATTCGGATTCTTTTGTATTCAATGTGCATGGTAAGGCTTGCAGGGTGAATAAAAGTTGCAAGAAGACATGTCTGGTGTAAGAAGATAGTTAGATAGTAGGAACTGGGTGGCCAAATAGGTTGGTTATTACTATTTTGCCATTAAATACACGTGCTATGACTGAAGCAATAGAGATACCGCAACGACCTCAACGTAAGTTTTTACCTGAGCAATTTGAAATAAGTACCTGGGAGACTTTAAAGCCTTATTTTGAAGATCTTCTTTCCAGACCTATCGAAAATAGCAAAGCACTAAGACACTGGCTTGATGATCGGAGCGAACTCGAATCCGTTATCAGTGAAGATGTGGGTTGGCGCTATATTAAAATGACTTGCTATACCGACAATGAATTATATAGCAAGCGCTATCAGGATTTTGTGGAAAACATTCAGCCCCACATGGCGCCTTTCTCGGATCAACTCAATAGAAGATTAGCTGCGTCACCTTTTTTACAAACGCTGGAGTTAGAGCCCGGCTTCTCTATCTTAATAAGAAATGTAAAAAAAGATATAGAATTATTTCGTGAAGCGAACATTCCGCTATTCACTAAAATCAATACCGAAACTCAAAAGTATGGACAGTTGTCGGGTGCTATGACGGTGAATATTGATGGAAAGGAACTTACGTTACAACAGGCAAGTGTCATTCTGCAATCCACCGATCGTACCAAGCGCGAACAAGCCTATAGAAAAGTTGCTGAACGCAGAAGTATGGACAGCGTGGTTCTTGATGAATTATTTTCAAGCTTAATTTCATTACGTCATCAGGTGGCGCTTAACGCGGATATGAAGAATTTTCGCGATTACATGTTTAAGTCTTACGGCAGATTTGATTATACACCCCAGGATTGTTTCAATTTTCATGAATCCATAGCGAGTGAAGTTGTTCCTATTTTGAATGACCTAAGTCTGGAACGTAAGCTACAATTAAAGGTGTCTGATCTTCGTCCTTGGGATAAAGCGGTTGATCCGTTAGGTCGTGAACCGCTTAAGGCTTTTGAAAATGGAAAAGATCTTACTGAAAAATCGATAGAAAGTTTTAAGAGATTGGATCCATTTCTGGGTCAATGTCTTTCTATCATGAAAGAGATGGGACATCTTGACCTTGAATCCCGGAAAGGAAAAGCACCGGGTGGATATAATTATCCGTTAAGTGAGATTGGTGTGCCCTTCATTTTTATGAATGCGACTTCGACCATGCGTGATATGACTACCATTATGCACGAGGGTGGCCATGCCGTTCATAATTTTCTAACTAAAGATCTTCCTTTGGCAGATTTCAAATCTCCGCCTATGGAGGTAGCTGAACTGGCCTCGATGTCGATGGAATTAATTTCAATGGATACCTGGGATATTTTCTTTCCTAATGCAGAAGATTTAAAGCGCGCGAAACGTGAGCAGTTAGAAGATATTATCGAAACCTTGCCATGGGTAGCTACCATCGATCAGTTTCAACATGGCCTTTACGAGAATCCTAATCATACTTCGAAAGAACGCACACAACTCTGGAATACAGTATTGGCTCGTTTTTCTGATTCTGTTACAGACTGGAGTGGCTTGGAGGCTAATCGGGATACGTTATGGCAGAAGCAACTTCATTTGTATGAAGTGCCCTTTTATTATATAGAATATGGGATGGCACAACTCGGTGCCATTGCGCTATGGCGTAACTATAAGAAGAATAATCAAAAAGGTTTGCAGAGTTACTTGAATGCGCTTAAGCTCGGAAACTTAACGACCATCCCTGAAATTTATAAAGCAGCAGATATAAAATTTGATTTCAGCCGAGCTTATATTAAAGAGTTAATGGGTTTTGTAAAAGAAGAATACGCGAGAATCTAAGATCGACCTTTGTCGAGCATGTCACTCAAGATGATAGCATCATCATTTGAAAGACCTATTACTTGATGATCAAGTTTATTAATCGTTGTATCTAACTTCCTCAGTAGTTCAAGGCCGGTTTCACTAATGATAATGTCGAACGCACGCTTATCTTTTGGACACTGAGTTTTTACCACGAGTTCTTTTAAAATCAACCGATCAATTAATCTTGAAACATCAGAATTTTTGTCGAGCATCCGAGTTTTGATTTCTGCAGCCGAGATTTGATTAGGATGTTTACCCCTTAGTATACGCAGAATATTGTATTGCTGGCCGGTAATGCCATGGGGTTCAAAAAATTCTTTCTGTTTATTTTGAATCCAATTGGCCGTGAAGAGGATATTTAGAATTGCCTTTTGCTGCGGGGTTCTGAATTTTTGTTGCTTTATTTCTTCTTCAATCGTCATAAAAAGGAAAGGGGAGCCAGAAGCTCCCCTTAGTTAATTAAGCTTGTTTATTCAATTCAATCTTACAAACAAGTTCTATTTCATCACTCACCACAGCCGATCCATCTTGCAACTTATTGGCCCACTTTAAGCCGTAGTCCTGACGGTTGATTTTACCAGTTAGTTTGAAGCCAGCCTTGTATCCGCGGCCGGTGTCAATTTGGCCACCGTAGGTAACATCAAAGGTTACTTCCTTAGTAACATCACGCATAGTAAAGACTCCTTTTAAAACATATTTGCCACCTTCTTTCGCCAGATTTCCCTTGAACTTAATTTCTGGGAATTTTTCTGCATTAAAGAAATCGTCTGACTTTAAATGCTTGTCTCGGTTTTCATTTTCTGTATTGATGGAGGCAACCTGACCTGTAAATTCAATTTCGGCTCCGGTAAAATCATCCGTTTTACTAACCACCGTTGCATCAAAAATTTTAAAATTTCCAGAAACTTCTGAAACGACCATGTGTGTCACATTGAAGCCAATGCTTGAATGGTTCTTGTCAATCTTCCAGGTTGTTTGAGCATTTGCTAAACCGGCTACCAATAGAAAGGCAACCATTGCATTCAATCTTTTCATGTGTTTAATTTTTAGTTTTTTTGGTTCGTTGTGCAAGTATAACACCAGTTTTAAATTATATGTTTAAACATGTAATTAATTATTTGCAAGAATCTGATAATCAGGTAATAAATTTTCCTACTTACTGGCTAGATTAGATAATCTACATATTTAACCAGTAGGTAAGCTTTAAAACAAGGGCTCTTGTTTTGGGCAGACCAACTTCGAAAACGGTACCATTTTCAAGCGATTCGGCAAAGTAATTTTCAGTGTAAACAATAAAGAGATCAGACACAGGTTTGAACCGCCATTGAAACCGGCTGTTTATGTTCAGATTATTAATCTGGCTATTATACTGGATAAAAGTTGTCCAGAAAACATTACGTGTAAAGGTAAAATCGATTCGCGGGCCAATCAGGTATAGGTTAGAGCTATTATAGGGCTCTGGCAGGCGAATTCTATTATAGCTAAAGTTGAGCGATGCAAAACCCCAAGGTTGATAACGGTAGGTGAGGTTTCCTGAAAAGTTAATTCGGGTTCCATTGAAATATCCGCCCGATCGGGTATTCAGGTTAAGGGAAAGTCGCTTCCGGGCATCGGAACTATAATTGGCAATCACTAAAAAATTCTGGTAGTCTGTATTAGCGGGTAATTCCAGGCCTTCTGACCCACTTGGATCAAAGGGATCAAGAAGGTACGTATACTCTTCTCTTAACCGCATATTAAAAAAAGCAGTATTTCTAAATCGAATGCGATACATGAAGTTATAATCCCAGTCGAGAAACCCATAAGTTTGGTTTCGCACCATATCGAAATCGAAACCGGGTCCATGGCTTTGCATAATTCCTTGGGCGGGATAGATATTATACCAATTGGTAGAGGAGAGTTGCTGAATATCCGTTCTTCGAACATAGCCAACTTCTGGATTATAATTGGCACCTACCTGGCGCGTTAGTACTTCTACACTCCATTTAAATGTGTTGTAATTAATAAAGCCTCCAAAAGCAAAAGCAGAGTCTAATTTTTTGTCATCAAAGGAGTGATGATAAAACGCCTTACCCACCCATCGATTATCGCGGCTGGCAAGATTAAAATCCAAACCGGCCAGTCTCGAAAAGGAATTGGGTTGATTCGTAAACTCCCCACCTACAGAATCCTGAAAGGCCTGCTTGTTGATTAATATCATTCCAATATTTGATTGGCTAAAAACTTTTTGCTGAATCGTTCCTACAGTATAGTTGGTTGATGCCAGGTTTATTTTCGGATCTTCGGCTGCCTGCATAGACATCAATCCGATACGGGTGTTGTTATTTATTTTGCCGCTTAGCCGGGCACCTCCATAAATTGTGTTTTGAATATTTTGCCCGGTGGATGAATCACGCGCCACACCAATCCTTCGCGAAAAGAAGGGCCGGGTCTGATCCATCCCAAAATTGGCAAACAGATCCGCGTTTTCAAGAAAAAATTGTCTTCGTTCGGGAAAGAAGATTTCAAATCGATCCAAGTTAGTAACCTGTTCATCAACTTCAACCTGCGAAAAATCAGGATTAGCGGTAAGGTCAAGATTGAGTGCTGGACCAATACCAATCTTTGCATCACCACCTACCTGAACTTTATTTTCTGTTGGGGTTCCTGCTTCGTAATTCTTAGAGGAGTTGCCGGCTACATATGGGATAACGGAAACATTGGGACCAGGCTTAGCCAGCGGAATATCCCATATCAATTCTTTATTAAACGCAAGATTGACAATATCGAAATTCCTTGGAATAGGAGACCAGGTAGATCGTTCAGCAAATTGACTATCAATGCGATAAAAAT
>JAGPBO010000037.1:0-1597 GCA_018063305.1 Cyclobacteriaceae bacterium
GAGATGAATCAGATGTCGGCTCAACAATATCAGGAAGTAATAAAGACGGGTCCTTTGTCAACCAATCAGGAACAAACGCAATTGATAAAGCGTGTGGGGGTTCGCATTGAAAAGGCCGTTGAAAAATACATGGCTGAGAAAGGTCTTAGCAGTCAGTTATCTGGATTTAACTGGGAGTTTAATCTAATTCAGGATGATAAAACTGCAAATGCCTGGTGTATGCCGGGTGGTAAGGTTGCTTTCTATACAGGCATATTACCAATCTGTAAAGATGAAAATGGTATTGCCGTAGTAATGGGTCATGAAGTAGCCCATGCAATAGCCAACCATGGTGCGGAAAGAATGAGTCAGGGAATGCTGGCTGAGTTCGGTATGAACACATTGGGCGCAGCCATGGGACAAAACCCAACGGCTACCCAACAGATCTTTATGCAAGCGGTGGGTATGGGTACGAATGTAGGCATGCTTAAATTCTCGAGAAACCATGAATCTGAGGCTGACCATATGGGTTTAATTTTTATGGCTATGGCTGGATACGATCCTGCAACAGCACCAAAGTTTTGGGAACGCATGGCAACTTTAAGCGGTGGACAGGCACCACCTGAATTTCTTTCCACGCACCCATCGCACGAAACCCGAATAAAAGATTTGGAAGGCTGGATTCCTGAGGCGAATCAGTATTATAAGAAGTAAATAATTGACAGTTGACAACCTGCCATTGACAATAATTTCATTTGCACAGGCAATTTCAACTGAAACATTGTCAATTGTTTTGTTGTTTATTGTAAAAACCTGAGTAAGGTCTTTATGGTTGATGCGTATAACTTTTTAGCTTCCTGGCAATTGTTTCCTGAAAAAGGAACGTATGAATTTGGTAACAGACCTAAATCTGGAATTTTTAGGATAGAATTGGGAGGCACCGGTAAGCACCTTAGCATTAGTATGAACTGGGTGACCCTTGAAGATCAGGCTTTCTCTTCGCAATACGCGGTTATTCCGGATGGCCATGAATACGATTTTAATAATCACGAAATGGGTGAGGTAATTAAAGCAGAGATCATTGATTCCTTGTCCTTTCAAACCGCCTTTTACAAAAAGAACAAGCCTGCGTTAGAAGTCTCGCATGAAATAACGCCTAAGGGATACCTAAAAGTTATTCATCATCATTATAATGAAGCAGGTGAAAAATTTACCAACGAAGAGATTTATCACAAGCAATTAAGTGTACTGCCCTATGCAGCTTCGGTATCGGGTGCACTTATTAAACCTAATGAAGCCGGGGTAATCCGGCATCACGCGTTATCGGCCATGGAGGAGCAGACCAACATGCAGCTTACGCAGATAAGACAACAGATTGAATTACTTGCAATTCAGGCAAAAGAGATTCAAAAGCGGAAGGAGTTATCGATGATTATTTACGATGCTGAAATTAGTTTTGCACCCGTAATTGGTCAAACGTATTACCTGTACGAAAAGGAAGACACCACGCATCTGGTTTCTATGATTAGTCCGAAAGAGTGGGGTAAAGGAAAATTGCCGTATAAGGATTTTATTGCAGCCGTTAAATTATTGGCCGATCACACCTGGAAGGAGATCT
>JAGPBO010000037.1:1697-20802 GCA_018063305.1 Cyclobacteriaceae bacterium
CTGTCCATAGCAGCAAGGGGTTGTATTTGATCACCTGATGTTGGTCGTCCCACTCTACAAGTTTCATGGCGTGGCGATTGGCCGATTGCTCGGCCCTTACTCCGGTTACCCAAATAGTCGCACCCTGAAGGGCTCGCTTAAGCGGTTCAACTTTTCTGATGTGGCAACATTCTTTCCGGTTTTCTACGGATTCATAAAAACTATTCGGTCCCTTTTCAGTGACCAGTTTTTCTACCGAAGCCGTGTTAGGAAAATAGGTATGAATGGTAGTTTGATAGTTACGTTGAGTAAGATCCAGAAGATCATAGCTTTCCTGAAAAAGTCGACCCGTATCGAGAGTAAAAATTTTAATATCGAGTTTCTCTACTCCAATCATGTGCGTGATCACCTGATCTTCCATTCCCAAGGCCGAAGAAAATCTTAGCGAATCGGGGTATTGATTGGAAATCCAACGCAATCCTTCCTGGGCAGAAAGAGCGTTTAATGAGGCTGAGATCAATTCTGTATTCTGATTCATTGATTCGAATAATTGTATGCAAAGATAAACGTTATCCACTTTAGGTTAGTTCGAATGCGATTTAATTGAAAGTTTAGCATTTGTGCGCGCGGGAGTAATTATAAATTTAGCGTGAATATTTCGCGGCTAAAAGATTTTTAAAGCTGTTGCGATCAGTAGAACTACCCATACATTTTCTCAATTTCCGATTTATAATGATCCATAATACGCAAACGAATAGGTTTGAGGGTAGGAGTAAGTTCGCCACTTTCCAGCGTCCAATCCTGGTGGCATAAAACAAAATCTTTAACGCGTTCAATGTTTGGCAGCACTTCATTAAGCGTATCGATTTCTTGTTGTATCCGGGCTTTTACTTTAATATTATAAATCATAAATTGAGGCGAGGTCCAATGAATTCCTTCTTGCAGGCACCAGGCTTGTAGTATTTCGAAGTGCGGAACTAGTAAAGCCGTGACAAAAGGTTTTTGAAAGCCGATGATCAGACATCGTTGTATAAAAGGTGATTTGTTAAAATGATTTTGCAGTGGTTGTGGGGCAATGTATTTGCCGGCCGAGGTTTTAAAAATATCTTTCTTACGATCTGTAATTTTTAGAAAGCGACCCTTAACAAACATTCCCACATCGCCCGTTTTAAACCAACCATCAGAAGTAAACACTTCACTATTTAATTCTTGTCGTTTAAAGTAACCTTGCGTGAGGTTGGGTCCTTTCACAAAAATTTCTCCTTCACCCGTTTCGGATGGTGAATCAATTTTTACATCGATACCTGGAATAATCAAACCCACGGTACCGAATTTGTTTAACCCTGGCTCCAGCCGATTTATCGCTATAAGCGGAGCGGTTTCAGTCATTCCATAGCCTTCAATAATTTGAATACCTGCTGCTGAAAATAACCGCCCGATTTCTGGACGGAGCGAGGCAGCACCTACAATCATATACTTGATTTTGCCGCCTAGTTTCTTTCGCCACTGCCCAAGAACTAACACGCGGGCAACAGTTAATTTTATCTGATAGACAGGCCGGATCCGGCCACGCCCATATTGTTTTCCTACTTCTAAGGCCCAGTGAATAATTTTTCGCTTGATAAAATTCTTTTGTAATAGTTGCTCCTCCATAAAGTCATACATCTTTTCCAGCACCCGCGGAACACTGGTGCAGGCGTGAGGCTTAACTGTTTTGAAATCCTGAGTAAAACTTTCCTTGCTGGAGTTAAAATATAGAGAGACACCAAAGGCTATGTAGGCATAACATGCCATTCTTTCTAAGATATGACTGAAGGGAAGAAAACTTAAAACTCTGTAATGAGGTTCCAGGGGAAGAAGCATCAAAACAGTTTTAATGTTGAATACAATGTTGGTGTGACTGAGTAAAACTCCTTTCGGGATGCCGGAACTGCCGGATGTATAGAGAATGGTTACCAGATCGTCTGAGCTTATTGAATCTTTTAGAGAACTAAGTTTTTTTAATTCATTGTTTGTAGATTCCCTTTCATTCAAGGCTTCAAAGTATCCTTCCTCATTAGGATCAAGATGATGTACGCTGGCACCTGATTTGGTTCGTTGAACGGAAGCTAAGAGATTGCTAAAGATATTTCTATCAGCCGCAAGGCATAGCATTGGTTCAGTTTCATCAATAATCAGATCAAGATCAGCTAGCGTAGAGTTTGCATGAATAGGTACTGTAACTAAACCAACTTGCTGACAAGCAAAGTCGATAATCATCCACGAAGGACTGCCTGCCACCGGTGCGAGAATAATTTTTTGCCCGCGCGTATATCCGTTTCGCATAAACCAACATGATAAATGATTTACCCTTTCTATAATTTCCTGAATAGCATACCCTTTCCACACACCGTTCTCCGAAGTATTTAATGCTTTCTTATTGGGATACTTCGCTTCCTGATAAGCAAGCACATCGAATAGGCGCGTAAAATTATCCGAAGGTTTACGGGTAACTTGCATCAGGTTTCGGTTTTTGGTTTTACATACAACACCTGATAGAGTGTTTCAAAAAACTCTGGATAGTCGGGAAGGTTGTTATGACGGGCACCTTCAATGGCATGGAGCGTTATCTTGTCAGGATAAAGCGATTTTAGCTTTTCACTTTGCGTGAAAGAAATAAGCCGATCTTTTGTTCCATGAATAATATGTACGGGGCACGTGGTACTTTTTAAATATTGGTCGGTTCTAATATCATAGCGAAGAATCCACCGCAAGGGTAGGAAAAATAAATACCGATTGGTGTTGTACCGAAAACTGAAATAAGGTGAATCTAACAGTAAGCGAGCAGGTTTATTCCAGGAGGCAATGCGGGCGGCAATGCCACTGCCCCAGGAGCGGCCGTATAAAACAATTTTATCCTCAGTGTAATATTGGGTTAGCCATTTGTAAATATATTGGGCGTCATTAAATACTTTTTCCTGACTTCGTTTACCACTACTTTTTCCAAAGCCGCGATAATCCATCATAAAAAAATCGTAGCCATTACTTACAAAGTCTTTGGCAAACTTTCCCCAACCTTTAATGCTTTTAGAATTGCCTTTTAAGTAGTAAACAACCCCGCGCGAGTTGGGTACTTTAAAATAGATTGCATTAATTCGTCCGCCATCTTCCATGTCGAAATCCAATTCCTCGAAAGGAAAGGGATATTTATATTGAAACGAGTGCGCCAGCCGTTCGGGTCGGAAAAAGAAAATGTGCTGGAAAAAATAAATGAATACACAAAGAAAAATATAGAATGCGAGCAGAGACAGGATGATGGGTACAACCATGCTACAATTTATACAATTAAGCTATCTCTAAAAACCTCTCTTCATTCAGAGCTTGTCTGCCCGTAGCCGCTTCGGCAAAGTCAGACGTAAGCGAAGAATCTCATGATTCAAGGAAGAAAGATTCTTCGGTCGAGCCTCCCTCTGAATGATCCTTGCTCAAGGGTCAGTTCAGGACAGATTTTAAAGTTTCGTGGTAAAGTTTAAAATCTCTGAGGTTGTTGTGACTACCGCCTTCAATAGCAACAAAGTGATCGTCTTTTTTTAAAAAGGGTTTCAATCGCTCAGCCGAATACATAGGAACTACCCAGTCTTGAGTGCCTTGAATGATTACGATAGGACAGGTAACTTCTTTAATGTGATGCGCATTCGAGAATGTATAGGTTGAAGTAAACCCGTAGAGTACAGAATTAATTTTATCGAAAGGAGTTTCCAGAATCAACAAATCTGGGTTTACAGTTGATGCCAGATTAGTGGCAACAGCCGTCCCTAATGACCGACCATAGATTATTAAATTCGTATAATCAATATTTTCTTTTGCCCAATCGCTTACCACCTGCGCATCATTATATAAAATAGCTTCGGTAGGCTTACCGCTACTTTTTCCGTAGCCACGATAATCAATCATCAGTATATCGTACCCTAATTGGGTAAAATCAATGGCATAGTTGCCCCATCGTTGCAGGTTATCTGCATTGCCATGGAAATACAAAATCAATCCTCGCGAAGGTTCAGCTGTTTTAAACAGAAGTGCATTGAGCGAATCTTTGGAATCTGTTTTGATAAAATATTCTTGAAAAGGCTGATTAAATTCAAATACATGATCCGATGGCAAGCTTTTGGAATAAAAAATAAATTTATCCTCTAAAAGAAAAAAGGCCCCGTAGGCTATCGCGTATCCGACTGCCAATATGCCCGCTATTCTCGCAACTTTTTTTAGAGTTCCCGCCATTTCGATGCCTGAGATACCGCAAGTAAGATAATGTTTTTATAAAAAACGTCTGTAAATCTTTTCAAAGGGAGCAATAACCTTCCCTGTAATTCCAGTTCATTGTTGTTATGCAATTTTATATTTTGTAATCAAGTTCCTTAACCTCCTTTTTATGTCAAGATTATATCTGATTTATCTCCTGATCGCATGTGCGTTTGTAGCGGAAAGCCAAACCCTCGATCCTTCTTTTTATGCAAATTACAAATGGCGCAACATTGGGCCACAGCGTGGCGGTCGCTCATTGGGTTCTTCGGGTAGCCCGGGCCGACCTAATGAATATTACTTTGGTGCCACCGGGGGCGGACTTTGGAAAACAACCGATGGTGGGCAAGAATGGGCTCCGGTAACCGATGGAAAAATTTCAAGTTCATCTATTGGTGCCGTAGCTGTTGCTGAAACCAATCCAGATGTAGTTTACATTGGTGGTGGTGAAACGCAACTTCGCGGAAGTATTACGCAAGGCGATGGCGTTTATAAAACTACAGATGGTGGAAAAACCTGGCGACATTTAGGTCTTAAAGAAACGCAAGCCATCGCACGTATTCGTGTTCATCCTACCAATCCTGAAATTGTTTATGTGGCTGCGTTGGGTCACCCTTACGGGGATAATGAAGAGCGTGGAGTTTTTAAATCTGTTGATGGGGGCAACACGTGGAAAAAAGTTTTATATGTTAGCCCGAAGACGGGCGCTGCTGATTTAATTATTGATCGCAGCAATCCAAAAATTTTATACGCTACAACCTGGCAGGTGTACCGTAAGACGTGGAAGATGTGGGGCGGTGGACCGGAATGTAAATTATGGAAATCAGAGAATGGGGGTGACACGTGGACGGATTTAAGTGCTAACCCGGGCATGCCGGCTGGGCCGTTAGGAAAAATGGGAATCACGGTTTCGCCTGTTGATGGTAAAAGACTGTGGGCAATTATTGAAGCAAATGATGGCGGTGTGTACCGCAGTGATGATGCGGGTGCTAGTTGGAAGAAAGTGAATGACGAGCGTAAGTTGCGTCAACGTGCCTTTTATTATTCCCGCATTTATGCCGATCCACAAGATCGCGAGACCGTGTATTGCTTAAATGTTGATTTCTTTAAGAGTACCGATGGTGGCGTAAAGTTCGATACAGAAATAACAGTACCGCATGGTGACAATCACGATTTGTGGATCGACCCGAATAATCCGATGCGCATGATTACATCGAATGATGGGGGTGGATCTGTTTCAGTAAATGGAGGCAAAAGTTGGACAGCAGAAGATTTTTGTACCACACAATTTTATCATGTCACTACAACCAATCATGTGCCTTACCACGTTGCCGGTGCACAACAAGACAACTCGACCATTGCTATACCCAGCGATGGATGGGATAACATGAATGTACTGGGTGAGTGGGGTTATGAAGTTGGTGGTGGTGAGAGTGGATATATTGCTTCGCACCCAACTAACCCCGATATATTTTATGCGGGTAGTCAAGGGGCTTTGCTTACGCGATACGATCGCACAACGGGTCAAACGAGAGACATACAAGTTTATCCAAGATTCTTTTCGGGTGAACCGGCAAGTTCATTACCTGAGCGCTGGCAATGGACTTTCCCTATTGTGTTTGCACCAAAAGATGCCAACACGTTATATACCTGCTCGCAACATGTTTGGAAAACAACAAACGATGGACAGAGCTGGGAAAAAATTTCGCCTGACTTAACCTATGCCGATCCAGAAACTTTAGGTGTAACGGGCGGTGTGATTACGAATGATATGAATGGCCCTGAAATTTACGCTACGGTGTTCGCGTTGGCACCTTCCAATCATGACATCAATACTATTTGGGCTGGCTCGGATGATGGTAAAATCCACATCACCCGCGATGGTGGTAAGAAATGGAGTGACATCACACCAAAAGAATTACCCAAGCATTCGGTGGTCGCCATTATCGATGAATCGAAACACAATCCGGGAACTGCCTTTGTAGCAGCCTTCCGGTATCAGGTGGATGATCGACAGCCCTATGTTTTCAGAACAAAAGATTATGGAAAAACCTGGACGAAAATAATTACTGGAATTAAAGATGATCACTTCGCACGTTCCATTCGTGAAGATAATGTGCGGGCCGGGCTTTTATTTTTAGGTACTGAACATGGCATGTATGTTTCGTTTAATGCCGGAGATAGCTGGCAGCCACTGCAATTGAATTTACCCGATACGCCTATTCGGGATTTAGTGGTAAAGAATGATGATGTGGTGTTGGGCACACACGGTCGTGGCTTTTGGATTTTAGATGACATTGGTCCATTGCGCCAGATGACGGGAGATAAAGTAAGTGCCGCAGCGGTTTTATTTCAACCTTCGGATGCGATCCGTGGCGTTTACGATGCGGTATTTCAATATTACTTAAAGAGTAAAGCTGACTCGGTGGTGTTTGAAGTTTTAGATGCCGATGGGAAACTGGTGCGAAAGTTTGTTGGCAATAAGCCTGAAGAAAAAACTGATGGTGGCAACCGGTGGGAAAGAGCTGAGTCGAAGCCAACCACAGCTGCAGGATTGAACTCGTTCAGTTGGAATTTAAGATATCCAGGAGCTACCGTGTTTGATGGTATGATTATGTGGGGAGCGCGTCCGCAAAGTGGACCCAAGGCACCCATAGGAAAATATCAAGTTCGGATGACAGCTGGAAAATATTCGGAGACAAAGACATTCAATGTTAAAATTAATCCGAACCTGAAAGGCGTAACAGAATCGGATTTGAAAGAGACGTTTGATCTGGCTATGAAAATCCGTGATCGGGAGAGTGCTGCCAACGAAGCCGTAATCGAGATCCGCAAAGTAAGAAAGCAATTTGAAGAAGCATTGAAAACAAATACCGATGCAACGGTGGCTGCCAATGCTAAAGATATGATAGCTAAATTAACCGTTATCGAAGAAGATTTGTACCAGACTAAAAATCGAAGTGGGCAAGACCCTTTGAACTTCCCGATTAAATTGGGCAATCGAATTTCGGCAATACGCAGAAGTTTAGAAAGTGGGGATAACAAGCCAACGGCTGGTGTTTATAAAGTGTTTGATGAATTGAACAAAGAACTGGATGGTCACTTACAGAAGTTACAACTTGTAATATCTGGTGATATGCCAAGCTTAAACCAGAAATTGAATTTGAAGAACTAAGTTCAAAATAAGTCAACAACATTTCTTTCTATGGCCTGTGAATTTCACAGGCCATTTTATTTTACTGCTTTTTTAAAAGTAGTCTTAATTTGATTAGTAATACTTTTCAAAACTCAACATGCGCACGTAATCCAATTACTGTAGCTGGTCCGCGATCTCTATTATAAGCTGGGTTTGTTACGAATTGAAAATTCGGTGTGAGGTAAAACGTATCGGAGAATAAATTAGCGCGATAAAAAATTTCCGTTGTCCACTCTTGGCCATAATTGAGTTGTCCATCACCAATAATAAAACCGTAACCGCCCGCTGCCAGGTAATCTCGGTGATACGAAGAGAGCCCGTTAATCACCGTGCCAATCCCGCACTGATCATTTTGTCGCTTCCAGTTGGCACCATCAATATATAAACCGATGCTGGCCGAGCGATCAATTTCAGTAAAGGCCCACGTTTCATTATGCCCATCATTCCAACTGGCTCTGGCAAACAGGCCAATGTCCTCGTTTAATGCTTGTTCAAGATTAATACCAAATCCATACTTCGTTCTTCCGTAGGCCCTTGTTGCGGTAATATCCGGGCTTGTTGGATTTTCATTAATGGCTTGTATGTAATTGCCCATGTGTGCGTGAGTTAAATAGGCTAGAAATTTTATGTTTCCAGGTTGCTTCTTTATGAAGAAGGGCACCTCAACCTCAACTACATTGGAATTAGCCTGAGCATAGTTTGTATCCATTACATTTCCATTTGCTTCGGCCGGAACCATGGTTGAAGCTGCACGAATAGAATATTTCGGAGTTCCATATTCAACCACCAAACCCCAGGTATAACCTCGTACGTTAGCGGGGTAATCCCATGCACCATTACTCATTAACGCCCAGTTAAAAAATTGCGAGCGTGGGTCGTGACTGTATGTGTTTTTATCGAAATAGTCGGCAATGCTAAACTTGCCGGCAATTACATCAATGTATTTTTTTGTCCGTGTTTTGTAAACATCATTGGCACCCTCGCCAACATTCTCTTCTTCGCCTCCTAACGAAAAGGTTTGTTGAAAAAATCCACGCGCCAGGTATATGGTAGGTGTAGGATTGCCCACCCGAAAAGCTTCACCATTCGTAAAACCGGCAATGCCTTGTGCGCTGCTAATGCCCGAGCCGCCCGCTATTTCGGGGTTAACATAGATTGCAGCACCTTTCCATAATTTGGTACCCCAAAAGAGGGTGGATGTTAGTGTAGTGGCACTTTCGGCAGGGCCAGTCAAACTTTTGTCTCCGGTGTAAGGAGCGTTCATCTTAAACTTATGTTGCGTTACCGTGGTTAGCTGAAAGTGAAAATTACTATTCAGGTTTTGTAAGCTGTCGCGAATACGGGGTTCTTGAGCCACCGCATCGATTGCCAGGAGTGCACAAAAGAGCACCAATAATAATTTCATGGTGAATAAATTTCTTGACAAGGTATAATTAAAAGAAATAGAAATTTTACGGTTATGCCGGATTTACCTTTTCTAGTAACAACTTATAAGGGATTATTCATTTTGCCCATTTGAGGCAAATCAGAAAGGGTTGAGTTTACCGATTGATCAGGAAAGAGTCTGTTCATTTAAGTTTGTTTTCAATTGCTTTCACTAATTCCTTTACAATCCGAGTTAGCTCAGGCTTATTCTTTTTTACAGCACCCAGGCTAGTGAAGTAAACTAGCCTTCTGTCTTTGTAGTCGCCTTCCAACAAATCGGATTTAATTTTTACAATGCATGGATGGTGAAATACAAGGAGTACTTTGTCAGATTTTACAGGGCCAAACGTTACCATATCCTGTTGCAGAAAATGGTAGCTGGGCGCATTCCACTTTATTCGCTCCGCAATTCGGGTATCGACTGACTTAATTATTTTTCGAATGACTTCGATGGCTTCTTTCCATTTGGGATCGCTGACTTTAAGGTATTGTTCAACCGGATCGGCATCAGATGGTGTTTTCGTTTTTGTAACGGCCTTTGGTTTGCTTTTCGCCTTTGCTTTATTCTCATTCACCATCACTCTGTATTTGACGATATCGCTTATTAATTTTAATGGAAGAATCTGGTCAAAAGGGAACTGAATGGTTCCTTTAGAGGTCTCGTATTTTGAAAGTTCTTTTTTAAAAGTGGCGACCCCATCGGCTCCCGGATAAAAGCCCAGGTGATTTTTAAAAGCAGCGAAGTGTACCAGGTTTCCCTTGAGTTTAAAGGTTGGTATTTGATAGCTAATTGCTTCTTCGGCATCGGGTGCAGCTTTGGCAATTGTAGTTCTTATTGTTTGCAACAATTTCTGAATTTTTTTGGGGTAGATGCTGATGTAGTCATCAATATCTTTGGGTTGAAATTTCATGTTGTTCATGGCAGTTTCTGTTTTATTCAAGAATCATAAATCTGTCTAAACTTCATCTATTGATTTTCTTCCAAGCGAATCTGGCCAAGTGATCGAAACTTATTTTGTGCTTAACAGGCTTAGTTTAATCTCGGTCAATTTTCGTTTGGTATCTAACGGAAAATCTCCGTTCATCATCCAATCGTAGTAGGAGGGTTCCTCCTTAAATACCTGAAGTACTGTTTTGTTTTTATGTTTTCCGAAATTGAAAACAGCTTCCCCTTTTTCGTTGCGTGTCATCCGTCCCGCCAGATCGATAAGATCAGCTGCCGTTAAACGATGCAACACCTCCATGTCATTTCTAATCTCACCAATCTTTTTCCCCAAACCATCAGTAACCTCCTGATTTTCATACCGGGCTACTTGGGCATATAAAACTTCAAGCGTGGCCTGTGTGTCTGCTTCGGCAGAATGGGCATCCGTCATTTCCTTATTACAATAGAATTTAAAAGCTGCTGATAAGGAACGCTTTTCCATCAGATGGAAAATTTTCTGTGCATCAATTAATTTTTTACGACTATAGTCAAACTCTACACCAGCACGTAAAAATTCTTCCACAAGCATAGGTACATCAAACTTCAAAATATTGAATCCTGCCAAGTCACAACCTTCAAAAAAGCGTGCATATTCTTTCGCTAATTCCTTAAATGTGGGTTTATCTTTTACATCGTCATTCGAAATGCCATGAATAGCCGTTGACTCAGCCGATATCGGTATGGTAGGGTTTACCAAATTGCTTTTACGAATCATCTCACCACCAGGCATTACTTTAATAACAGCAATCTCAATAATCCGATCTTGGCTAATGGCAATACCCGTTGTTTCAAGATCAAAAAAGCAAAGCGGTATTTTTAAATTTAGTTTCATGAGTAAGGCGGATAAATTAGAGAAATGAATCTAAGCCGGAATATAAGTGCCTATAGCCTTATAAAACTGGCTGCTGCTTATGCCGATTTTTTTTAGGAGCTCATGAGCTGCATTGGCACACTCCAACTGAGTGTCGGTATTTAGGGAGACAGGAAATTGTTCGCCCTTACTGCTCTTTAATTGAATCTCACCATTCTTCTTATTATGCTCAAATACATTATAGGTAATTAATTGAACATCAGTACGTTCCTTAGATGCAATTCTTTTCAATGCAGGATTTGATTCCGGATATAATAAGGTGCCTCCTTTTGGCGTAGCATCGGCAAGCTGTTCAAATTCTGCCAGCTGGCTGTTTGATTCCGGATTAGAGAGAATCGCGATATGAGGTTTATAGTCAAGAAGTTGGGTGTTACCCTGAATAATCACTAGAGGTGCGTCTGCAGATAACGAAGGTGTCTCATTATCAATTGAAAAATCAAATTTTCTTTTATTGAAAGTCAAGGCGTGCAGAACCATGGAGGCAATCAAACTACTTTGCGCACCCGTAATTATTATACGCTGTTTATCAAGACTTTGGTTATATATATCTGATGCTTTCAATGTAATCAAAGTTAAAATATTCGCTTAAATATAGATTAAAAAATTTATCGATTAAGTACTTGGGCCACGCAATTATAATATAAGAGTGTCTACTTTTAAATGAATCTATTAACAATTACACATGTTTAAATGTAGATAACTTGTTGAGTGTAGTAGGATTCTTAACAGTAGGTTTGTTCCCTTTAAAAGAAACAACGCCCAACAACCACAAAGTATGGAGCAAAGATCAACACCTGTGAGGTTAAGTTCTGCGATGAGCGGAGCCGGAAGCAAATCGAAACTTTTTGCGAGAGATATCTCGGAGAGTTTGGGTAAGCTACCGCCTCAGGCGCTTGATTTGGAAGAAGCCATTTTAGGTGCACTCATGCTCGAGAAGAATGCCCTGACGGCCGTGGTTGAATTTTTAAGACCCGAGCATTTTTATTCCGAACAGCACAAAGAGATATACACAGCCATTGTCGATTTGTTTAAAGCTTCCGAACCTGTAGACATGCGCACGGTGGTGGCCCAATTACGCAAAAGCGCAAAACTGGAATTGGTGGGAGGCGCTTACTATATCGCAGAGTTAACTTCCAAAGTTAGTTCGGCCGCCAACATTGAATATCATTCGCGTATAATTATTGAGTTAGCCATTAAGCGCGACCTGATTCAAATCGCTTCACAGATTCATCACGAATCGTATGAAGATACAACCGATGTTTTTGAATTGCTGGATAAAGCCGAACAGAATATTTTTAAAATCTCTGATTCGAATTTGCGCAAGAACTACGACTCGATGAAGTCGTTGATGTTTCAGGCTACCCAGGAGATTCAGGAAAAACGAAATCATAAAGATGGCCTTACGGGAATTCCGAGTGGATTCTCCCGATTGGATCGGGTTACCTCAGGCTGGCAGAAATCGGAATTGATAATTATTGCTGCCCGTCCGGGTATGGGTAAAACCGCCTTCGTGGTTTCGGCCCTGCGCAACGCTGCCGTTGACTTTAATTTTCCGGTAGCGCTATTCTCCCTAGAGATGGCGTCTCTCCAACTAGTCAATCGCCTTATTTCAGCGGAAGCGGAACTGGATTCTGAGAAAATAAAAAAAGGAAATTTGGCCGACTTTGAATGGCAACAAATGGTTCATAAAACCAAACGCCTTTCCAGTGCCCCCATTTTTATTGACGATACGCCCGCACTATCCATACTCGAGCTGCGAGCCAAGTGCCGTAGACTTAAGGCTGAGCACAACATTCAGTTGATAGTGATCGACTATTTGCAATTAATGAAAGGCGAGGCAAGTGGTAATCGCGAACAGGAGATTGCTTCTATCTCACGCGCTTTGAAAGGTATTGCCAAGGAATTGAATGTGCCGGTAATCGCACTGTCGCAGTTAAGTAGAGGTGTAGAAACCCGAGGGGGCGATAAACGTCCGCAGCTTTCTGACTTACGTGAATCGGGTTCTATTGAGCAGGATGCGGATATTGTCATGTTCCTCTATCGCCCAGAGTATTATAAAATTTCTGTGGATGAAGAAGGTATGCCAACACAAGGCATGGCCGAAGTAATTATAGCCAAGCATAGAAACGGTTCGTTGGAGAATGTGAAGTTGAAATTTATTGGCAAGTACACCAAGTTTGCCGATTACGATGCTCCGGAAGGTCTTACGCCATTAAGTAACATTACCCGCGAAAGCAGACTTAATACATTCCGCGATACACCTCCTGCGCCTCCAGCGTCCGGTGGTGATGATGACACTCCGTTCTAATAGGCAGTTCTTGAAAAAATAGAATACGTTTCTTTAGTTCGTTCAAATACTTTAAAGTTTGAATGAATTCTATTTCAAAAATTCATTTTGCTTTAGTACCTTCATTCCACATCATAAACTATGAAAGCACTTGTACTAAAGGAGACTGGTAGCATTGAACTTCGCGAAGTTCCTAAACCAATTGTTACGAAGGGTAAAGCGTTGGTGCGGGTAAAGGCAGCTGGGCTAAACAGACGAGATGATTGGATCCGCGAAGGAAAATATCCGAATATAAAATTTGGTGGCATTATGGGTTCTGATGGTGCAGGTATCGTGGAAGAAGTCGGAGATGAAAATGATCAACCCTGGGTTGGGCAGGAAGTTGTTATTAATCCAAATATAGATTGGGGTTCGGATCTGGAAGTACAATCTTCACGCTATACTATTTTGGGTATGCCCACGGATGGTGCCTTTGCCGAGTATGTGATGGTACCCATCGACAGGTTACATCACAAACCTTTTCATTTAGATTTTTTACAAGCAGCTACATTACCCTTGGGGGGATTGACTGCCTTTCGGGCTTTGTTTCGGAGAGGCGAATTGCGTTCCGGTCAAAACGTATTGATTTCAGGATTCGGAGGTGGGGTAGCACAGTTTGCTTTCTTATTTGCACAAGCAGCTGGGGCTAACGTATACGTAAGTTCAGGAAGTGACGAGAAAATTGAAAAAGCTTTGAAGTTAGGAGCTAAAGGCGCCTACAATTATAAGAAGCAAGCGACTTACCCCGACTTATGGAAAACCAAAGGCGGATTTGATTTGGTAATTGATAGTGCCGGAGGCGATCAAATCAATGGCTTCATTAAAGTACTTAAACCCAGAGGCAAGATAGTTTTTTATGGAGCAACGAACGGTCTACCTTCCAAGTTGGATTTGTACCGCATGTTCTGGAATCAACTTTCCTTGTTGGGAACCACCATGGGCAGTGATCATGAGTTTGGCGAAATGTTAACTTTCGTCAGCAAGCATCAACTCAGGCCATTGATCGATTCCATACGTCCGTTTTCAAAAATTGTTGAATCATTTCCAGACATAACCAAGCCTAATAAAGTAGGTAAGATTGTTTTTCAGATTTAGTCTTCGAGGTTTTGAATGGCAGCCGATATTTCCCGAATGCTATTCAAATCTTTTTGTTGATGTGCTAACACCAATCCTTTCTTTAAGATTTCAGCGGCTCGGTCGGGATCACCATGCTCCACATAGAAATTCCCAGCAATGTAATATGTGGGCAGATAGGCGGGATGCTTTTCTAATAATTGATCAAATAGTTCCCGAGCTTTTTTTGAATCTTGATCTTTGAATTCGAGCGCAAGGGCGTATAAATTAAAGGGATCACCAGGATCTTCTTTCAGGAATTGTTCCAATATTTTAATGCGTTCCTGATTCATTGTTTTTCATGGTTTTAGATACCCATTTTAAGATTTATCCTTTATCTTGAGGGCAAATTTAGACGGAATTATATAAAGTTTTGATTATCACTTTCTTGTACCCTATATGAAAATACTTGTTTGCATCTCTCATGTACCCGATACTACCTCCAGAATTAACTTTATCGATAACGCCACTAAGTTCGATACAACGGGAGTTCAGTTTATTATTGGTCCGTATGACGATTACGCATTGGCGCGTGCCATTGAGTTGAAGGAACAAATACCAGGAACAACGGTTACGGCATTAAATGTGGGATTGGCTGATACAGAGCCCACTATACGTAAAGCATTAGCTATTGGGGCGGATGACGCAATTCGTATTAACATGGAGCCAACCGAATCATTTCTGGTGGCAACTCAAATTGCCGGGCAAGCGAAAGGCTATGATCTCATTTTAATGGGCCGTGAGTCTATCGATTTTAATGGCGGTGTTGTGCATGCCATGGTAGGAGAAATGCTTGGTTTGCCATCTATATCCCCCGTAATGAAGTTAGATATTGAAGGAACGAAAGTTAAGATGTCGGTAGAGATTGAAGGTGGTAAAGAACAGGTAGAAGCCAACTTGCCTTTGGTTGCCGGTTGTCAGGAGCCTATTGCCGAATGGAAGATACCCAATATGCGTGGTATTATGTCAGCCCGCACTAAACCTTTAAAAGTTGTAGAACCTCAGGCGGCACAAGCGGCTACGGCAACGCAGAAATTTGAACTGCCTCCACCTAAAGGCGCGGTTAAAATGATTGCCGCAGATAATATGGCTGAGCTCGTATCAAAACTGAAAAACGAAGCCAAGGTTTTATAATTAGAAATATCCCGAACGAAAAATATAAACAATCGACTTATGTCAGTATTAGTTTTTGTAGAAACATCAGAAGGAAAAATTAGAAAGCCTTCGTTGGAGGCGGTTTGTTATGCGAAAGCCATGGGTGGCTCGGTAACAGCTGTGGTGTTGGGGCCGGCAGAAGCCTCTGAACTTCAGGTGCTAGGAAAATATGGCGTGCAAAAAGTCTTGCATGCAGCAGATGCGAAATTAAGTAAGCCGGTGATACAGGCTTATGCAGCGGTAATAACAAAAGCGATGCAGGATGAAAATGCTGAAGTTCTTGTATTAGCCGGCACGTCTTTGGGCACGCCTGTCGCAGCGAAAGTAGCCGTTAAAACAGGGGCCAGTTTTGCATCGAACGTTGTGGAACTCCCCAATACGACTACGGGCTTTGTAGTGAAGAGAAGCATCTATACAGGCAAAGCATTTTCATTGGTAGAACTTAAAAATGCAAAGAAAGTTATCGCAATAAAGAAGAATGCCGCTGAAGTTAAAGAGTCAGGCGGCACTGCTGAGGTTGTTAACTTTGCTGTTAATCTTTCGGAAGCAGATTTTAACACGACCATTGTATCATCGGAGAAAGCTACGGGTGATATTCTATTGCCTGAAGCAGAAATTGTAGTGTCAGGTGGCCGCGGGATGAAAGGTGCCGAGCATTGGGGTATCCTGGAAGAACTCGCCAAAACACTTCATGCCGCTACGGCTTGCAGTAAACCCGTATCAGACATGGGCTGGCGACCGCATCACGAACACGTTGGTCAAACCGGAATTAAAGTGGCCCCACAATTATATATCGCAATTGGTATTTCGGGTGCCATTCAACATCTGGCTGGTGTTAATTCATCAAAGTGTATTGTAGTTATCAATAAAGATGCAGACGCGCCTTTTTTTAAAGCAGCCGATTATGGTGTAGTGGGCGATGCCTTTGAAGTTGTACCAAAATTGACTGCAGCCATTAAGGCTGCCAATGGATAGAAAGCATTTTTAACTGAATCGTTAGGTTTCATTATTTTTTTATAATTTGAATTTCTTTTGGCCGCTTTGAAGAAAATAAAACTCGAAATATTAGGATTGTCCTCCAGCCAATCTCAAACAGGATCCTTTGCTTTAGTGTTAGGTGAGCTGGAAGGCAATAGAAGGCTCCCGATTATTATCGGGATGTTTGAAGCGCAGGCGATTGCCATTGAGATTGAAAAGATAATTCCTAATCGCCCGATGACGCACGACTTGTTTAAGTCTTTCTCAAATGCGTTTCATTTTCATGTCGAAGAAATTGTGATCTCAGATTTGAAAGAAGGCGTATTCTTTGCCAAGATAGTTTGTACCGATGGTTTGAAGAAAACAGAAATAGATGCAAGGCCTTCCGATGCTATAGCGATTGGACTCCGTTTCGATTCGCCTATTTATACTTACGAAACAATTTTAGCCGAAGCCGGCATCGTGCTTACGGATCAGGAAGAAGAGGAGAAAACGGAAGTAAAAGCTGAATCCAAAGCTAAAGTAAAGAAAGAATCACCGCGTAAATCAACGAGCAGCGAAGATTATAAAAACTACTCCATCGAGAAGCTGAATGATTTATTGAAAGATGCTATTGACAAAGAGGATTACGAACGGGCGGCTAAAATAAGAGACGAACTAAGTAAGCGTAATTAAGAATCGAACTGTAACTACCGAAACCTGATGGATTATTTACGCGGCTTACTAGGTCTTATTTTTATTGTGGGGGTTGCCTACCTTCTTTCAGGTAATCGCAAAGCCATTGATTGGCGCTTGGTATTGATTGGTATTGTTATTCAACTTGCTTTCGGTCTTATCATCGGTAAAGTTGAAATTGCCCAAAGAGTTTTTATTTACGTTAGCGAAAAATTTGTTGTCTTTTTAAGTTTTGCTGCTAAAGGTGGGGAGTTCCTATACGGAGACCTCTCTAAAAACAGTATAGGAAACCCGGATGTAAAACATAATCTCGGGTTTTTGTTTGCGTTTCAGGCTTTGCCCACGGTTATCTTTTTTTCAGCGGTAACGGCCGGCTTGTATTACCTCGGGGTGCTGCAAAAAATTGTGTTTGGCTTCGCCTGGGTTATGGCACGAACCATGCGGTTGTCAGGAGCAGAAAGTTTATCTGCCGCAGCCAATATTTTTATGGGCCAAACCGAAGCGCCCTTATTGGTAAGACCTTTTATCAAAGGCATGACCTCCTCCGAATTAAATTGCTTGATGGTGGGTGGTATGGCAACTATTGCCGGTAGTGTTTTGGGTGCTTATGTCTCTTTTCTTGGAGGAGGCGATCCACAGCAACAGGCGAAGTTTGCCAGCTATTTATTGAGTGCCTCCATCATGAATGCGCCAGCCGCAATTGTACTGGCAAAAATATTTATGCCCGAAACCGAGCACGAAAAAATTGATCGGAGTTTAAAAGTTAACAAAGATCAGATCGGTGTTAATCTGGTAGATGCTATGGCCACGGGTGCATCCGATGGGTTAAAACTGGCACTGAATATCGCTGGCATGTTGTTGGCTTTCATTGCTGTTATCTATGCGGTTAATTGGGTACTCGTAGATTTTATTGGTGCCTATACTGGATTGAATGATTTTGTTGCGCAGAGCACGAATGGAGTCTATAAAGGATTTTCATTACAGTATATTTTAGGACAAGTATTCCGGGTGTTTGCTTTTTGTATTGGCGTTAGCTGGAATGAATCACTTTATGTAGGCAGCTTATTAGGTCAAAAGATGGTGATCAATGAGTTTGTCGCCTACCTGGATCTGGCTAGCTTAAAAGCTTCGGGGGTACTGAGTGAAAAATCTATTCGCATTTCTACGTATGCCTTATGTGGGTTCGCTAATTTTAGTTCCATTGCCATTCAGATTGGTGGAATAGGAGGAATGGCTGCCAACCGGCAAGGGGACTTATCTAAATTAGGAATGAAAGCAATGATCGCGGCATCCTTAGCAACGCTTATGACAGCTACAATTGCAGGTGCAATTTTCTGATCATTCCATCTGACCAATAAATAAATTCAGCAGATGAAAATTTTGAATTTCATTTTGGCATTGATGTTTTTAGCATTTGCCTTCGTGCAAATAAATGATCCCGATCCCGTTCTCTGGATTTTAATTTATGGCAACATGGCGGTGCTTTGTGTACTAGCCATGTTTGGAATGCATTTCAAAATCTGGATTATTGTTGCAGCCGCTCTATACATAGTCTATGCAGCGATTCTTGCTCCCAGTGCCTACGTGTGGTTTCAGTCGCCCGATAAAGCCATGTTGTTCGATGACCTGGCCAAAATGCAAAATCTTTACATCGAAGAAACCCGCGAGTTTTTGGGACTGGTCATTTGTTTGGCGGTGCTGACGATTCATTCGCTACGATCAAAAAAAAGTAATTAGGATTGTTGGTCAGCGACCAACAATAACGAGGGTGCTCGCGCTTCACTTTATAAAATCAAAATCGAACTGGTCTCTTGCCATAGTTGGTGTTGTGGGGTGGCATAGCGCAGAGGTTCACCAACAAGCATGATGAATTAAGTTAATAGCCATAGTTTTGCCGGTGAAGAACACCGGCAAAGGGTAAGCACACCCGCAAAATTATACCTTCTATAAAATAAAATGGCCGATCCACGACTACAAGGCATAGGCCAATCCAGAGCGGAGAAGAAGATCGATAGTAGAAATGAAATTATAAAACAAGTCTGGTTATTTACGTTGCTCTAGCGATGGATCTCCATGATAGCAGTCGTTCTTTCTATGGGATCCTTCGCTTGTTGGTTTTCGTCA
>JAGPBO010000225.1 GCA_018063305.1 Cyclobacteriaceae bacterium
TGGTAGGGTGTTTTGGCAAACAAGAATCTAATCTAACTTTGTTGCTAATAGCCACATGCCAAAAGCATTTTCCTTTTTACTTCCATCATCCTCGGTACTGGAGCATCTTCGCCAGGGAGTCTATATCACCAATTTGATGACTCTTATCCTATCGATGCTCTGCTTATTGCTTTTCTATACTTTATTTTTCCTTTTTGGATGGTCGCCAACGTCCTTGTACATAATTTTAACCGCTGTCTTTTTTCTACTCATTATTTTTATCAATCGTTCTTATTATAATTTAGGTCGAATGATCTTTTGCTTATTACCGATCTATGGAGCACTCTTTATATCGTTATATGGTAAATATGCAGAGCCCTATCATACCTATATCACCTATTTTGATAGCCGGTTTATTATTTTAGTTACCACAATTTTACCGGCCGTTTCCTTTAGACTGCAAGAACGAATTAAAATTATTGTCTGTCTTTTTTCAACCTTCATCTGTTTAATCTTATTTGATCCGTTACACTCCGCTTTTGGTCTGGGGTATTTTCAACGTGGATTTGATTCACCCTCCTATTACTACATCAATTCGATAACCCTTATTTGTTTTTTGGTATTGCTTTTTGGTGTACTTACCCTTAAATCCATTACCGAACGAGCTGAACGTCAGGCTCAGAAATCTTTTATTAATCTCAGCGCCTTGAATAAAGAATTGATCAACCGTAACGATGAGTTGCTCAATCTTAACCATGCCAAAGAACTGCATAACGAAGAAATGCTACGGCAACAGAAGGAGCTTAAGGCAAGTCGGGAATTACTGGCCGAAGCAAACCGTTTGATTAGTGAGCAGCAGAAAAAGCTCTTCACCTATAATTTAGAACTTGAAAAAACGGTGGAGCAGAAGAGTGCCGATTTGCTGAATACCAATGAGGAGTTGATCAGGCATAATAATGAACTGCGACAGTTTTCGTACACGGTTTCTCATAACCTCCGGGGACCGGTAGCCCGGTTGCTGGGTTTGACAGATTTATTCAGTAAGCCGTTATCGCAAGAGGAACGCGAAGAAATCAGCGTAATGATTAAACGGTCGGGGCACGAATTGGATGACGTTTTGAAAGACTTAAGTCTTATCATTGATATCCGAAATGATTTGTATAAAGTACGCGAGAAGATTTTGTTTGAATCGGAATGGAAGAAAACTATTTCTATGCTTCAGGATCAAATGCGTCCTGGCTACCAGGTGATTGCTGATTTTACGGATGCACCATTCGTGTATTCTATTCGGGCTATGCTCCAAAGCATTTTGTATAACTTAGTGAGTAATGCTATTAAGTATCGCAATCCGGAAAATGAACTTTTGGTTGAAGTTAAAACAAGTGTTTTGGCGAATCAGGATATTGAACTTATCGTTCGCGACAATGGCTTAGGTTTTAATCTGGACGAGCAACGAGAAAACATTTTTAAGCTGTACAAACGATTTCACACGCATGTGGATGGCAAGGGGCTGGGCTTATATCTGGTTAAAACCCAAATTGATACATTGGGTGGAAAAATTGCTATTGTAAGCAACATTAATAGAGGCACAACGTTCCGCATTACCTTTCCCATGCCTTTTGATGTAAGCAAGCAAATATTTTTTGATAGTGAAGCGGCACAAATCTATTACGATGCCAATTTGAATAATACAGTGATCTCATGGAAAAGAAACATAACGGACATTGAATACCGAAGAGCTTTTCAGACAATAATGCATACCTTAAAAACGTATCATACCCCAGGCTGGATTGCTGATCTACGCCTGCAAGGTGTTGTACCTAATGAAGAGCAACTTTGGTTTTTGAGTACGGTGCTTCCGGAAGCCGTTCGCTGTGGATTAAAGCGAATTGCGGCTATCGGTTTTCATGATCCTATTCGAAAGAAGTATTTTGATCGGATGATTATCAAAACAGCTGAGCACGGTATTACCATGAAAGTTTTTGAATCGTTGGAGGAAGCAATCCACTGGATGGAAGGATTTATTCAACGGAATTAAAATAATGATTTATCAGGTAGCCATTTTGTCGGATTGGGAAGGGCAAGAGCTCTCTGCCGAGTTTAAACCACCCGGGTATGAGGTAGAGGGTTTTATCCATTGTTGCACCCGAGATCAATTGAGTGGTGTGATAGAAAGATATTACTCGAACTATACTGATTTTCTTCTCCTGCATATTGATGAATCAAGACTGAATGCAACGGTCAAATATGAAAAATCCACTAGCGAAGAACTGTTTCCGCATGTGTTTGGTCCAATCAATAAAGAGTCAATAATCAGGGTGACCAGAGAGTTAATCAATGACTGGATTGGAAAGAACCGATGAAAGGAACTATATTTAGTTTAAGGAATTGAAAACCCTCTTAAGTATGACAAGCTCAATGAATAAATTTGGTATCCTCGTATTTGTTATTTGTGTGTTGGGGGGAGTGAGTTATTTTCTTTTAAGAAAGAATCCTCCAAAACTTGTGATCAATGAAATCCTGACTAATAGTTCATCTTGTTGTCCGGATTCTTCCAGTGGAGCACCGGAATTTGATGATTGGATAGAAATTTATAATGCGGATGCAGTACCTGTAGATATAGGTGGAATGTATTTTTCGCAAAACAAAAAGAAACCACTGGGGCACCAAATTCCAGATTCAGATCCTGCTGTTACAACCATTGCGCCAGGCGGATTTCTTTTACTGTGGGCTGATGGCACGCCCGATCAGGGAATACTTCATTTAAAATTCAAGTTGGATCAGGATGGTGAATACCTTGGGTTCTTTAATAAGGATGGTAGAAAAATTGATGAACTTAAGTTTGGAAAGCAGACGATCAATCAATCCTTTGGCCGAACAATAAATGGGGGTGAATTGTGGAAGGAGTTTTTGACGCCAACACCCGGGCAGTCAAACCACTAGTATTTTAGGTTGAATTAATTATTCTAGCTTGTCCTTTTGATTCCACGCTCGTGAACAGTCAGCGTAACACCCAGTGCGGAGGCTTGGTGAAGATCAGTGGCATATACATTTATCGGTTTTGCTGATGTCGAAGCTTAGAGAAATACGCATGGTTACTTAATTATCAAACTAAAATAGATACCTGTCAGTCTGAGCTTGTCGAAGACTGACTTGCTGATTTACTTTTGGCGAGGCTTTTTATTTCATTCCAGCCCTCAATAAAGAGAGTTTCTTTCTTCTTTCGACTCCAACCTTTCAATTGTTTTTCCCACTTCTATCGCTTTATTAATATTTATAAACCTTAACCAATCTTAATTTAACTGGTCTTCGTTTATAGGTAAAACTTTTTATATCTATTCCTTCATTATGTTCTTCAATTCTTCTTTCGAGATTGTTGGTAACTCCTGTTTAGTATAATCCATCTGAGCATTCAACAATATAAACGAAGTAATTGTGATCCCGTGCCATAGATAAGAATGTAAGTCCCCCTTCGACAAGCTCAGGATGACAGGTTTTATAATTGGATTTTCAATAGATCAAGACAAGATTAATTTCAATACTCATCAATAGTTACAATCAGTAACGACTGTTTTCATTTCATGCTCTGCAATTAATTGTTTTCTTACTTGTAAATCTCTAAAACAATTGAATAGGTTGGAATGCAGCGCTATTTGTGATTCCGAAGCATTCCGAAAAGCAAAAAAGTCAGACAATACAATTATCTGACTCTTTGGAGGTACGGTATACGCTTACCTTCTAAAATAACTTTTGAATGTTGGCATAGCTAGTTGCAATGTTTGTTAGCGGGTCGGGCGCAGCATCTTGTTCTACGAATAGATACTGTAAGCCTGAATTTTCAGAACCTTCAAATACTCGTTTCAAATCGACATAGCCTGCACCTACTTCAACGGGGCGTTGAGTAACCCGGTCAAGATCTTTAACATGCCATAACGGGAAGCGACCGGGATGTTTCTTAAAAAGTTCGAGTGGATCGGTCCCTGATTTAGTAACCCACGCAAGGTCAAGCTCCATCTTCATAATGTCCGGACTAATCTGTGATAAAAATATTTCGTATGGGAGTTTACCGTCTATACGGTCAAATTCTTTCGTGTGATTGTGATAGGCAAAACCAATTCCAGCTTTTTTACATGCTTCACCTGTTTTGTTAAAAGTTTCGATTGACAAATTAATTTCTTCCATCGTATTTATTGGCGTGCTTGAGCAAACAAGATATTTTAATCCTCCTTCTGCAGCGTTGTCAACGGCCTCTTGAAAGTTATCCCGTAAGTTTAATACCGTAGGCATAACAATGGGCTTGCCATTCGCATCTAAGCGAGGTGCCGCACCCGCAGGCATTTTGAAACCAGCTCCACCGATGTGATGTGCTCGCCAGTTTAAACCATACTCTTTTGCTTTTGCAGCAAACTCTTTAGGCTTCAATCCATAATAGCCACCTTTTCTACTGAATGCAGTTTCTAAATCTTTATAACCAATTTCAGCAATGCGTTTTAAGGTGCCATCCAGATCAGCTTCTATGGCATTTGTAACGGTGTATAACTGCAAACCAACAGGTCTTGCGGCAGCAACTTTATTTGAAAGCACATTACCCATGGACTGCTGAGAGATTGCCAGGCCGCCAAGAGCAAGTGCTCCAGAGCTTTGTAAAAATTTTCGTCTGTTTATCATGGTTGAATATTTTAGATTATTAGTGTTGCTCAGAACTAGTTTAAAACATGTGCGTTGCGTTAGTACTTAAATTTAGTAGTTATTTTTTGTATTTGGACTTTCGCTCATCATTAATAACGCCCTTCCAATTTAATCCAAAGGCAAAATCATAACCATTACCCTCTGCGTCTACATAAACAGTAAGGTCATGAGGCACATCTTCAAATTGTTTTTCTACCGTTTCCATATTGGCTGGCATTTGCATCGGTAATAGAGCCGAAGGCTCAGCCGATCCGGTAAGGATATCCAGAAGAGCTTGATCTTGGACACCAAAGTGAACGAGTATACCGTTTGCATTTTTTTCAAACTCAGAAAAAACCATGGGATTATTCATGTTGATAGCAACAACAACCGGCTTTCCTTTCATTTTCTTGTAGGTATCATTGATCATACCTAAATCAGTAATGTTGATTGCCTTGGTCTTTTTGTTCTTATATGTACGATTAGTAAATTTTTCCAAAGGGTCGCCTCCAGCAATGCTGGTTTCACGTGCGGCATTCGCCTGATATTCTCCATATTGTAATGATATGGGGAGATATCCATTGCCGCCTTTTTTTGCATCTTCTTTGTCGTATCCGATGCCCGAGTTAGGACTATTTACAAATACTAACGCATAGTCTGCTAGTTCAGGATTGTCAGTTACAGTAAAGTATTTCTTAACGATTTCAATATTCACCGGGTATTCAAGCTTCTCGGGTGTTTCTATTCCCAGAAAGTTTCTTCCTGCAGGTGTGAATTTTTTGGGTATGTACACAGTTTTATTTTTCTCCAGCGGAAGTACATTGGCTTTGTTCTTCAACATCACCACTGATTTCAATTGTGCATCATATCCTGCCTTCATGAATTCAGGGTTGCCAACAATTGCCTTTGAAACTTCAGGATTAAAATAAGGATTTTCAAATAATCCGGTTCGAAAGATGTTTTTCAATAAGCGCACCGCAGATTGTTCAAAGCGCTTACGCATAAATTCTTCACCATGTTCTTTCACGCCCATGTTATAGGCTTCTATCACAGGCTTCATATTATTGTTGCCTCCAAACTGATCAACGCCTGCCATCAATATTTTGTAATGTCGCTCTGCAATAGATAGTCCCTCTACACCCCAAGGTTTACCGGTAAGAAAAACATCTATCGTAGTTTCATCTCCGGTTATTAACCAATCGGTGCAAACCACGCCATCATACTGGTACTTTTCGCGCAGTAAATCGGTTATGATATATTTATTATAACTGTTACCAACGTTTTCATGGTTCTTGGTGTCCTGATTATAGGATATGGTGTAGTAAGGCATGA
>JAGPBO010000038.1 GCA_018063305.1 Cyclobacteriaceae bacterium
ATACCACTTAAATAAATAATTTGCTTACAGGTTGTTTGGTTGATATACTGAACAAAATTCTGTGCCGAGCGTGCTTCCAAATCCGTAAAGTTTGGATTGGAAGAACTCATAGAATGCACCAGGTAGAAAGCAACATCAATATCGCTGGGTGATTTCGTAAAGGATTCGGCATCATTCAAATCAACCTCAACGACCGAAACGTGTTTTAAAAACTCTTCCGAAAAGTCTTCCCAATCAAATCTGCGTTGGTCGCGCACCAAACAAGTCACGTGATGCCCAGCTTCCACCAAAACGGGAAGTAACCTGCGGCCAATGTAACCTGTAGAGCCAGTGAGTAGAATTTTCATAATAATAGTTTATACCTTCAAACTCGACATGCCACCATCGGAATGGATTATTTGTCCGGTAATCCAACCCGATTTTTCTGATAGCAGAAATTCGGCAAGGTTGGCCAGGTCTTCGGGCTTACCAATTTTTTTGAGTGGATGGCGCTGCGCATTTGCTTCTTTCTTTTCTACGCTGTTAAGAAGTGTGCCGGCAAGAGGCGTATCGGTAATGGAAGGCGCTATACAATTGACTCTTATCTTTGGAGCAAATTCTGCCGCCAACGCTTTTGTAAGTCCTTCCACGGCCCCTTTGGAAGACGCGACCAATGAGTGAAAATTAAATCCAGTCTGTACCGCTACCGTAGAAAATAAAACGATGGATGGATTGGAAGCATTTTTCAATTTTGGCAAACAAGCTTGTATCACTTTAACTGCCCCTACCAACTGTAATTGATAATCGGAAATGAAATCCTCTGGCTTAATGCGGGCAAAAGGCTTTAGGTTCACGGCCCCAGGACAATAGACTAATCCATCTAAAATATCGGGTGCAAAACTCAAATCCAAGGAGTCATCCAAAACATTGAGTTGCTGAAGTTTTACGAACCCTTCTTTGTTGGCACTGGTTTTATTGAACGTACCATATACCTCATGCCCTTCAGCTATCAATTGTTTTGATAGGGATGAACCGATTCCTGTTGAGGAACCTATGATTAGGATATTTGCCATACTGGTAAAACCAATACAGAATCAAATTGTTCACACTTGGGTAGGTTAATGTTAAGGGGTTGCTGCCCGAATCTCTTCAATCTCTTTTTCTAGCTTGTTGATGACTTCCATTTTTTCAGCGTAACGCCTCAAGTCGCCAGACCGTTGTACATGCATGGCTTCTTCCAGCAGTTTTTTGCGTTTATTTTCGAGGGATTGGATCGGGTTCTTTTTGAAGAGAGAAAACATAGTTGGGTTTTTTATTATAACACCTTTAAAGGTAAAATGTTATAGGTATCTTCTGCCTGTTTGCTGTAATGAAAATTGGATTCGTTTTCAGTTCCATTATTTGTTATAATTCTAAGATTTAATATCAGGAAGATCTAATTGTGAAGGCAGTCGTACCCTCCCGTTCGCCACGCTGGCTAATTGAATGGTTCATACCCGTACATGCACACGCCATACAGGTTGTAATTAATGAAAATAGTAAGTTTATATCGGACCTTGATATCCGATTTGTAAAATATTTATTACTTTACCGTCCCTATTACTTTAGGATGATATGAACAGAGATATAACGGATTTGAATGATATCACGATCTTAGTGGATACATTCTACGAGAGCGCTGCAGAAGATGATTTACTGGGCCCCATATTTTCTCAAATTGAAAACAGTCACTTGCACAAGGATGCGTTGTATAAATATTGGGAAACAGTACTTTTAACTCACACGTCTACCAGTGAGCCATTCCCGAAACACATTGAATTAATGTTCAGTACGCAGCATTTCTTCAGGTGGTTAACGTTGTTTCTCAGAACCATTGACGACCTCTATTCCGGCCCTACTTCCCAAAAGGCAAAAATCATGGTGATGAAAAAGGCTGAGGAGTTTCAATCTGACCTTGGGTTTAGCATATTTTAATCCATTCAACGAATAGGCCAAAAAGATTTTTGGCTAGGGCTTATATCCAAGGCACAAGTTTTACTGATGCCCTTACCTGCCGGAAGACTTTAGCTTTACACCAAATTCAGAAACACATTGATTTCTTCTTTTGTGTTGATGAAATTCGGACTCACCCGAATGTTGTCAGCCTGCAAGGTCACCAAAACTTTTTCAGCGGTGAGTTTTTGGTAGAGCACTTTGGTTGTTTCCAAAGAACCTGTGTTGAAATGAAGAATGGCCGTTCTCTCATCAGGGTTCTTTATTGGACTTACTATTTGATGCCCTTTTTCCTGGAGCCCTTCAATCAGAATATCCGTATTTTCTAACGCTTTCTTATAAACGTTCGGGATACCAATATCAAGTAATAACCTAAGTCCTGCCGACCAAGCACTGAAGAGTGAGTAAGCAATGGTACCCGTCTCAAATTTTCGGGAGTCATCAAAATAGGAAAGCTTATCATAAAGGGTATCCGCAGCAAACATGCCGGGTAAAACCGGGGCAATCCTATTAGCAACTTTTTTATTAACATATAAGAATCCAGTTCCATGCATTCCCAGTAACCACTTGAAACCACAACCTGCCATTATATCTATCTGATCTTTTTCTACATCAATAGGAATCATACCTGCTGCCTGAGCTACGTCCACAACAAACAAAGCACCTTTCTCATGTGCTATTTTTCCAATAGCCGATAGGTTTGGTCTGAAGCCACTGTTGAATCGTACGGCAGCGATGGCCACCACGCGCGTTTTATCATCGATCAGTTTTTCGATTGCTTCCGGATCAATACTGTTATCCTCGTTGATCTTGGCAAACCTAACCTCAACTTCTTTCTTTTCGAGTTGCAACCAGGGAAATGAGTTATTCCAATGTTCGCGTTCGGGGATTACAATATTGTCACCCTTTTTTAAATCCAGGCCTTGCGCTACAATACTTATTCCAACGCCAGTACTTGTCAGCAAGGCATATTCTTCCGGCAGGCCACCCAATAATCTGGATAGCAAAACACGTATTTCATCCCGGTAAAATGCTTTACCTCCAACAGGATTATATTCTGCTTTTAAGAAAACCTGAAGTTGATCTTGCACCAAAGTATTAAGTGGAGCTTTTGAGGCATTGTTAAGATAAATAGCTTCTTTGGTGATCGGGAATAGTGATCGGATTTTTTCTATATCCATATTAATTAACGCAAAATGCTGTCTCGCGAATTTAACTTTAAAATCAGTTCATGATCTTTCCAAGCCGTAGAGTTTTTATAACTTCTTCAAACCCTTGATCTGGTTTTTATCTGCTTGCACGATACTTATCGCGTAGCCACCACCCGGGGCAGACCATTGTTGTAATTTAGATGTATTACTGATCACCACTTTTCGTATGGTGTACGCCTGCGGATTGGTTTTGTAATGGGCATCTTTGGCATCGGCATAGATGGTGGCAACGTAAGTCTTGCCGGGTTCCAGAAAATTGAACGACACATTGGAGATGCGTGGTGTTTCTCCATTTACGTTTCCAAGATACCAAGTTGTCTTTCCCTTTTCTTTGCGCGCTACAGTAATGTATTGACCGGGTTCAGCCTCCAGATATTTGCTGTCATCCCAATCCAGCGCAACATCTTTAATAAATTGAAAGGCATCCATAAACCGGGAATAATTTTCTGGGAAATCGGCTGCCATTTGAAGCGGACTGTACATCGTTACATACAACGCCAGTTGGTTGGCCAGTGTGCTATTGCAATGGCTGGTATTGCTTGGGTTAGCCTTACTGATGTCCATTTCAAAAATTCCGGGGGTATAATCCATGGGCCCTCCTATCAATCGTGTGAAGGGAAGAATAGTTACATGATTTGGTTTGGAACCACCGAATGCCTGGAACTCAGTGCCTCGTGCTGATTCATTGCCAATCATATTCGGATACGTCCGGGCAATACCGGTGGGGCGAACAGCCTCATGTGCATTGACCATAATTTTATACTGTGCGGCTTTCTCTACCACATACTGGTAATGATTGATGGTCCATTGGTCGTAGTGATGATATCCGCTAGGAAGAATGTCACCCACATAACCCGTTTTTACGGCATCGTAATTATTGTCTTTCATAAATTGGAAAGCCTTGTCAAGGTGGCGTTCATAATTGCGGGTTGAACCAGAAGTTTCGTGATGCATGATCAGTTTGATCCCTTTTGATTTTGCATAGTCCCGTAAGTCTGGTAAGTCAAAATCGGGATATGGAGTAACAAAATCAAATACATAATCTTTGTGATGACCGAACCAATCTTCCCACCCAATGTTCCAGCCTTCCACCAGTACACCATCAAATCCATGGAGTGAAGCAAAGTCAATGTATTTCTTTACGTTAGCCGTATTGGCTCCATGGGTGCCATTTGGTTTTGCCGTAGAGTAATCCGTAATGCCAATCTGAATAGAAGGCAGATCATTCGTATACGACCAGGAACTTTTTCCAGTAATCATCTCCCACCATACGCCCATGTATTTAACCGGTTTAATCCATGAGGTATCTTCAATCTTGCTAGGCTCATTCAAATTGTATGTCATCTTACTCGCTAGAATCTCGCACGCATCATTACTAACCATAACCGTGCGCCAGGGAGAGGTGCCGGGTGCCTGCATGTACCCTTTATCGCCCTTCGCATCTGGCGTAAGCCACGATTGAAAGATCATGTTCGCATCATCCAGATTTAAGTGCATGCAGGAATAGTTAATTAGTGCAGCTTCATGAATATTGATATAGAGTCCCTCATCGGTCTTCATCATCAGTGCGGTTTGAACACCGGTGGGTGAAAAAGGAGTTTGCGAAGCATTACTTGTAATGCTCCCTTTCATCAGTTTTCGTATTTCAGATAATCGTGAGGTGGTGTAGTCATACTCCTGCGTATCATAATCGCCTGCTATCCAAAAGGCCGTGTGGTCGCCTGCCATAGCAAACTGGGTTCGCTCCTCTTTGATCACAAAATAAATGAGATTTTTCTGGACTGGAAATTCATACCTAAAGCCGAGACCTTCATCAAACATCCGGAAGCGGATAATCAATTCCCTATCGGTTCCTTTTTGCACAAGTGTTACTGCCAGTTCATTATAATGATTGCGGATACTTTTTACTTCGCCCCACACGGGTTCCCAGTTGGAGTCGTTCGAGGCAGTTTCTGACTTTGTGATGGTAAAATCATTCAGAAGAGATTTCTCATCGTTCTTAAGTTCAAGTCCAAGCGCACTTGGCTTTATAACAGACTTTCCGCTATAGGTCAACGCATACGTTGGCGTTCCATCTGCTTTAAGAGAGAATGTCATGATTAATTTTCCATTGGGTGATTGAAGCTGCTGACAGAGAACTTCGCTGGAAAGAATCAACAGTACACTTATGACTACCAGAAATTTTTTCATAGATAGAATTCTTTTTTGATGATAAGTGCAATATTAAGCAAGTTGTAACTGAAAAATGTAAGACTCGCTATAGATTTAAAAACCGAACCCCCGTAATCCTTTCACAGACTGCGAGAAATTTATCTTGCAACGCTTCATCGGCAGCAGTTGGATTAAAGTGCTTTTGATGTTGATGAAAAAAATACTGGCCACTCACTTTCGCTTGGGTCTGATCACTGGTAGCCAGCCAACATTGAGTTTGATAACCTTGCTCCAGATCATCCGGTGCACCGGTACCACCCATTTTGGTAGGCACCCAGCCCGGGTTAACACCATTGCTATAAACCGTTGGCCATAAACGCGCCACCGCCATGCTCAGTAAAAGCACGTGTAGCTTCGAATCAGAATAGCTGATTTTATCAGGATCAGTTTCTAACTCTTGCAACTTGGCTTGCCCCCCACTGTGTAATCCGGAGCTCAAATAGATCAAGCGTTTGGGTGGCGTTATTAAACTGGTTAAGATGTAAGGCGCTAAGGTGTTGATAGCCACAATCACTTTCCCGCTGGCGCGATACACACCTGCATTGTGAATTACGACATCAAAACTTCCCAACGCGTTTATTTCATTAGCTAACTGTTTGGTCTCTTCGAGGTTTGATAAGTCTGCGGTTACTACCGCCTCGGCACCGGGTATTTTTTTCAAAGCCTCCTGTCCGCGGGCTTTGTTGCGTGCGTGCAACACAACTTGATGTCCTTCACTTACTAATTGCTTAGCGGTCAACTGACCAAGACCATCGGCTGACCCCGTGATAAAGATTCTTGCCATGGAGCTCAAATGTAACGTAGTTATTATTTAATGTTCCTTGTTAATTCATAAAACTTATACGGTGCTTTATCGAGCCAAATACCCACCATCTATAGGATAATAGCTACCGGTTACGAAAGACGCTTTGTCACTCGCCAACCAAAAAATTAGCTCAGCAACTTCTTCACTTTTTCCCATACGACCAATAGGATGAAGTGCAGCAATTTGCTTCTTCATTTCCCCGTCCAAAACGCTTAATAAAGGTGTTTCAATGAATCCGGGACCTACTGCATTAACTCTGATTTTTTGTGCGGAATATTCAAGTGCAGCTGTTTGAGTTAGGCCAACCACACCATGCTTAGCTGAAGCATAACCAGCGGAGCCGGCAAAACCAACTGAACCCAAAATGGAAGAAATGTTTACAATACTACCACCTCCATTTTTTAACATTGCCTGAATCTGATACTTCATACCATAAAATAGGCTATTGAGGTTTACGTTTATAACATTCTGCCATCCTTCAATACTCATATCCGCGATCGGATTTAATTCGCCCCCAATGCCAGCATTGTTAATGGCCATGTCTAATTTACCATACGTCTTGAGTGCAAAATTGACTAATGCTTCCATTTCTTCCGGTTTGGAAACATCGGTCTTAAAAAATGATGCCACCCCACCTTTTCCAATTATATCCTTTACAACTTTTCCACCTTCTGATTCCTGAATGTCTGAGACTACAACATTCGCACCCTTTGCAGCAAACAGTTCGGCAGCAGCTTTCCCAATGCCAGAAGCGGCTCCGGTTATAATTACAGTTCTATTTTTCATAACATTTTATTTAGTTACCCCTTAATCTTATACAAGCAATGTATCTCTAATCTTTTTGCCTATGAATGATGTAGGTCAGCATTAATAATGATCTGCATCATACGCTTAAACAGCAGAAAATTCATACTGCAATGATTTAGCAAACCATTCCCGCTCCACTATCTTGTTACTCCTTCCAATAAACACCAGGCGGGCAATAAAAAGCAGACTTAACAGCGCGATGCCACCAAGAATGAGGTACGTTTTTTTCAAAGATATAATTGGGTTTTCAATCCTGTCAGTACGAAAATACAGTTTACCTGTTACCGATGCGAGGCGTATAGCCTAAAAATAATCAGACAGCCAAGCATGGGTAGATGCTTCTCATTCTGTTAGGTGAGTACAAGGTTGGTACTGTTGGTGAGCGTTCAACGCTATGTTATCCGGCAAGCTAGTTATTGAAAAAACTTATACATCCAGCATTGTTTCAAATTACTTCTTCGAAATAGTAGCGTCCATTAATACCCAGATATCCGGATCGAGCACAACTTTTTCAGGTTCAACGTCAATTGTAAAAACGGATACAGTCGTTTTCTGAGTAATCGTAATCATTTTCATCAATGGCAGTTTCTGGTTAGGTAAAAAGATGGCAACCTGTATGGGCATTTTAAAAATAATACCATCCGTTTGAATTTGATCCAATACAATTTTGAGTTCCTTACTCTTTGCATTGTATTGCCAGGTTCCATTGACTTTGAATGTGCCCGGTTTGTATAACCATTGTTGAAAGAAACCTTTTAGATCCAGTCCCGAGGCAGCTTCCATTTCCCGCTGAAAGTCGGCTGTGGTAGCGTTTAGGTCCTGGTACTTTTTATAATAGGATTGAATTCCTTTCCAAAATACATCCGTACCCATAACACCGCGCAGCATGTGTAATATCCAACTGCCCTTCTGATAGGTTTGGCCACTGGTAACCTGGCTCATATCTTTTAGATTATCGTGAACAATCCGGTAGTTAGGATTTTTTTCATAAAAGGCGTTTACACTTTTCTTACTGGATGCCAGACCTTCCATAAAAGCATCGTGACCATATTCATGCTCAATAAAAAGTAAGGTAAAGTAAGTAGCAAAACCTTCGCTCAACCAAACATCATCCCAGTCAGATTCCGTTACTGCATTGCCAAACCATTGATGGGCAATTTCATGGATGACTACATTCCTCCAACGCAAGTTCCTGTCTCCTACTACTGAACCCTCACTATATAAAATAGCTGAGGCTGCCTCCATGCCACCGCTCACGCTATTGGATTGAATGTTAGCCAACTTCTCGTATGAAAATGGACCTACATACGAACTATAAAATTCCAACACCTTTTTTGTAGGCTCTGCGAAATCATAAAACCCTTTATCTCGATCCTGCTGGTACACCCAGGTCTCGATGGATTTATGATCAAATTGATCTACATACTGAACAGCAAAGCGGGCAACACCCAATACATATAACCAGGGTGCAATGGGAACGGATTGTTTCCAATGTGTTAACCGGTTTCCATTCGCTAAATCTGTTTCTTCTATTTTTAAACCATTCGATACCACCTGATAATGTGCAGGAGCATTAACAATAAACTCACAGGTAGCTTTATCGTAAGGATGATCTACCAGTGCAAGCCAATTGCGTCCTTTGTCGGGCCAGTTGTCACTGAAGAATGTTCTATCGCCATACTTGTTGTTGGCAATCTTGAGTCCGGTGGCGGGCACACCGGAATAAGTAATGGTGTATAGTGTACGCTGATTGAGTTGTGAAGAGACTGGCAGATTGATTTTCAACTCATCATTTTCATGGGTATATGCCAGCACTTTTCCCGCGGAAGTTACCAGACTCACTTTCATACCCTTGTTACTCAATACTTCGGTAGCTTTTATTAAATCAAGTCTTAGTGTTTCAACGCCTGCGCCAACATATCGAACGTCAATAGTTACTTCACATTTAATTTCGTCTGTATTGTCGGAAAGCAGAATTTTAAACGCATAGTTTATAATATCTACTTTAGGATTTTTGGGATAATTATCAGCAATGGAAAATGTGGCAGTGAAAGCGAGAAGCGTGATACACAACAACCATTTCATTTTAGTATAAGCCTTCATAGTTTTTATGATTTGAATACTCTATTTTTTAATTGGTAATGCGATGGCCGGACGAAGTTCAATCAATCCTTTTTCCTTGATCGTGCGTTCTACATCGTCAATACTGGAAGGAACGAAAGCGCTCATGTTTTCAACACCCGTTTCAGTTACCAACGCTACATCTTCAATACGAACATATAATCTTTCTTCATGAATCCAGATCATGGGGTCAATCGTAAACACCATACCTGGCTTTAATTTCACGCCATGCACACGCCCCACATCGTGTACAGCCATGCCCACCGGATGTTGAAAGTGACCGCGAAATTGTATCCCTTCCTGAACCGCTTTTAAATGGGCTGGCTTTACAAACTTCTTGCCTATCATATATTGCCTCATATCCGCAGCGGCTTTGTCCAGCACTTCATTTGAAGTGACTCCTGGCTTTATGTATTTGAAAAGTGCATCGCGAAAAGCAAATATAAAATTGTAAAGTTCTTTTTGTTCTTCATTAAACTTTCCATTCACCGGCCAAATGCGCGTAACATCACTCGTGTAGTATCTATAATCCGGTGCGTAATCCATCAGTACGAGATCACCCTCTTTCAGTACATCTGTTTTATAAAAATAATGTCCCATATACGCATTGGTGCCTCCCCCTATGATGGCAGGGTAAGCATCGCCTCGTGCACCCTGCAAATAAAAGATATACTTAGCCGCTGCATCCAACTGATATTCATAAACACCAGGCTGGGTTGACTTCATGGCTTCTATAATTCCCAGTCCTGCAATTTGTGTGGCCTTGCGAATGAGGTCAATCTCCTTGGGACTTTTGATCAGGCGCATGGAATCCAGTGCCGGTGATAAGTCACGGATCTCGAATTGTGGTACGCGTGTATTGAGTTTAGAAATAAATAATGCTTCTCGCGTGGCCTGTCCATCCCAAGGATCTGAAGAAGACCTAGCTTGCCCATAGAGCAACTCATCACGACTGTCGTTTCCGATTTCTGCCGGACTGAATTCCGTGTAAAGCAAAGGTGCAGGTGGTCTGATCAATCCTGTACCAATCAAATCACCTGCTAAAAATTCAATGCCCTTTACCTGATCAGCACCCGTAAGTTGTTTAACTAACTCCGTATCTTCTGCCGATAATACTTTTCCCTGGCCGCGTTCTGTATCTTCATCGCGATGCGGAAGATATAAAGTCGATTTTCCATTTTTTCCGTTGAGAAGCAAGTACGCATGGGCAGATTCAATTCCGGTGAGATAATAAAAGGTATTCGACTGACGAAAGACACTAAAGCCCGGCACTCCACTTGCGCCCTGAATAACGGCAATGGCATTAGTACCAATAGCATCAAATATTTTTGTTCTTCGGTCGGCAAAATCGGCCGGTGTAAAATCAGTTTGGTAATGATGCTTATCCTGTGCAAGGGCTGGACTCAAAAAAAATAAAAACAGAATAGTACTGAGTGGGGTTATCTTCTTCATCATATTATTAGACTTGTGGTTGGATAAAGATATGTTTTTTAGTGATTGGCTCAATACAATTTTATCGACCGTTTGGTATCCCATTCACAACTTGATTATCTTTGTAAAACTATGAGCGAAAAGTCTGAATCAAATAAATGCCCAAACTGTCAGTCACTATATGGCTACCCTACGGGCTCTTCCATGATGTGCCCGGAATGTGGGCATGAATGGAACTCGGCCGAAATTAGCGAAGTTGTTACGGAAGAAGTTGATTCATCGGTGGTGAGAGATGCTAATGGTACTTTGTTGGAAAACGGTGATACCGTAATTATTATCAAAGACCTGCCTGTGAAAGGAGCTTCAAAATCAATTAAAGCCGGCACGAAAGTGAAGAATATTAAACTCACCGATGGAGATCATAATATTGACTGTAAAGTTGATGGCTTTGGTTCTATGGGACTCAAATCGCAATTTGTGCGTAAGAGTGTATAAAACCCTATATTCGCAAACCTTAACTAAAACTGAATAACTTATGAAACTAATCTCGAAAAAACTGGTCCTATTAACTTTCCTTTCCCTCATGGGAGCTGCTGTTATTGTTTCCTGCGGAAAAAAAACTGCTGAAGGAGAACATCCAACCTCGGATTCAACCGAACACCCATCTGATTCAACCGAGCACCCATCAGATTCTACCCAGAGTGAGCATCCTGAGCATCCTCAAGACTCCACAACTAATAATTAAACAATCGGTTTATAGCGATTGATTAGCAGGACGTGTAAACGTAAAAGTAGTTTTTGTTACTACTTCTTTACCCTCTATTTCCAGGTAGGGATAAGCCAAAAAATTAATTGGTTCTGAAGCCGGGCCGGGTTCTACAAGAAGATCCCGGCCCTTGCTAAATTCAATTCTGTTAGCAGGATGATGCCCAAAATAGTAAGTAGCCAAAGCCGTATACTTATTGGCTTCACTAATATCAATGGGCCACCATTTTCCTTCGGCATAAAACTCAGCCCAACAATGATATCCGTCAATGCCGCCTTCATTTCTGTCGGCAGGAATGGATGCCCCCACGGCAAAGCGAGCCGGAATTCCTAACGAGCGAGAAAGCGAAATAAAAAACGAATGGAACTCGGTACAATTACCGGTTCGTACATCGCAGGCATAATTAGAATCACCTTTTCCGTAGTTGCCATACTTCATATAACGCATGTTGTCTATAATGTAATCATACAATGCACGGGCTTTCATGAGCTCACTGCCATCGCGCCCACGCGTAGCATCTTTAGCAATGGTTTCAAAACGTCCACCCACAGGCATTAACCGATTATCAGCCAGATACCGCGTATCAATTGGCCCGGCTTCGGCATAGGGTCCTTTTTCAATACGCTTTACCTTGTATAAGATATCAATAGTCTTTTTGCTTTCCTTAGAACCTGGAGCCAGGTATAAAATTGTGTTGTTAAATTCTTTGTCATGCAACAGTTTGTACTCCATGGGTACTTTCATTTCGGCAATTTCTATTTGTTGGTATTCATCGGTGGTGGCAATAGGAATCCACATTTTTGCATCCCCATTTAATTCTGGCAACACAACCTCATAACGAAAATCAAAAGAATCACTACCTTCCATTACACCCAATAACCGTGTGGTAGCTTCCTTCACGGGAATACGGTTCCACGTTTTGTCAGGCTTTTGTTTCCAGGCGTAGTAGGGCTTTCCATTAAATTTATGAACGCTGGTTTCGGTTACGGTCATAGCACCGGGCTCACCATCAAGAAAAAAATCAACATCATACACATCCCCCTGTTCATCGGCCAGATCAACACAGGCAAAGTTTCTTTTCGGACCGAGATTAGAAAGATATTCAGTATGTACCCGTACCAATTTCATCCGGAAATCCTTACCCCGATCGCTTACCTCAAAGTATCCCCCATTTTCTTCAGTTTTTTTCTGGATGAAATCCTTTATTCCCGCTTCGATTTCTGCGATAGAAACTCTTTTGGGCTTTTGTGCCTTCGTTTCCTTCTTTTCCTGGCACGATCCGAAAACTGAAAGAAGGATGAGGATGAAGGAAATTCTCTTAATCATAGGGTTAAAGATAAGCGTGAATATCTCAAATTCAACAAAATATTAGCTAGCCAAACGGTTCCTCCCGATACCTGAAATTATTTATCAGGAATGAGCAGCTAATAGACAATGACTATATGATTATAGGAATAATCAATTTCTTTTATTATATAGACTACCGTAACTTTGAAAGACGAGTAAATAAATTGCGTATCAATTATAAAATCTATAAAGATGGAAGATCAAAAAACAACATTAAAAGAAATGAACGGTGAGGGTGCCAAATGTCCATTTCATGGTGGTGAAATTAAAAAGACTGCTGGCGGTGGCACGCGAAACCGCGACTGGTGGCCAAATCAATTAAAGCTTAACATTCTGCGTCAGCACTCTTCCCTATCCAACCCAATGGATGAGAAATTCAATTATGCAGAGGCATTTAAATCACTTGATCTAAAAACTGTAAAGAAGGATATCGTTACGTTGATGACTACCTCACAAGATTGGTGGCCTGCCGACTACGGTCACTATGGTCCGTTCTTTATTCGTATGGCATGGCACTCAGCCGGAACTTATCGCATTAGTGATGGTCGTGGTGGTGCCGGTTCGGGTAACCAACGCTTTGCCCCGCTCAATAGCTGGCCTGATAATGCCAACCTCGATAAAGCACGGTTGCTCCTTTGGCCAATCAAGCAGAAGTATGGTAATAAAATTTCATGGGCCGATTTGATGATCCTCGCAGGTAACTGCGCATTGGAATCTATGGGCTTCAAGACTTTTGGTTTTGGTGGCGGTCGCGAAGATATTTGGGAATCGCAAGAAGATATTTACTGGGGCGCGGAAGATACCTGGTTGGGCGACAAACGATATACGGGCAAACGTGATCTTGAAAATCCACTGGCAGCCGTTCAAATGGGTTTGATCTATGTAAACCCGGAGGGACCTAACGGAAAACCAGATCCGCTGGCAGCCGCTATTGACATTCGCGAGACGTTTGGTCGTATGGCTATGAACGATGAAGAAACAGTAGCGCTTATTGCAGGTGGTCACACCTTTGGTAAAACGCATGGCGCTGCCGATCCAAGTAAATATGTTGGTAAAGAACCTGCCGCTGCAGGTATTGAAGAGCAAGGCTTAGGTTGGAAAAATTCTTTTGGAACCGGCCACGGAGTTCACACGATCACCAGTGGTTTAGAAGGTGCCTGGACAACAACACCAACAAAGTGGACCAATAACTTTTTCTGGAATCTTTTTGGTTACGAGTGGGAACTTACAAAAAGCCCGGCTGGTGCTCAACAATGGATACCCAAGCATGGAATGGGTGCTAACACGGTACCTGATGCCCATGATTCTTCTAAACGCCATGTGCCTATCATGCTTACTACGGATATAGCCTTGCGTGTTGATCCCATTTACGAAAAGATCTCAAGACGTTTTCTTGATGACCCAGATTTGTTTGCCGATGCTTTTGCGAAGGCTTGGTATAAACTTACGCACCGCGACATGGGACCCATCTCTCGTTACTTAGGTTCCGAGGTTCCCAAAGAAGAGTTGATCTGGCAAGATCCTATTCCTGCAGTAACTCATAAATTAATTGACGATAAAGACATTGAAGCCTTGAAGAGTAAAATACTTGCTTCGGGGTTAACGGTATCGCAGTTGGTTTCTACGGCCTGGGCTTCGGCATCAACGTTCCGTGGTTCTGATAAACGCGGTGGTGCCAATGGAGCACGCGTTCGGCTTGCACCACAGAAAGATTGGGAAGTAAATAATCCCGCTCAATTGGCAAGTGTGTTAAAGAAACTTGAGGGTATTCAACATGAGTTTAATAAGAGTGGTAAGCACGTATCACTAGCCGACTTGATTGTGTTGGCAGGTTGTGCAGGTATTGAGAAAGCTGCAAAAAATGCTGGTCATGAGGTGAAAGTTCCATTCACTGCAGGTCGCGCTGATTCCTCACAAGAGCAAACAGATGTAGAATCATTTGCCGTGCTTGAGCCCGCTGCCGATGGTTTCCGTAATTATTTTCATGCCAGGCATAGCGCTACTGTAGAAGAAATGTTAGTTGATAAAGCACAACTACTAACGCTTACAGCACCCGAAATGACGGTATTATTAGGAGGAATGCGAGTACTTAAAACCAACTTCGATAATTCGGCACACGGTGTATTCACTAAAAAATCAGAAGCACTTAGTAATGATTTTTTTGTTAACCTACTTGATTTAGGTACAAGCTGGAAGGCAACTTCGGAAGCACAAACTGAATTTGAAGGCCGTGATAGGAAGACTGGCGAAGTAAAATGGACTGCTACCCGTGCAGATCTGATTTTGGGTTCTAACTCAGAGTTGCGCGCTATTGCTGAAGTATATGGCTGTGCCGATGCTGAAGCAAAGTTTGTTAAAGACTTTATAGCTGCCTGGAACAAGGTGATGAATCTGGATCGTTTCGATCTGGCTTAAAAGAAGTTTTTAGTATTAAGTCTTTAGTATTTAAAGGTGATCTGGCAACGGATCACCTTTTTCATTTGCTAATTTTTCTCGGAAATATAAGTGGCGTCTCCTTTTTCTGAAATATAAAATACCAATAACCTGGCTGCATTCTTAGCATCGGGATTTCGGGTAGATTCGTGCAATCCATTTTTGAATTCATAGAAGGCATCACCCTTTTTATAGTGATAGGTTTTACCTTCAAAGGTAGATTCCAACTCACCTTCCAATACATAAGCGAAGAGAGGGCACGGATGGCGATGCGCTGCACCTACATTCAAGGGCGGGAATGTGACTACTTGCATAATTACGTTTTTGTTATCAATACCAGTTTCATTTATAAGTTGCTCAAGCACATTAGTCGCAGTGATTTTCTCATTCATGGGCATTTCATGAGTCTGAGCCGATAAACCTATTGCAAGGCAAAGAATGTTGAGCATCAATGCTATTTTTCGCCTTGTTGGTTTAGAGAAAGTATTTGATTTCATATAAAAATATTTATGGTAAGATATGATTTTTCCATAAAGCTCTCAAATACTCTGGATGTGTAGAAATTGTCGCTATTAACTTTTGCCCGCGTTTCTAGCCTCAGCGGAATTCCGGGCCTCGATATGGTCAATTTTAATTTACTCATTAACATCACTCGTCCGGAATGATGATTCAAATAATTATCTTGTGCGCTTTAGCAACGTCAGATGATTTCTCTTAACGACATCTATTTTTCCGTACAGGGTACAGTTATCTTCAAACAACTCAATCTACAATTTGAGTCGGGTGTCAGTTACCTGATTACCGGAAATAATGGAATTGGAAAAACGACTTTACTCAATTTGATCGCAGGAAAAATTCAACCAAAGTCTGGATCGATCAGCTATGATTTTATCGACTCTTCACTTACGTGGGATGAAAAATACGAACTCCGTAAAAAGCACATTCACTATGTGCCAACCCATGCGCTGCATGAATTAATGAGCGGCCCCGATTTATATTATCAGCAACGGTACTATACGATCGAAGACACCACACCAGTGCCGACTGTAAAAGACTTTTTCGGTGTGCGATACAACAAGCTGCACGAATTTGATTTCCCGGCATCCTTTAACATTGATCATTTACTGAAACTTGAACTCCCTCGTTTGAGCAATGGGCAATTCAAAAAGATTATCATTCTAAAACAGCTATTAGATAATCTTCCCAAAATATTACTACTCGATTATCCGTTTGAAGGACTCGATCTCACCAGTCGCATCGAATTAAAAGAATTTTTAGATCATCTCGCAAATAATCATCATATTCAATTGATTATTGCCGATCACAATCATCCACAACTTCCCAATGCCATCACAAAAAAAATTGAATTAACTTCTCCCTCGTGCAAGATTACTAATCGCACGCAAAGTGAATTGGATTCAACGAGTTTACCTCAAACCATTGTTCCTGTCAAAGAGACTGAGCCCGTAGTAGAAATGCGCAATCTTAAAATTCAATATGGTAATACGATAATCATTAAAAACCTAAACTGGAAAATAAATCGCGGTGAACGCTGGGCACTTACAGGACCTAATGGTTCAGGTAAAACTACACTCTTCAGTCTCATCTATGCCGACCATCCCATGGCTTATAGTGAACAGGTCTATTTGTTTGGCAAACGCAGAGGCACGGGAGAATCTATTTGGGATATTAAAAAACGAATCAGTTATCTCGGCCCGGAACAAATACATTTTCTGGATGCGGCTACTTCCTTACTCACCGTGTATCAATATCTTAATATAAAGAATGAAGTAACAGGCGTGAAATCAATTATTGACTTTTTTAGAATTGAACATCTTCTGCAAAAGCGGGTACGGCAACTATCGAATGGCGAATTGCAATTGGTGTTGTTGATAGGGTTATTTTTATCACAAAAGGAATTGCTACTATTAGATGAACCCTTTCAATTTCTTGATCCAACACGAAAAGCCAGAGTAAATGAATATCTCTCTGCCTATCTGGATGAAGACACCACCCTCGTTTTAATTACACATTACGAAGGTGATGTCACCCATTGGACTAATCACAGAATGAAGTTGTAATGCACGCGTGGTATTTCTATCACTTAGCGTGAAGGCAAACGCAACAAGTTTTACCAGATCTCTTTTAATTACTGAGGGAAGAACTTACTGATCATATCTAAAACAAAACCGCTTACCCAAAGTGAGTAAGCGGTTTCAGTAATAGTCTCAAGAAACTTTCTAATTAATTCTTACCCTTGATCTTGATGTTTTCCATTTTAGGATTAATAAACTCTGGCAACCCTGCTCCTTTCAAAATATCGCTATAGTTATTAATGTCTTCACTAATCAATTTCTCCAGTTCATTTTTGAAAACCTTCCACTTATCCAGGTAATTTTTGGTTACGTCTTTTGTTCCTTGGGTTACAGGCACATTACCACCGCCCATGTCATTCAATAGAATCTTGTACTTCACCAACAAGCGGGCTTCAAACTGATAGTTATGTTGTTGGGTACGCAATTCTTTTTGCAAGATATTCTCAATCCACGCATCAATTTTATAATTAAGGGCTTTACCACCATCCGTCAACTCTTTTGAAGTAGATTCTTGCAAAATAAAATCAAGTTGCTGCTTTACTTTTCTCAAATACCTCACCCCTTTGGCCATTTCAGTGGCGCCCACCAACAAAGATTCAGACAATTGATCACGCTCAACATAAGCTGCCGCTGCTCCGGGAATGCTCTGCTCTATTCTTGGATCGATCTTCACTTCAAAATCTTGTACTTGTATGAAGCCACCTACTTTGAATCTTGCCTGGTATTTTCCTGGCGCTGCATCATAGGCACTCAAATCACGGTTGGTCATGGTTAGTTCTTTGATGCAATCAAACTGTCCAATACGCATATTCCAGTTCCAAGCATGTGCTCCTGCACTTCTTTTCAATTGTTTTCGGATGAAAGCATCACATTCTGTCTTCGGCCCTTGAGTCGATTCAGTATAAACTACTTGTCCCGATTGGTTAATTATTTCCATAGACATAGGCACATCGTCACCCACTTCCTTATTGATAACGTACGTGAGTTGTGCCCCTGTTGGAGGGTTTTTACCCTGATCACCATTCAGACTAAAAGCCCTGGCCAATGGCGCATAGGCATCGCGAGGTTTATATAAGAAGTAATCTGCTTTCGTCACCTTATCAGAAATTTGATGAAGCGGTGATAAGTCATCTAAAATCCATATTGCACGACCTTGTGTTGTTACCACTAAATCTTTTCTTTTTACACGCATATCCGTAATAGGAACTTGCGGAAGATTGTTTTGTAAGGATTGCCAGTTGGCTCCATCATCAAACGATACAAACAAGCCATTTTCCGTACCGGCATATAATAATCCTTTGCGATCCGGATCTTCTCTTACCGATCGTGCAAAAGTATTGTTGGGAATGCCATTCACAATTTCCACCCAGGTCTTACCATAGTTCTTAGTCTTAAAGATATGTGGGGTAAAATCATTCATCTTAAAACCAGCCACTGCTATATAAGCTGAAGCCGGATCGTGTGGTGAAGGCTCCACCACGTTGATGATGGCTTCTTTCAATCCCTTGGGAGTAACGTTGCTCCATGTTTTGCCCCCGTCTTGGGTTACATGTACCAAGCCATCATCAGATCCTACCCAAATTACACCTTCCTTCAAAAGTGATTCTTCTATATTGAACACGTTGTTATAACTCTCGGCTGTAATTTGTTCGTTCGATATTGGTGTACCTCCTTTTCCCTGATGGGCCTTGTCGTTGCGTGTCAAGTCTTCGCTGATTACTTGCCATGTTACACCACGGTCAGAAGATTTCATCATGAATTGTGATCCATAATAAATTACATTGGGATTATGCGGTGATACCAATACAGGGCCATTCCAGTTGGCACGGTATTTCAAATTCTTTGGCTGCTCACCACTTACTTGCTCAGGAAAAGGACGCACCATGCGGGTGTTATCTATTTTACTGTCCCACTCTATAAAATTACCTGCAAAAAAGGTAGAGTAGATAAACCTTGGATTATTAGCATCGAAGGCCACCGTAGATGATTCGCCTGCACGCAATTCATTCCAGTGCATTCGGCCAATGCCCTGATCTTGTGAAGAGCTATTGATAACTATAGTAGTATTGTCCTGTTGCCCGGAGTAGATACGATACGGATACTGGTTGTCGGTAATGGCGCGATAGAATTGACCAGTAGGTTGATTCATTAAAGTAGACCAGGTTTTGCCTCCGTTGTAGGACACAGCAGCTCCTCCGTCATTGGAATTGATCATGATTTTACTATCATTCGGATTGATCCATAAAGCGTGGTGATCGGGATGGCTACCTTCAACAGCCTTAAATGTTTTGCCGGCATCAATCGACTTCATGGCATCGCTGTTCATCACCCACAATTCATCCTCGTCATTGGGATCTGCGATAATGTGCATATAGTACCACGCGCGCGCATAGGTAGTAGGATCGTTTGTCATTTGACGGAAAGATTCTCCCCCATCATCCGAACGATACACTCCACCTTTTTCGCCCAATGCTTCTATTGCCAGGTAGACGATCTTTGGATTGGCACCGGAAATGGCTACACCCATTTTACCTTTTAGGTCGGGCAATCCTTTTTTAATTTCTTTCCAGGTCACACCTCCATTCGTGGTCTTATACACACGGCTGCCCGGTCCACCACTTTGTACCACCCATGGCTTGCGATTGAAATCCCATGAGGTCACCATCATAACATCAGGATTGGATGCATCTACAGATAGATCAGCAATACCTGAGTTTTCATTTACATAAAGAATCTTTTTCCAATTTTTACCTCCGTCTTCCGACAAGTAAACACCACGCTCTTCATTGGGCCCCCATGGGTTTCCTTGCGCTGCTACATATACTTTGTCAGGATTACGCGGATGTACAAACACCCGGCTGATATGCCTCGTGGCTGCAAGACCCATGTGCGTCCATGTCTCCCCTGCATCCGTAGATTTATAAACACCATCTCCATGGGAAGTTTTTACGCCACGCACTGGCCCTTCTCCAGTACCAACGTATATAATGTTTGGGTCTGATGGGGCAACGGCAATGTAGCCGATCCCTCCTGTGTTGAAATAGCCATCAGAAATATTGTTCCAGGTAGTTCCACCATCCGTGGTTTTCCAAACACCACCTCCTGTGGTACCCATGTAGTAGGTTAAAATATCACCCGGAATTCCGGTAGAGCAAGTAGAACGACCACCCCGGAATGGGCCGATGTTGCGATAAGTCAAGCTTTGGTATAGCTTTTTATCAATCAGATCTGTAGCCGGTTTTGTCTGTGCGACAGCGAGGGTACAACTACCGAATAGCAGAGCAAAAAGTATATTAATTTTCATGTAAAGTGGTTTTAGTTATTAATCAACAGCGTGTTTATCTCACTGAGAGTATAATTTTTTAGTTTGTCCAATGCATGAAAATAGACAAATGATTTCAATTCAGATTTGATTTTTATTCAGGTGGTGGGAAAAGCTATTTAATCTTATATAAGCTATATTGACTTATTTAAGTGAAGATATGGAAGTAGCAACTCGGGTGGTGGAAGCAAGCCTACCGCTAAGCACGAGGATAATTAAAAGACTGATTTTCTATTATGTATCTGCGCTGAACTTT
>JAGPBO010000039.1 GCA_018063305.1 Cyclobacteriaceae bacterium
GTAAAGTTCCAGCGCTTTATGATGGGGCTTTACCGCATTGGGAACTGATCAAAAAATATGACATCATTGATTTTGATCTGGGGATTAAAATTGCCGGGGCAGGCTTTCCGGTTTATAAAGGAAAAGGCGCTAAACTTCAACGCGCCTTAATCAATTTCTTTTTGAATGAAGCCGATAAAGCGGGCTATACAGAAATACAACCGCCTATTGTAGTGAATGAGGCTAGTGGATATGGGACTGGTCAACTTCCCGATAAGGAAGGACAAATGTATTTTGTGAATGAAGATGGATTATACCTGATTCCAACAGCGGAGGTTCCCATCACCAACTTATATCGCGATGTAATCGTGAATGAAGATAGTTTGCCTATAAAAAACGTTGGCTACACACCATGCTTTCGTAGAGAGGCAGGTAGTTGGGGGGCACATGTACGCGGGCTCAATCGCTTGCATCAGTTTGATAAAATTGAGATAGTTCAAATCAGCAAGCCAGAAGATTCTTATCGAATTTTAGATGAGATGAGCTTGCATGTGCAAGGGTTATTGGAAAAGCTAGAATTACCTTATCGCAAACTGTTGTTGTGTGGAGGAGATATGGGATTTAACTCCGCCCTTACCTACGACATGGAAGTATTCTCGGCAGCGCAGCAACGATGGCTTGAAGTGAGCTCCGTGAGTAACTTCGAAACCTTTCAGGCTAACCGATTAAAGCTACGCTATAAAAACAAAGAAGGTAAAATGGAGTTGTTACATACGCTTAATGGAAGTGCGCTGGCGCTTCCGCGAATTGTTGCCTCTATTCTGGAAAATAATCAAACCGAAAAGGGAATTAAAATTCCAGATGTGTTAGTTCCTTATACGGGATTTGAGTGTATTGATTAAACCAGATACTTGTTGCTGGCTTCTAGCAGGTGAGGATCTCTTAAAGTATCGACTTCCGAAAGGGATGAAATTTTTAAGGAGTAACCAATTTTCCATCTCTGAATGAGTTCCTTCCGTCTGTACCCAGTTTGGTCGCGAAGCTGTACTTAAAATCTTTGGCAACAACATCGGGCAACCTTGTGGTTTTGAAAAACACGTTTTCACTATCTCGGGAATAGTCATCTGATAAAAACTCGAAACTGCTTGCTTTAGCATTGGGGATTAGCTGGTCATCGTAATAGACGGAGTTTTTATCTTTAAAATAATCTCTATCCAGTATATCAAGGCTTTCAACATCCACATTGGGAAATATTTTTCCATCATGGATAAGAATTTTGTTGATGGTAATATTTCGGTCATCCAACACATCGAAGAATTCAATTTTATCAAATGCGATTGAATTAAATTCGTTTTTCCAGTTGGAGAGGATAAGGGTATTTCCAATTAATGCGTAGCTACTGTTGATTGCTTTAACCACTCCCGCCATACGGCCAACCTTCTTAATCACCCCTCTATTTGTTATACCACTTTCTGTTTGAGAATTTACGATGGCATAAACAAAATTAGTATCGACAGCAAGGGTGTTATTGATTCGTTTAAAGCTTTTGTAATCCACTTCCAGTTTGGTGCCTTCATAAAAATAGTGCTGGTAGTCCCTAAACCAAGATCTATCCCAATTGTCGATACCGGTATCGAACCGCTTGTAAGTTTTGGGATCGGCACCTGTGATAATCGTCAACAGATCATTCGTTGAATTTCGGGCATAAACGTGTTGGTTATCCTTTGGCATATTATCATCGATGTAAAATGAGGCAAAGTCGACTGGCTGTTTAACGCCTTTCCAAAAAATTGAATGGTCATCTTTCCCAAATTCCTCGGCCAACGTTTTAAAACTTGTAGGATCTGCGTCTAACTCAGTGTAACCCAACTCAAACCAATTGCCCATAGGGGAATAGACGATTTTCTTTTTAATGGTATGAAAGTAGTAGGACTTCGACACCGTTTTATCGACCTCCTTGCCAAGGCGAATTATATAATATTTTACAATCCAAATGCCTCCGAACAGTAGTAGGACCACAACCAGGAAGACAGAAATAATTTTCATTTGTGTTCTTTATATTAAGTGAACTCAAAGAAGAAGAAAAATATTTAGGTCTGATTCGAATCAGACCTAAATCCTGCAAGAATCATTAATTTTTATATTCAGGGATCGTCTCACGTAGAGGGCGATGCCTAGCGAGAGAATTGTTTTCCTGTCTCATTCCTTATTCTTCCTTCAAGGAATCTACCGGATTCATGGTGGCTGCTTTGAACACCTTGTAACCGATTGCCGCAAAAGAAATCACGAAAAGTAAGCTCACCGAAATAATAAACGTGATGTTATTAGGGCCTTGGTAATAACGCCAGATGCTCCCCATAATCATATCGGACTGCACGTAACCGGCCCAGGAACCCAACACGGAAGCTAGCGCCAGAATAATTATAAACTCTGTATTAACGATGCGTGTAATATTAATTACCGAAGCCCCCAATACTTTGCGCATACCAATTTCTTTCATTCGCTTAATAATGTTGAGGGAAACCAATGTGTACAAGCCAGTGGCTGACAGCAATAAGGTGATGGCACCCATAAAACCGAACATGTTCACAATGTTTACATTAATTTCTTCTGTTTGAGCCAAGCTTTCACTCAACATACGACCAGTGTATAGCCGGTTTGGAAAAACCCTTCCCCAGGTTTCTTCCATAAACTTGTTCACCGAGGCCACTTGATTAGCTCCGGTAGTTACCACTAGTTGGGTATATTGTGTGGGCAACACATAGCGGATCATCATCGGTTCCATTTCTCGCCATAGCCCCGTTGTATATACGTTCTTCACCACACCAATAACATAAAGTTTAATGGTGTCTTTCCAGATGATTTCTTTTCCAAGTGCATTTTCCCATCCAAAATCTTTGACCAATTTCTCGGTAACTATCACCGATTCTTTGTTATCTGTTTCAGAATCTTTAATGAAGTCTCTCCCTTCCAGCAATTTCAAATCCATGGTGGATAAATAATGATCGCCCACTTCGATAATATCTACTTCCATTTGTGAGGATTCATATTTTATTGGATCATTGGCACGGTTTGAAAATATACCACTACGAGCACCCGCTATCGAAAGAATTTCAGGGTTAGCTTTCAATGCATTGTGATAGGTATCAAACTCACTTTGATTGTTAACCCATGCGATCACAGATCCACCTGCGTCAAAACCAAGATCATATTCACGTTGGTACTGCGCATTTTGCAGGAATCCAATGGCCGCTACAATAGAAATCAGGGAAATACTAAACTGCAACCCCAACAATATTCGGGTAAAATAATTAGTGCCCCCAAATTGAAGTTTCCCTTTCAAAATTGTAACGGGATTAAATTTGCTGATATAAAAAGCTGGATAGCTACCCGCCAGGATTGCTACCAAAAGCAAAATGCCAAAGAGAAAGAGTAAGAAGATAGGATTATCAAGGTAATGGGGTGTCAATTTGAAATATTCCCACATGAAATTCCAACCCCGAACCATAAAGTCTGACAGCAAGAGTCCCATTAGCATGGAAGCAAAGCAAATCAATAACGTTTCGCCAAGATATTGTGCGATCAGATGTTTTCGTGAACTGCCCATTACTTTTCGAATGCCAATTTCCTTTAGTCTTCGGGAAGCAATGGCAATGGAGGTGTTCGTTAAATTGAAACAAGCAAGCAGTAGTACCAGAATGCCCATTACGCTTGAGCCAATGACAGCGGAGATCGGAGGTGCGCCCCAGCTAGCCGATCCAACATCATCCGCCCTATCGTTATGCGCCATCTCAGTGAACGAATCCAACACATATTCCTTCACTTGGAAGTCTTCTCTTGCCTGATTGTTGTTTTCTATAAAGGGCTGCAGTTGCTGTTGCACTTCTTTTACCCGGGTGCCGTCCTTAATTTGAACGAATAATGTGTTGTAAACTTTCCAGTCATCTTCAAGCACATTCTTATTCTCATCTTTAAAATTTGAAAAGTTGATATAGGCCGATCCACCCTTATTGTAAAAGCTGGAATTCATGGGTTGATCTTTAAACACACCGCCTATTTGTAATTCTTTAAGATCAGGCCCGTATACCTGAGTGATGCTCTTACCCTGTGCCTCGGAGGCACTACCGAATAGCCTTATGGCCATATCCTCGCTGATAAGTGTACTGCTTTTGTCTTTTAGTGCTGCTGAGCTGCCCGTGATAAAGTCAAAAGAAAATAGCTGAAAGAAAGCGGGATCAATATAGGTTGCATTCGCTGGGAACAGATCGTTGTCGCGCTTGAAATTGGAGTCGGAAGGGTAGTATCGACTGGATTGATCGATATCAGGAATTGTTTTGGAAACAATTTCTCCCAGTGGAAGGGAGGTATAACTATGGCGTCTGAGGTTGTTGTCAAATTCACGAATAGCACTTACCCGGTAAATACTTGCATGATTTTGATGAATGCGATCGAAGGTAGCATCATACTCATAAGCAAAATAGCCGGTAATACACTGGGCGATGGCAATCCCCATCCCAAATATGTTGATGAAGATGAAGAGCTTGTTCTTCATCATACTTCGCAGGGTGATCAGAAAGTAGTTTTTAATCATATCGGGGCTTTACGAGTAGTCTTACGAATCTATTTACAAACGAGACGATCCTAAATTCGTTGCCTTTTAAGACTCATGTTTCGGTATGCGTTGACTTTAAGTACCGTCTCCCGAAAGGGGACGTTACGAAATCCTGACTATTATTTTGTCCTTGGTGTAGTATCGTCCTCTGCGAGAGACGATACTTGAAGTGGCGTTGTGAATACTAGAAGTGCGGGTCTAAATGGCAGCCTGCTTTCGCTTATCCAGTAATAATTTTCCGAACACAACTCCTAAAACTACTATCGCAACTAAAGCTGTATAAGCAATTGTATTATTTTCTGTTCTGGCCCACTTGCTATAGATTCCAAAGAACGCCCACATTAACACTAATAGAAACGCAGGCTCTTTAAATTTAAATGCTATAGACAAGCCCAAGGCAGTCGCAATACCAATCATAATAATAGTCCAGTATGGTGGTGATAGAAATCTGCCTGCCCAATGTATAGAGATTAACAGGGCAGAAACATCCGCAATGGTCGCCACGCAAATCCACGAGAGATAAAAAATGAAAGGCAGCAAAATTAAAAACCATTCTTTTCGACTTAGATTATTTCGCTGGAGTAATAAAAAAATCTGTGTAAGCGAATACAGCAAAACCAACATGATAACGACAGAGGCAGCAATGAATAAATGATGCCAAACTAAAATCCAACTGGCATTGGCCACGCACGAAAGCAAGAACCAGAGCGAAAGTTCTTTGAAGTAGGATTTATCCTTTACCTTAATCTGAGCAATAGAAAATACAATCAGCGATAAATAGATTACGCTCCACACTGAAAAAGTAAAACCAGCAGGGGTAAAAAGGCTGGGGTATAAATCTGAAATTTGTCCGGTGTTCATGCCATTAATGGGCAGAATATTCGCAAGGGCATTTACGGTTAGCACCGCAACCAAGGCCAGAATATTTAAGATTATCAGGGTGCGATTGTTCATGTTTAAAGTCATTAAGTTAAGTTGATAATTACTCTTGGTTAATAACCAACGTACAGGTAATATTGTTCTCCCAAAATTAAAGGCTATGAAACCAATTTCAACCTTCTTTGCTTTACTATTTATTGCCATGTTAGCATCCTGTACAAAATCTCCAAACACGGAAACTGTTTCAAATTATCCGGTATCTGCCAAAGTCGATACGGTTGATACGTATTTTGGCGTGGCCGTGCCCGATCCTTACCGATGGATGGAGAATGATACAACGAAAGCTGTGGCTGACTGGGTTAAGGCCGAGAATGAAGTGACCTTCGGCTTCTTAGATAAAATACCATACCGTGCTGAAATCAAAAAGCGACTGGAGGCGTTGAACAATTACGAAAAACTTGGCGCACCCTTTAAGCGTGGCGATTATATTTATTTCTATAAGAACGATGGTTTACAAAACCACTATGTGTTGTATCGTAAAAAAGGAGAACAAGGTGAGACGGAAGTTTTTCTTGACCCAAACTCGTTTTCAAAAGATGGAACCACGCGGTTAGCCGGAGTTTCGTTTTCAAAAGATGGTTCGCGGGCAGCCTATCAAGTTTCCAAAGGTGGGGCCGATTGGACAGAAGCAATTATTATAAATGCAATTGATAAAACTCCTTTGCAGGATACGTTACGCGATATAAAGTTTAGTGGAATCTCCTGGCGCGGCAACGATGGCTTTTATTTTAGCACCTACGAAAAACCAAAGGGCAGTCAGCTAACGGCTAAAACCCAAAGTCATAAATTGTATTTCCATAAAGTGGGCACGCCCAGAAGTCAGGATCAATTGATTTTTGGTGATGACAAAAACCCGCGCAGATATGTGGGCGGAGGACTTACGGAAGATGAGCGCTTTCTGGTTGTAACGGCATCAACAAGCACAACGGGCAATGAGCTTTATATGCAAGACTTAAATGATCCAAAAGGAAAGTTGATTACTGTGGTGAATAATTTTGATAATAACCATAATGTGCTGGATAATGAAGGAGGCCGGATTTTGGTTGAAACAAATTTAAATGCTCCGAACAATCGAGTTGTTGAATTTGATTTCTCAAAGCCGGGTATTGAAACCTGGAAGGACGTAATCCCGGAAACGGAGCATGTATTAAGTGCTTCCACGGGTGGCAAATACTTATTTGCAGATTATACCGTAGACGTTAAAACACAGATTAAACAATTTGATTTGCAAGGTAAGGTGATTCGCGAAGTAAAGTTGCCAGGCATTGGGTCGGCCGGTGGCTTCAGAACTCGTAGTACGGAGAAAGAGCTATACTATTCATTCACGTCTTTTACCTATCCAACTTCAATCTTTAAATATGATCTGGCTTCGGGTAATTCAACCTTGTATGCTCAACCCAAGGTAGATTTTAATCCGGTAGATTATGAGACTAAGCAGGTTTTTTATACCAGTAAGGATGGTACTAAAGTGCCAATGTTTATCGTGTATAAGAAAGGGCTTCAGCTAAATGGGAAAAACCCAACCTGGCTTTATGCCTATGGCGGATTTGGGGTATCACTTACTTCTTATTTTGATCCATCAATGATTGTTTGGCTGGAAAATGGTGGTGTGTATGCGCAACCAAATTTGCGTGGTGGCGGTGAGTATGGTGAGAAGTGGCATTTGGCCGGAACAAAAATGCAAAAGCAAAATGTGTTTGATGATTTTATTGCGGCAGGAGAGTACCTGATAAGCGAGAAATATACATCACATGATTACCTCGCAATCGTGGGTGGATCAAATGGGGGATTGTTGGTAGGCGCAACCATGGCACAACGCCCTGATCTTGCCAAAGTAGCCTTGCCTGCCGTAGGCGTGATGGATATGTTGCGCTATCATAAATTTACAGCAGGCGCAGGTTGGGCTTATGATTATGGAACGGCTGATGACTCGAAAGAAATGTTTGAATACATTAAAAAATATTCTCCTCTGCATGCACTTAAACCAAACACAGCGTACCCGGCAACTTTAATTACCACAGCCGATCATGACGATCGGGTTGTGCCAGCGCACTCATTTAAGTTCGCAGCTACTTTACAGGAAATGAATAGTGGACCAAATCCGGTATTGATTCGCATTGAAACAAAGTCAGGGCATGGATCATCTAACCTTTCTAAAGCCATAGAAACGGATGCGGATCAGTTTGCTTTTACCTGGTATAACATGGGCATTGTTCCACCCATGGTGAAGGTGAAGAAGGGAATGTGATAAGGAGTTGAAGAAAGCATAGGAGTTGGATACTCGATGGTTATACCGCTAAGTCGCAATGGCGCAAAGAGAATTTATAAGAGACAAAAGACATCAGCGTATCAATTTAACCCTTGCGGTAAAAATTTGAAATACTAAGTCGCGATGGCACCGGAGACGGGCAATCAGCATCAAGCTCCCAATTCCTTAATTTTTATCGCTGCACTTTTCCCCGCTACCTCCGTAAGTTCTTCGAGGCTGGCACCTTTAATTTTCTTTACCGATTTAAAGTGTGCTAAAAGTTTATCAGCAGTCTTTTTGCCAATGCCGGGTATTTCTTCAATCTCGGTTACGAAAGTTGACTTACTTCTCTTTTGCCGATGGAAGGTAATGGCAAACCGGTGCGCTTCATCACGTATGCGTTGAATTAATAAAAGTGCTGGTGATTTTTTACTAATCAATAATGGAAGAGGGTCTTCCGGGTAATAGATTTCTTCTAATCTTTTTGCTATACCTATAATAGGAATTTTTCCATAAAGGCCAAGTTCTTGTAATGCTTCACACGCACTGCTTAATTGACCTTTGCCACCATCAACGATAATCAGATTTGGGTACTCCCCCTCCTCTTCCATTATTCGCTTATACCTGCGGCCCACAATTTCTTTCATCGATGCAAAATCATCTGGGCCAGTAACCGTTTTGATATTAAAGTGGCGATACCCTTTCTTTTCAGGCTTACTATCTACAAACCGAACCATGGAGGCAACCGGTGAGCTTCCCTGAAAGTTAGAGTTATCAAAGCATTCAATAATTTTAGGATAACTAAGCAATCGTAGATTCTCCTGCATAATGTGAAGCACTTTATTCTTTTTGGATTTTAGCTCCTCTTTACTTATCTCTTTTTCTCGTTTTTGATAGAGCGCATTTTTCAACGAGAGATCAATCAATTTTTTCTTATCGCCAATCTGAGGTACAATGTTTTCGAATTCAGAGGATTTTACGGAGAGGGGCACATTGGTAAATACTTCCGGATTATTGCTCCGATACGTGGTGCGCAGTTCTTCCACAACCAGACTTAAAATATCTTCATTCGCTTCGTCCAGTTTCTTTTTTACTTCCAGATTTTTTGAAAGGATTATGGAGCCCTCCTTAATTTTCAGATAGTTTACAAAGGCCTCGGTCTCGGTGCTTGTTATTGTCACCACATCAATATTGGTGAGTTTCGGATTGACCACAAGTGATTTGGAGTGAAATTTTTCAAGTAGCTCGACCTTGTGCTTATACTGGGCGGCCCGCTCAAACTCCAGGGCTTCGGCTGCCTCTTTCATCCTTCGTGTAAATTCATTTTTAACCACACTCAGGTCGGCCTTTAAAATGTTTCTTACTTGAGCGATTTCCTCCAGGTAGGAGGCCTCATCCTGTAACCCTTCGCACGGACCTTTGCAATTACCGATATGAAACTCAAGGCAAACTTTAAATTTCTTTTGTTCAATGTTTTCCTGCGAAAGCAACAGCGAACACGTGCGAATGGAATATAACTGCCGCACCAATTCCAGTACACTCTTCATGGACACCACGCTGGTGTAAGGGCCAAAATATTCACCTTGCTTCGGATTGTGTTTTCTTGTGTAGATGACTCGTGGAAACCGCTCTTTTAAAATGCAGAGGTAAGGGAATGTTTTGTCATCCTTAAGAAGGATGTTATACTTAGGTTGATATTGCTTGATGAAATTATTCTCGAGGAGTAATGCATCGAACTCAGTGTTGGCTATCGTAAACTCAATTTTCTTTATTTCAGAGACAAGCTTTTCAGTTTTACGATTGTACTGTGATTGTTTTGTGAAATAACTGGTAACCCTTTTCTTTAAACTCTTAGCCTTACCTACATAAATCAACTCACCCTCTTGGTTGTAGTATCGATAAATACCGGGCGAATCAGGGAGAGAAGAAATTATATTTTTTAAATCGGACACGATGTAAAATTACGATTTACGAATTGTTAAATGGTGCTTCGTTTCCCGATAGCTATCGGGACGTAAATTCGCACCTCGTCAATCAACAATCGCTGTTAATGATTTATATCCCAAGGTTCCTCATCAAGCATTTTGAGAGAGTCGGAGAGCTCGTGTTTGCTGCAGTCCAACGTCATGTCCAGGCCGCTGGAGGGTCGTTTAAATTGCCCCTTTACAATTCCAGTAGCAGGGTCGGCATAAACTTTTGTCATAAACTTATCCCAAATAGGCCGAGCCGATTTTCCGCCCTGCCCAAATAGCCAGGAAGGAAAATGGATAGCTCTTTCATCGCCACCCGTCCAAATGCCGGTAACCAAATCATGCGTTAGTCCGATGTACCAACCATCCGAAGCATCGTTGGTTGTACCGGTCTTGCCACCAATTTCATTATCGATCCGCAAATCACGACTTAACCCCATAGAGGTTCCACCCTGCTCTTCCGTTCCTCCGCGCAACATGTAAATCATTTTATAAGCGGTTTGCTCATTAATTGCCTCTCTGGTTTTAGGATTAAAAATTTCTATTACGTTGCCATTCTTATCTTCAATGCGTGTAAGAAAAATCGGCTCGGTGTTAATACCACCATTCACAAAAGTGCTGTAGGCACCCACCATCTCAAACAACGACACATCGCTGGTGCCCAAACAAAGTGAAGGCACGGCATCTAGTTTACTTTGAATGCCAACCCGGTGCGCAAACTCGACTACATTCTCGGGTTTTAACTCCTGCATGATCTGGGCTGTTATAGAATTCACCGACTGGGCCATAGCCTGTCGAATAGTCATGCTTTCGCCATGTCCTCTCGAGCCATCCGCATTAAGCGGAAACCAAGGCGGCTGGTTACGGATATAAAATTGGGGAGCAATGTCTTTTTTAATTACACACGGAGAGTATCCGTTCTCCATGGCCAATCCATATACAAAAGGTTTAAAGGTTGAGCCTGGCTGACGAGTGCCCTGCTTAACGTGATCAAATTTGAAATACTTGTGATTGATACCCCCTACCCAAGCTTTGATGTGACCCGTGTACGGATCCATAGACATTACGCCAGTATTGAGAAAGCGTTTGTAGTAATTCAATGAATCATAGCTGCTGAACAAAGTATCCCTTTCGCCATTCCAAGAGAAAATGGTCATAGGCTTTTTCAGATTAAGCATAATCTTTAGCGAATCAGATTTTTCGCCATACTTTTCTGAATAAACTTTATAAGCATCGGTTTGGCGAATTCGTCTCTGTAGAAAATCACGAATCTCCTGGCCGTCATCACCTACCCAAGGATTACGATTTCTTTTTTTCCACTCTTCATCAAACTGAGCCTGCAACACTTTCATGTGTTCAGCCATAGCTTCTTCCGCATACTTTTGCAGTCGACTGTCAATCGTGGTATAAATTTTTAGTCCGGAGTTATACAGATCAATTCCCTTGCTATTACAATATTGAAGTAGATAATTACCTAGTACGGTTCGGAAATAGGTGGCTAACCCTTCATTTTGATTTTGAACACTATAGCTAAGCTCGATAGGCAAAGCTTTGATCGAGTCGTATTGCTCGGGAGTAGTTATTTTATATCCATGGCGATAAATCTTATATAAGATTTCATTGCGTTTGCGAAGTGAGTTATCTGGGTTTCGCTGTGGATTATAATAAGTAGCTGCCTGTAACATACCCACCAGCACAGCAGATTCTTGCAGATTAAGACTATCGGGCTGCTTATTAAAGTAGGTTTCGGCTGCCACTTTAATTCCGAAAGAGTTACTGCTAAAGGTTACTGTATTCAAATACATCGCAATGATTTCATTCTTGGTAAAATTCTCTTCAAGGTTTATCGAAATGATCCACTCTTTTGTTTTTTGAATTACCCTTTTGGGGATATTACCCAAGTTCCCTAACCAACCGTCCAGGCTGTGTTCAGGATTCATGGTATATAGATTTTTGGCAAGTTGCTGTGTAATGGTACTACCACCCCCTTGTGGATTTAATGTCATTAATCCAAACAGCACGCGCACGTAAGCTGGAAAATCTAATCCGGAGTGATTGTAAAAACGATGGTCCTCTGAAATAATTAACGTGTTGACGAGATCTTCTGAAAGCTCGTTGAAGTGAACCTGGCTGCGATTGTATCGGAAGTATCGACCTAAGGAGACTCCATCTGCTGAAATAATTTCAGAGGATAAATCATTCTCTGGATTTTCAACTTCTTTCAGGCTGGGCATTTCGCCAAAGGCACCAAACAAGTTTATGCTTACCGTGTAGATGTATAACGGAAATCCTAAAAGAAAACAAAGAAAACCTATCCACACATATTTTACTGACTTGCGGATCCAGGATCTCTCAGTCTTGAGGAAGCTACTGATTTTGCTTTTGATAGTTTTGGTCGAAGAAGGTGAGGTACTCATCCAGCGCTTTGGTTCTATAAAAAAGTTGAAAGTTATCTTTGGTAATTACAAAGCTATAGAATTTATAATTGGAAAATGGCTTGGTAGTAGCAATCTGAGCGAGGAATTTGTCAAAATAACTGAGCGCGGTTTCGCGGTTAGGAAGTTCAATAACAACGGTGATCGTTTTCTCTTCATTGAAGATAATATTACTTGTGTTTAACTTCAAATCTTTCCATTGGCTGGTATTATATTTTTCCAATGCGGTCGAAACAGGATTAGTAATTTTATCGTTCGTATTATATACGATAACAAAATTATGAGCACCTTCCGTGGAGTTGTTAAACTGAATGCCCTTCGCGCGTTCTAACTTTTCAACCAATGTTTTTGATGAGGCCAACAATTGCTCTGCATACGGTTTTAAATTACCATCCGGATATTTTTTAATGTACTCACTTAATTCATATTGATAGCGGGTTACGTCTTCTGTTTTACCGGTGATCAGAATTCTTAATAATTCGAGCTGCGGGGTAAAGGCAGTATTCCCCTCCTGCATAGCCAATTTGATTTTTTCCTGTGCAGGGCGTAAGTTGTTAGCCTGATAATAGGTGTAAGCTTCTTTATAAAGAAGTTTCTGCTTTTCAGCTGCCACGCTGGTTTCTCTTAGATAATCAGGATTAATTAAAATACGCGTAAAGGTAGATTGCGGATAGTTGGTCTTTAAGAGGGTTGCATACTGTTCGGCTTTTGCCAAATCCTTATCGCGCGAAATAAGATAAAGTTTGTAAAGGACTTCAGGCTCATAGTCAGATCCAGGAAACCGTTGCAATAATTTTGTATACGACTCCGAGGCATTTTCCTTTTCATCCAGCTGGAAATAATACAAATCTCCCAGCATAAAATATCCTTCTTCAATTTTGACAAGGGCAGCAGCTTTTTGTTCTGCGGTTCTGGGGATTTGACTGATTAGTTTTCCTACTTCATCGGGCGACTGAGTAGTTTTGATTTCAGTAGTCGTGGGTGCTTTCGGCCCATCGGCTTGTGCAACCGGAGTTACTATGTCATTAATCACTGACGTTTTGTTCGATCTGCGCCAGTTATCTTCCAATGGAATATCACTCCAAATTCTTTTAAACTCAGACTCCCCTAGAGCAATGGCTGATGGGTTTCCAAAATACCAATCGGATGTGGCGGTTGACTGGGTATTAAAAAACGAACTATTTTGATTATCACCAGAACTGTTATTAGGCCGCTTCTTCTTTTTCTTTATAGTCTCAACGCTTTTTCGACTGGCCATCAAAGAATCGAGATGGCCACGCAAAGTAAGGGAGTCGAATGCAGATAAGGCAAGCAAACTATCATTCCAGGTAATCGCTTCTGTATACTTGGCAAACTCACCCAAAATTTCCTGCCTTTGTTTAATGGCATCATAATTTTCGAAATCTTTTGGTAGCGCTGCGATAGCGCTATCATAATATAATTTAGCAAGGCTATATTTCTTCAACGAATCAAATTCTAATTGTCCAATACGTAGATAAGCGCTTCCCTGAATGCGTTTGTTTGTGCCAGCATGAGCCGCTGCGGTATAATTTGAAATGGCTTGTTTAAGGTTACCTTGCTTTCGTTCAAATTCTCCCAGCTCATAATGTATTTTGTCTACAAACTCTATGTTCTTCGTATCCGTAAGCATTTTTTCAAACTGATCGCGTAACCGCTTTATATCTTTTTTGTTATCTAAGCGAGCAACCTGCGCCATGTTTAATCGCGCATAGAAATCAATTTCGTAATCCGGACGAGCGGCAACGCATTTATGATAATAATTAAACGCTTCGGCATTGAAGCCAAGTTTTTGATAGATCTGCCCGATAAGGAAATAGATTCTTCCTTTTTGATCGTTGTGCTGCAAGAGCGAGTCGGCACGGGCCAGGTTGCGTACCATATTATCATAGTCATTGCGCACCTGATAGTAATAAGCTTTTTCGAGATAAAGATCTTTCCGGTTTACTTTATTTAGTTTCTCTTTTTCTAGAAAGCGAAATGTTTCTTCGGCACGATCGTAATCATTTTGTTCGGTGAAGGTTCTTAACAATTGTACTAAAGCGGCATGACGCGTGTTGGCATCTGGGCTTTTCGTGTTTACGTATTTAAATGTCTGAATTGCATTTTGAAAATCACTGGCATAAAGTCTGGCCTTGCCCACTAACACGTAATTATCGTCTACCCATTTACTGTTGGGGTGGCGTTGAATTGAAATAGAAGCCATCTTGATTATTTCTTCCGTGTCTTTACTGTAGGTTTTGGCCAGGATGGTGTCTAGCTTAGGAAAGAGCCTTAAGATTTGATTGGGGTCGTCATCCAGACTTTTAAAGATTATTTTTTCGACCTCCTTTGTTTTTTCGCGCGCATAGTAATATCCATTAAAATGCGCAGTTGTGTTATGAAATATATTGCTGGTAAAGGAGTTTTGTTCCACGGAACAACTCATCAGTATGCCAAGAAGCACAAAAAGAAGTAGTCGCACAGGGGAAATAGATATGTTCAAGAGCACACCGGTTTATTAGGTACAAACGTAAAAAACGGATATTCAATATTATAATCGATCAGAATATCTAATTTTGCTAAAATTATCAATTTTGAAACCTAAAAAGACCATTTCGGAAAGACTAACCACCAAGTACCAGTTGGTTATACGCAATGAAGAAAATCTGGCTGAGAAATCAACCCTCGGGTTTACGTATGCTAAAGTCATGGTAATTACCGCATCCTTGTTTCTTATCCTTTTTGCTTTCAGTTTATTCCTCTCAAAAACTTTACTAGCCAAATGGTTTGATCCAAAGCACGCCCAAATGGAAGCCAATAAAAAACTATATGAGCTTGCTTTAAAAGTTGATTCCCTTGCCGTGGAAGTGAGTCGTAAAGATTTATTCATACATAATTTTCAACGTGTTTTAAGTGGTGATACTTCGAGTGGGTTTACCGATCCGGCAGAAGTTTTGACTGGAGAGACTCAACCTGTAAAAGCGGTTGGTAATATGAAGTTAGCTGCCGCTGATTCTCAATTCAGAAAAGATTTTGAAAAATCTGAATTCTCGCTGGTCATGTTAACGAGTGGTAAATACCGCGAACTTCAGGAGATCTTTTTCTTTACACCCATTACGGGTTTTGTATCCGATCATTATGATATAAAGAAAGGACACTATGGCGTAGATATAGTTGCCAAAACCAACGAGCCGGTAAAGTGTGTAGCCGATGGTACTGTTGTGATGGCCTCCTGGACGCAAGACTCGGGTCACGTAATTGCTATTCAGCATCGAAACAATCTAATGTCGATATACAAGCACAATGCCGGATTATTAAAAAAAGTTGGTAATTTTGTGAATGCCGGTGATATTATCTCTATAGTTGGCAACAGTGGAGAGATGACCGATGGACCTCATTTGCATTTTGAAATGTGGTATAATGGCAACTCACTGAACCCGGAAGATTTTGTAACGTTTTAACAGACAAAACCATGTTAACATCAAAAGAACAAAAAAAAGCCGCAGACGAGATTAGCAATTCCAGTAACGTTATTGGAAAGGGCACTGTGTTGGAGGGAAACATTGAAACCTTTGGTAATATTCGTATTGAAGGTAAAGTATTAGGAAGCATAAAATCTAAATCAAAAATTGCTCTGGGGCATTCAAGCCATGTAGAGGGAAATATCATTGCTCAAAATGCAGATATTGAAGGCGAAGTAAAGGGCAAATTAGAAATTTCAGAGTTGTTGATTTTGAAAGCTACGGCTAAAATCCATGGCGATATCATTACTGGTAAACTGGTGGTTGAGCCCGGTGCCACCTTCAACGGAAGTTGTAAGATGGGGGCGATTATTAAAGAAATAAAGATTGGCGAATCGAATGGTATGCATGCTCTTCGCCCGGAAGAAGTTCGCGCCAATTAACAGGGTTACGGGTGACTAGTAACCGGTAACCAGTTTCCATGAATGAAAAGAAAAAGCAACCCGCCTCTCTAATTAAATATAGCAGCTTGGGGGTGCAGATGGTAGTCACACTTGGGGTGGGCGCGTGGTTGGGTCAAAAGCTAGATCAATATTTAAATCTTAAATTCCCTGTCTTCCTGATCACTTTCGTATTTCTCCTATTTGGTGGGCTCATGGTTCAACTTTATCGAACTCTTAACAAAGACTAGCTGGTGGCTCGCTTTTTTCTTAGTCTTTCAGGTGTAGCCTTGCTTGTTGGGTTTACTTGCTGGATTGGGTCGGCACTAAGCTGGTGGGTGTTACCTTTATTTTGGAGCGAAGTTATTTTTTTTGGATTTGCCTTCACAGGAATAATCACCTACAACCTCTTTTTATTAAGGCAGAAACAACCTCAGTCGTTTGTTCAGTTCTATCTTATATCAATAATCCTGAAAATGCTGGTTGGGCTGGCTTTTGTTTTCTTTCTGATCTGGAAATCTCCGACTGAAATAAGGGGCAACGTTGGATTATTTCTACTCACCTATTTGCTATTTACCCTGGTTGAGGTCTTCGTATTGATGCGGAAGGGCAACGGCTAAGAATCCTTTTTAAGCAGGCAGATTATTAGCCAAAATTCGGGGAAAACAATTTTTTTGAGAATGGATAATTGATACTTTTGCAGTCCAAATAAAAGCCTTTGTTCCGATACTAATGAATAAGCTGTTTTTTGATTCAAAATCAACGTTTTTAGCCCTTTTTTTGATTGTTTTAGCGAGTGCTTTTACGCCCGTTTTAGCTTCAGAAGAAGAAGGCCATAAAGAGTCCGAGCCCTTCAATGCCAGCAAGGTAATTTTGGAACACGTAAAGGACAATCACCAATGGCACATAGCCGATTGGTTAGTAATCCCGCTTCCCGTCATTGTTTATTCCGAGGAAAAGGGATTGGATATTTTTATGTCTAGCAACTTTTATGATCATCATAAAGAAGTAGACTACAACGGCTATAAATTAGAACATAATCACATTACGATTGCCGAATCGGGCAAACCCGTATTCGACCTTTCCATAACCAAGAATGTGCTGATGCTGTTAATCACCTCAGGACTTCTCCTGTTTATTTTCGGATCGGTTGCTAAAGGCGCTAAAACGAATAAGGGAAGGTCGCCCAAAGGAATTCAATCATTCTTTGAGCCGGTGATTATTTTTGTTCGCGATGAAATTGTAAAACCAAACATTGGCCCTAAGTACGAGAAGTATTTGCCTTACATACTCACGCTGTTCTTCTTTATTTTATTTGGAAACCTATTAGGCCTTCTACCCGGAGCCGCTAACCTTACGGGAAACATTGCCGTTACGATGACCCTTGCCGTGTTAACATTTTTAATCACAACATTTAGTGGTAACAAAGGATACTGGGGGCACGTGTTTTGGACACCCGGTGTGCCGCTTTGGCTACGGACAGTTATTTTGCCAGTAGAAATAGTAGGCCTTTTTACGAAGCCATTTTCATTGATGATTCGTTTGTTTGTGGCCATCACTGCGGGCCACATTGTGATCTTAGGGATTATCTGCCTTACGTTTATTTTTAAAAGTATTGCTGTTGGGATTGGAGCGTCATTGATGTCTATGTTTATTAATTTGATTGAGTTGCTGGTAGCAGCCATTCAAGCGTACGTGTTTGCTATGTTCTCATCGCTATACATAGGTATGGCCGTGCAAGAACCTGAGCATCATTAAAAAGAATTAAAGATATCCCTGCGGCTAAAGTCGGAGGGCTTGTTTCACTTAAATAAATCATAATATGTTAACCGTTCTTTTAGACATCTATCTGGCAGTAATGGGCGCAGGTATTGGTGCTGGTCTGGCTGCAATTGGCGCTGGAATTGGTATCGGCCGTATTGGTGGTTCTGCTATGGAAGGTATGGCTCGTCAGCCAGAAGCTTCAGGCAAAATCCAAAATGCGATGCTTATTATTGCGGCATTGATTGAGGTGGCTGCGCTTTTCGCGTTGGTTATCGCCTTCATTGTAGCAACAAACGCTAAGGTGTAAAAAAACTTGCCTCAGCAATGGGCTGAGGCAGTTTTTTTTAAATGGTTTACAGAAAGTAACTCGACTTAATTATTTAGAATATGGATTTGCTATTACCCGAGTCAGGCCTTGTCATTTGGCAGTTAGTAATTTTCCTCGGCTTGTTTTTCATGCTGGCGAAGTTTGCCTGGAAGCCTATTCTCAACTCACTGAAAGAAAGAGAAGAATCAATCCAACAAGCGTTGGATTCGGCTGAGAGTGCCAAAAAGGAAATGGCCAGCTTGAAAGCAGACAATGAAATACTTTTGCGTGAGACCCGTGAAGAACGCGATAAAATTTTACGCGATGCGCGCGATGCGGGTAACAGAATTCACGAACAGGCGCAAGCAGATGCAAAGAAGAATGCAGATCGTTTGATCGAAGACGCAAAGGCAATTATTCAAACTGAAAAGAATGCAGCCCTTCGCGATGTGAAAGAACAGGTGGCCATGTTCTCCCTTGAGATTGCTGAAAAGCTTATCAAGAAAAACCTGTCTGACGATAAAGCGCAGAAGGAATTGGCAAACACGTTCATCAAAGATTTAAAACTTAACTAATCCATGGCAGACGCACGGGTAGCCTCCAGATATGTTAAGTCCTTGCTAGGATTGGCAGTGGAGCGTGGGGTATTGGAAGAAGTGAACGAAGACATGAGCATGTTTGACAGAGTTTGTGCCAGCAACCGTGATTTCGTGAATATGCTGCGCAGCCCGATCATCCGACATGAAAAAAAGAAGAACGTTTTAGAAAAATTATTTAAGGGTAGAGTAAACCCACTCACCTTTGATGTTATAGATATTCTTACCCGCAAAAATCGAGAGCCGTTATTGCCCGCTATTGCCAAAGAATTTCATGTAGAATACAATGCCTATAAAGGAATTGGTAAAGCAACGGTAACCACTACGGTGCCTATGGATGCTGCATTACGTGCAGAGATTGAAGCGGTGGTAAAACAACTAAGCAACAAAACAAAAATTGAATTGATAGAAAATGTAGACCCCGGCTTGCTAGGTGGTTTTGTTTTGAATGTAGAAGATCGTCAAATCGATGCGTCTATCAAATCAAAATTGAGGCACTTGAAACAACAGTTTTCTCACAATCCTTTTGTAAAAGAATTTTAATATCCGAAAAGAACAAACGATTAACGAATAAGTTATGGCAGAAATCAGACCCGAAGAAGTATCAGCAATATTGAGAGAACAACTATCGCAATCACGTACCGATGCTCAATTAGAAGAAGTAGGCACTGTGTTAACCATTGGTGACGGGGTTGCGCGTGTTTATGGACTTACCAAAGCACAGGCGGGTGAGCTTATTGAATTTGAAAATGGACTTAAAGCACTTGTTCTAAATCTCGAAGAGGACAACGTGGGAGCCGTATTGTTGGGTGATGGACAAGGGATTAAAGAAGGCGCAACAGTTAAGCGTACCGGTCTGATTGCCTCTGTAAAGGTTGGTGAAGGTTTATTAGGCCGTGTCGTTGACACCTTGGCTCAGCCAATCGATGGTAAGGGACCGATAGACGGTGAGCTTTACGAAATGCCATTAGAGCGCAAAGCTCCGGGTGTAATTTTCCGTCAGCCAGTAAACGAACCGTTACAAACGGGCATCAAAGCGATTGATGCAATGATTCCTATTGGCCGTGGCCAACGCGAGTTGATCATAGGCGATCGTCAGACTGGAAAAACTGCAGTGGCTATTGACGCGATTATCAACCAAAAAGAATTCTACGAAAAAGGCGAGCCGGTTTATTGTATTTATGTTGCTATTGGACAGAAAGCTTCTACCGTAGCAGGTGTTGCTGCAACTTTGGAGAAAGCGGGTGCCTTAAAATATACAGTTATTGTTTGCGCATCGGCAGCAGATCCTGCACCTATGCAATTCTTCGCACCGTTTACCGGAGCAGCTATTGGTGAGTTCTTCCGAGATACGGGTCGTCCGGCATTGGTTATTTATGATGACTTGTCGAAACAAGCCGTTGCTTATCGCGAAGTTTCTTTGCTCTTAAGAAGACCTCCGGGCCGCGAAGCTTATCCGGGTGATGTGTTCTATTTGCACTCACGTTTGTTGGAGCGTGCTGCAAAAGTTATCAACAACGATGAGATCGCAAGTAACATGAACGACTTGCCGCCATCATTGAAAGGCATTGTAAAGGGGGGAGGTTCGCTAACGGCACTTCCTATTATCGAAACACAGGCGAATGATGTTTCGGCTTATATTCCTACCAACGTTATTTCTATTACTGACGGACAGATATTCCTGGAGACGAACTTGTTCAACTCAGGTATTCGTCCTGCTATTAACGTGGGTATTTCGGTATCACGCGTAGGGGGTAATGCCCAGATTAAATCAATGAAGAAAGTAGCTGGAACTTTAAAACTTGATCAGGCTCAGTTCCGTGAAT